>NZ_RQJK02000001.1:0-472678 GCF_022342325.2 Pseudomonas sp. AF32 | reverse complement strand
AGTGTTTGGTCTTCGCAAACTCAACGTTAGCCAAGAACCACGATGACCATCCTCTTTCGCCCGCAGGGCGCCTTCGGCTGGTTCAGTTACACCACTTCCTGGGACACGATCGATGCCAGCTTGACTTACGCAAGGTGAGTTGGGCGGACGGTTACCTACCAAATGCCTTTTGCTGCTGATTAGGGCTGCCCTTTGCAGGTCAGCCCTTTTTTGAAATGAGCTATCCGCCCACGATGCTTCGCCATGTGATGGAGAGAACCGCTTAGAAGCCTACCTTTTTCTTATTCCAGACCCAAGCCAGCAGTTGCTACTCAATTTCCATCTCTCGCAGGTTACTTCACCAACTCCATTAGCTTCCCGAAGCTGTTCACCACGTCGTACTTCACGTTGTCAGGCGCATATTTTTTATTGATATCGTGAAAGAACTTCCGAGCACAGTCGATTTTGGTCTGCTCGATGGGGGTAAGGTGCATAGATGACATGGAACCCTTGGTCTCTGCCACAAAGTAGACGTGCTTGACGGTCCCCTCTTTGAAGGATATCGCCCAATCCGGATTGTAATCGCCCACAGGGGTTGGAATCAGGAAGCCACGCGGCAGCTTGGCGTAGACGACCACATCGGTGCAGGTATCCAATTCCTTCACGAACTCCCGCTCGATGTTGGAGTCGGTCAGCACGTAATCGTAGATGTGTCGTTGGAGCTTGTCCCCGGCCTTGCTGAAGTCCTGTTTTGTCTGCCCAGCAGTGAAGATGTCCAAGTCGAACTGATCGGCGACTGTGTCGTAGGCGAGGTGCTCGATGATCACCGTCGCCTTTTGCTCGTTGATCAATCGAACCGCTTCGGCGATGAAACTCTCAGGGTTGGTTTTGAATTGGGCAAACACGGCCGCATTGATCGCGCTCAGGATGTCCGCGATGGTACGCCTCGTAAGCTGTGTACCTTCGGCCAGTTTGCCAATTAGGTCGTACTTCACTGCTGAATGGATGGAGTGGACGTTCACCTCTGTTTCCGTAACCTTCAGCACAAAGGCGGAGCCACTATTAACTCCGTCGTAAGTGACCAGCGCGGACTGTTCTCCACGTTGGATGGTGTACTGCAATGGCGTCACGCGCAGATGCTCATCCAAGGCTTTGACTGCCTTGGCGACAAGCTCCTCGGAATCGAACCGCACGCTGTACGCTGCCTTGCGATTGATCCTGGCCCAAAGCTCCTTGAATTCCTGCTTTTCGAAGTTGGCGTTGGGCTCCAGCTTCTTCGCCTTACGGCCATCCTCGGGTTGCACGATCTGGCTTTCGCTGAACACGCTGTCGATCAGTTGGAAAACCTGTTCGGCATGCGGCAGCAGTTCGTCCGGCAACCCTTCGAGCGTGCCGTCCTTCTTGGACTGATGGTACTTCTCCGTGATGTTGCGCTTCTTATCGACGTAACCGTTCTGGATCAGGTAGAACTCAATGTCCGTGGCTTGATCGTCGGAAACCGTGATCGGGCCTTCCATGGTGTTGAGTATCTTGCCGGTGAAGTAAGCCTTGTCGGCCAAACGCGGACGAGCCGACAGGGATTCGCTGATGTCCTTCTGCAGGGCGGCAACGAAGTCCTTGTAGCTCTCACTCGCCACAACGGTCAGCACATTGATGTCGTGAACGATGGACGAGTGATCCATCCGGTCACCTTGCTGGTTCACCGAGAGACGCAAGCCACGGCCTACTTCCTGACGGCGTGAAATCGTGTTGTCACTGTGCTTGAGGGCGCAGATGACAAACACGTTCGGGTTGTCCCAACCTTCACGCAGAGCCGAATGCGAGAAGATGAAGCGGACAGGCTCGTTCAGGGACAGCAGGCGCTCCTTGTCCTTCAGGATCAGGTCATAGGCGTCAACATCGTTCGACAGGCCGGCGTTTTCGCCACGTTTATCTACATCAGGGTCAGCCAATCTTTTGGTTTTCTTGTCGATTGAGAAATAGCCGCTGTGGGTCTTCTCGACTGTGATGCGCTTGAGGTGCTTGATATAGGGCGTTTCGTCCAGATCCAGCACTTCGTTCAGGTAGAGCTGGTATTCCTCTTCAAACACGCGGGCGTACTCGCCCTTCTCGTCGGGAGCGCTGTAGTCGCGATACTTGGCGACTTCATCGATGAAGAACAGCGTTAGCACCTTGATGCCCTGCTGGAAAAGCTCCTGTTCCTTATCGAAGTGTGCCTTGATTGCTTCTCGAATCTGGATGCGGCGCAGCGCGGCTTCGTTCACGTCCCCGTCTGCTTCGCCTACCTGCAGCTCGACGCCGTTGGTAAAGCTCAGGGTGTCGGTGGCGGCGTTAATGTCGGACACTACATAGCTACGGTACTGGTCCAGCTCATTCGACAACACAAAGAGATTGTCCCCCTTGGACAGCTTACGTACCACACGCTTGATCTGACCGCTGGCAAGCTTCTGCTCGAACTCCACACGCGCCTCAGGCGGCTTCTTGGTGGAAACATCGATGCCTTGCAGGTAGAGGTAAGCGTTGGTGCCGGCCAAGCCCTTGACCGAGATGCCGCGTACGGCAATCTTCTTGACCAGCT
The DNA here is from genome assembly GCF_022342325.2 of Pseudomonas sp. AF32. Taxonomy (NCBI): domain Bacteria; kingdom Pseudomonadati; phylum Pseudomonadota; class Gammaproteobacteria; order Pseudomonadales; family Pseudomonadaceae; genus Pseudomonas; species Pseudomonas sp. AF32. The sequence continues at coordinate 470,121 of NZ_RQJK02000001.1, read as the reverse complement.
TCTGGTTGTAGGCGTCCAGCGCGTCAAGGCGGTGAATCTTGTTGTGTGTGGTCTTGTGGGTGGCGGAGTAGCGCAACACCATCAATGGCTTGAAATTGTTCAGCGAGTCCAGCGTCTTGCCGCCTTCCATCTTCTGGGGTTCGTCCAGAATGAGAATGGGGTGATTGGCGCTGATCACATCGATTGGCTTGCGTGACTGGAAGTCGTCCAGGGCTTCGTAAATGCGGCGGTTGTCCTTGCCCGTCGCATTGAAGGCTTGCACGTTGATCACCATCACATTGATGCCCGCATCGGACGAAAAACTTTCCAGATGGTGCAGTGCCTTGGAATTGTAGATGAAGAAGCGGGCCTTCTTATGGTACGTCTCCAGGAAGTGATCTGCCGTGATCTCCAGCGACTTCGCCACTCCTTCACGGATGGCGATGCTGGGCACGACGATGATGAACTTGCTCCAGCCGTACTGTTTGTTCAGCTCGAAGATCGTCTTGATGTAGCAGTAGGTCTTCCCCGTGCCGGTTTCCATCTCGATATCGAGATGGATTTTGGATATAGACTTAGCGCTGTCTTTGTACTGTTTCGTGGCAGGAACGCGTTCCTTGTTTCCGTTGATAGTGAAGTAGTCATCAAGCGATTTCGAAACAGGCAGGTTCTGCAAGCGCTGCACCTGCTGGATATTGTCCAGCAGCGCAGATTCGGACAAGGCCAAATACGCGTTGCGGAAGGCTGCCTCCTGGTCGGCGACCGTTTCAGTTTCTAGATCGAGAGCAGATTGAGGGCTCGCCGGTGCAGCCCTCTTCACGCCAGGGTCCAGGCGATAGCGAACCCCGCCATGCTGCGGTATTTGTCCCTTGAAGCAATCCACCACTGCCTGAACGGCAGCGGTTTGGTAGGGCTGCGTCTTGAATTTCAGTTTCATCGCCTACCCCTTAGACGCACTTCACTTCGGTGGAAGGCGAGAGCGATTTGAAAATCTGTTCGACGTTGATTTTGACAGCGCTGTCCTTAAAGCCTGCATCGCGGAACACCATACGCAGGGGCTGATGCTTTGACAGTTCCTTGACGAAGTCCTCATCGATGCCGCCATGGGCATCGAAGCACGCTGTCAGAGCGTTGCCATCGACGAAAAGGACCTCTTTTCCATGGATGGTTTGTTTGGCGATGGGCAATCCCAGATCGACACCCCAGTCCTGCATCACTTGGAACAGAAGGTCTTCCGACGTACGGTCGGACTTGATGTTGTCGACGAATAGGTCGAGGTTGGCCTTATCCAGCGCATCAGGCGCATAGTAGACATCCGCCATGTTGGAGGTGTCGATCTTAAGGACGCGGAAGCCGGAGTCTTGACTCCACCCCGGGGCACCGTCCTTTTGGTGCACAGCCGCACCGGCCCGGCGAGTACGCTCCTTGGATATCTCAGATATGAATGGCTTAAGGCCAATCTGCGTGCAGAATTGGAAAGCCTCTTTTGCATCCTTGCTCTCTTGGCCTATCGGCTCGGGGAATTGCACGCTGATGAAGCGGCGACTACCTCCTTCCCGTCGGTTGATTTCCATCGTCGCGTGCGCCAATGTTGAGGATCCAGCAAACAAATCAAGGCAGATGTCTTTCTGCCCTGTCATGAATGAGATGAGACGCTCCATCAACAGGATGGGTTTTGGATTCGAGAACACCTTCTTGCCCTCTGGAAAGAGGGTCTTAAGGTCGTATGCACCAGACCTTCCATCTAGGTCGAAGACGCTGGATAACTTGTCCTCGAACTCATAGGCATACACTTTCAGCTCGATTAGCTTAGTTTCATCATCGCCAAAAAGAACCTTCTTCTCAGCAAGCAGGCGCTTCATGGTTTCTTCTGGGAAGCGATATCCCATAAGCGGCTGTTTGCACGGCTTCTTGGTGATCGGATGAATCACTTCATATCTATAACCTTCCTTGCCGGGGTTATGAACGCTGCGGCTTCCTGCATAAACGCCGCCCTTGTCGATGAACTTGTAATCGGCCAAAGGGCCGAGTTGGTCTTTGTTCTCACGATACCAAGCGGTGTAAGCGGCTTGCAGCTGGTTGACATCATCGGGATGCTTGGCAACCAGTTTGCTGCCTATGTTGATGAGAACTTCCTTAACGTCGGATACCGAGCTCTTCCACACGCCCTCAAGGTCGGTCTTGCTTCGCGCAAAGACATGGATGCTTTCGTGCTCGACTGCGATGTTGCTTGGATTGTTGTCAGTTGCATTCTTCCAGATCAATGTGCCGAGGAAGTTCGTCTCGCCAAAAATCTCATAGCATAGATGCAATACGTTGGCGGTTTCGGCGTCATCAATAGAGATGGCGATTACGCCCGCAGGGGCCAACAGGTTTCGCGCAACTCGTAGCCGCTGGTACATCATGCTAAGCCAGTCGGAATGAAACCTTCCATTCGCTTCAGTGTTGGCGACAAGGCGATTTCCCAGCTCATCGGACTGATTGCTTTGCGTCAGATACTCGTAGGTGCTTCCTACAAAATCGTCACGATAGACAAGGTTATTTCCCTTTTTTCGGTTGTATGGAGGATCGAGATAGATCAGTTTAATTTGACCTAGGTAAGCCTCCTGCAAAAGCTTGAGCGCTTCGAGGTTATCGCCCTCAATGAAGAGGTTCTTCGTGTTGTCGAAGTTCACGCTTTCTTTGCGGCAAGGGCGCAATGTCTTGGCAATCGGCGCATTGGCTGCCAATAGCGCCTCCCGCTTCCCCGGCCAATTCAGGTGGTAGCGTTCCTGTGGCCCTTCAACAACTGATCCCGATAGCTCCTGACGTAGCTGGTCAAAATCCACGGTCAACTTCATGCTTCCGTCTTCGGCTTTAGCCTCGGTTACACAGCCGGGGAACAGCTCACGAATGTGCGCGATATTGTCTTGCGTCAGATCGGGAGAGTGCATCTTTAGTTTTTCCATTGTTTTTCCTTGAAGCCCTGGATTCAGTGGCTCAAGTCCTCAAGTTCGTTTTTCATTTGGCGCAAAGTAGTGTTGATTTCCACTTTGCGGTTGAATTGCTTTTCCTTGGCTAACTTGGCGCGGATTCTTTCAATTTCACGCTGCTTAGTCCTCACACCTTCTAGGCGCTCGACCAGGGCTGTTAAACTTTCCTCTGCACGCGGTGCTAGTGGAATCAGGCGTTGCAGCAGGGTTTCGTAGAGTCCTGCTAAGTCCAGAACCACAGGCATGTCACTGCGCTCGCTGTTGGCTGGCATCCATGTGGTCGAAAAGTAATCGCTGACCACCCACTTGCAGGCGTCCGCTTCACTGAGGCGCTTGTGTGCGGCAATAACCTTGATCCTGCCATCGTGCTCGAGCTCGAACAGGACGGGGAACTGTACGGCACCATCGATGCACTTCAGTACATCGACCGACAGCTCCGGTGTCTTCAGCAGAATGTGGAAAACCTGCACCTCCGGCACGCCCGGCTTCGCGGGCAGGTTGATAGTTTCCGGCGCGAGCTTGTACTGCCAGATGATCTGCTCGACCTGCTCCACGAACAGGTCTTTCAGGCGAGTGTTGGCCCCGCTGTGTTCGTAAATTTTGTTCTTCGGCAGCACACGCCCGAACGTAGCCTGCTTGGGGTAGTTGATGAAGGCCAAGTGCTTGGCCGAAGTCGTGGCTCCGCTCATCCGGCCTCCTGAATCACAAGGAAGGTGATGAGTTCGAAATCATCCAGGCCGCTGATGGTGTTGGTCAGTGCCGTGGTCTTGCCGCCGCTGAAAAGGCTGTCCAAGTCTTTTTCTTCTTTCACCTCGATCATGGAGCGGATGGTCTTGCTCAGCAGCTCGGAGTAGAGATGCATGTTCTTGCCGTCGTTCGTGTCTCTATTGAAGAATTCACAGGCCATGGAGATGGGTTCTGGACGCCCCTTGCAGCCGCTGCGCACGAGGTCCAACAGGCGCTTGACCTCGAAGTGATCGCTGATCACCTCGCCGTCGCGCCCGATATAGACGAGGTAGTACGGGTGTAGCCGGTTGTGCTGGTTGACGTTCACCTCGGGGTTACGGTTACGCAAGGTGAAAATCACACCCGGTTCCAGGCCCAAGCCGGGATTAGCGGGGACCACGGCATGCATACCGTTCGGCACATGGCTGGGTTCGCCATATGCCTTTACGTAGTTGAGCAAGTCCATGCGGAAGTCGTTAAGCCCGAGGTCGGTTATCGACACGCCGGTTTTTAGGTCTTCCAGCTCAATCACTTCCTCCTGCAAGCGGCGCAGTTGTTCCTTGCGGTAGGTGACATCGTTGGCCTGCGCGGAAAGCACGTTGTCATCACCGGTGGCCGTCACGTCAGCGATCATCATCCGGCTCTCAACTCGCTCTTTCAGGTTGATGTACTCGTCAAGCGAGATGTCAGGCCAGTAGTTCACCAACTGGATGCTGGCGTTGGTAGAGCCAATGCGGTCAACACGCCCGAAACGCTGAATGATGCGGACCGGGTTCCAATGGATGTCGTAGTTGATAAGGTAATCGCAATCCTGAAGGTTCTGGCCTTCGGATATGCAGTCCGTGCCGATCAACAGATCGATCTCTGCGGGCTCTTGTGGGAGCACTTGAGCCTTCGACTTGGAGCGCGGCGAAAACAGGGTCAGCAGCTCTTGGAAGTCATAGCTTTTCTTGAGCGTAGATTTGGGCGAGCCGGTCCCCGTGACCTTGGCACTGTGAAGTTGCTGCTGAGCCAGCAACTCCGGCGCGAGGTTGGCGTAGAGGTAGTCGGCGGTATCGGCGAATGCCGTGAAGATGATGATCTTCTTATTGCCGGGGTTTATCGGGTTGGCGATCTTTTCCAGCACACGTGCCTTGAGGTGCTGCAGCTTGGCGTCGTCCTCGGGGGTGATCTTGTTCATTGAGGCCAGCAGGGCATCGATGATCTCCAGATCAACACTCAGGTCATGCTCCCATGAGGGCAAGTCCATGTCGGCCAAGCTGATCTTGACTTTGCCGCCAATCTCGCCGCCGTTCAGCATCGACAGATCGTCGTCTTCTGCTTCCAGGTTCTCCAATACGTCGGTGAGGTCAGCCACCTCGGAAGAACCAGCGGCGACACAGACGCCTTCATTGAAGCGGCCGATAGTCGCCAGCGTGTTGGTGTGGTTGCCACGCAGGGACTGCAATGTGAGCCGGAACGATTCTATGGAGCTTTCCAGGCGCTTGAGCAGGTTTGTGGTCATCAGCGCCTGCAGGCCCTTCTCGCGTCCGTGCAGGCTGAGGTTTTCCTTCCTGTCACCCGACTGCGCATTGTACAGGTCGATGTACTTCTTGACCCGGCTTTGAAGGATGTAGCCTGCCGGGGTGTACACGCACAACTTGAGCAGGGACAGTTGCTCGAAAATCTCGTTGAAGTCCAATACTTCCGGGCGCTGGGTCAGCGGGCAATGGAAGGAAAGCGGCTTGCGACGCTCCGGGAATTGGCCGATGTCCTTCGTGTCGTAGAAGGTCTGGATATGCTTGCGGGAGCGAGCGATGGTCACACTGTCCAGCAGCTCGAAGAAATCAAAGTCCAGCGAATCCAGGATAGCGCGAGCAGTGCGCTCCTCTGGCGGCAGCTTCGACCATACGGTGAAGGCAGCCTGTGCGCTCCGGAAAATTTCTTCCACGCTCTTGCTGATCTTGAGCTTCTTGCTGAGGTTTTCCGAATCACCTTCGTAGGCCAAAGCCAGCTGGTTGCGCAGATCGGCAAAGCGGTTGTTGACCGGGGTAGCGGAGAGCATCAGCACTTTGGACTTCACGCCTTCCCTGATGACCTTGTTCATCAGCATCTGGTAGCGCGTTTCCTTGTCCTTGTAGGCATCGTTGTTGCGGAAGTTGTGCGATTCGTCGATGACTATGAGGTCGAAACCACCCCAATTTACATTGTTCAAAGGTAGACCGAACGACTCACCTCGGGTGCGCCCTAAGTCTGTATGGCACAGAACGCGGTAGCTGAGGCGATCTGCCGCAAAAATATTGGTTTTGAGCGGGCTGTTATAGGTTAACCAGTTACCGGCTAGTTTCTTAGGAGACAGCACTAGCACTGACTTGTTTCGAAGTTCGTAATACTTGATCACTGCCAACGCAGTGAAGGTCTTGCCCAAGCCAACGCTGTCGGCCAGGATACAGCCGCTGTAGGTCTCCAGCTTGTTAATGATGCCGGTGGCGGCATCCTTCTGATAGTTGAAGAGCTTCTGCCAGACCAGCGTATCTTGGTAGCCAATGCGATCATTAGGGAGCACGTCCTCGTCTATGTCGTCCAAGAACTCGCTGAAGATGTTGTAGAGCATCAGGAAGTAGATGCTCTCGGGGGAGTTCTCTTGGTAGACCGAGGCGATGTGCTCGCAGATTTGCTGTGTCACATCTTCTAGCTTCTCTGGGTCGTTCCAGATCTGGTCGAACAAGCTGAGATAGGTGGCCGCAAAGGTCGGCTCATTCATCTTGTTGACGAGGTTCGACACGGCATTGCCTTGCTGGTAGCCGAGGTCAACTGCCGTGAAACCATGCAACGGCATGTAAGCAGTATTGCCCGTGTCGCCAGCGCGGGACTGCACGCAGGCGAACTGCTGCATGGGGGCCTGAGTCCGGTTGCTCTTGAAGCGGGCCTTGCGCCGCATCCAGTCTGCGCATTCCTTGGCAATTGCGCGCTGGGTCAGCTTGTTGCGCAGCTGGATTTCAAACTCGCTACCGTACAAGCTACGCTCGCGATCCACCTTTGGAATGTGGAACTCTCGACGCTCCTTGCGGATTTTGTCGGTGACTTCGTTGGCAACGAAGGTCGGTGAGGTGAATATAAAGTTCAGCTCCTCGAGCTTCTCCAGTTCCGCCTTCAGGGCCTCGAAGGCGTACATCGAAAAGCAGGACGCAGCGATCTTCAATCGCGCTCCCGGCCTGAGTGTCTGCTTCAGGTCGTCGCCAAGGAGGCGACTGATATTATCAATGAGTTCCATCGCTTCCCTTCTTCACTCCGTCCGTTGGCTGCGCATCGGCTGTGAAGCCATTCTTCTGCGCGTAGTTCAGGATCAGCACCTCGCCCATACAGCGCGATGGAGCGGTGTTTGTTTTGGGCAGCCATTTGCAACCGCTTGAGACCTGATGAGGTGTGGGCAGACAGAGTCTCGTCCTAGGGGCGCTTCATGAGGCAAATGCTGGACCTATTGTCACGCAAATCTGCTGCTCTTCGCCATTACCTCATGGCACGAAGGTGGCTCGGAGGGTTCTGAGGGTTTGGGATAGCCCAAAGTCTTTCGTTGTCGATATTGGCTTTCAGAAGGCTTTCTGCCGGTTTTGAACGCCCATGCCTTACCTGCTCTACGAGCGAGCAGTTGTATCGTAAGCATATAGTAGTACCGCGTATTTTCGCTGCGTTCGCTCAAGCGATGTTCAATAAACCAAACCAGATGCTTCCGTTTCCAACCCCAAGGCGTTTTACTCTGCCAGCGCTCTACAATTGCAGCCTGGATAACCATCGCCTGCCGCAAATGCCTCTGCCGGGTTGCATACGACCCGATCAGCACGCCAGCCAGGAACACTTCCATATCAAACTCCTTGTTCATACCCGCCCCCCTATATAGGCAGCAACCACATCGATCCGACCATGCCCCAGCTCTTGGCTGATCTGTACGCGAGCGTTACGGTCGAGACTCTGGTCCATGGTGTAGCACCGCCCACCATTGATAGGTGCGCGATGCTGGGTGATCTGCTCGTAGCGCTCGCACGCAAAAGCCGCCCTCAGCTCGTGAAACCCTTTGAGGTGATGAGCGTGCAAGACCTCCCGGGCGGGCCGGGCAATCCCTTGTAGAACGTCCTGATAGCTTTCACTTGGAGCAATCATGTTGCGGCTACCCGTTGGCGACACATGCGCCGCGAACGTCAAGGCATCCCGAATATGCTCATCCACCACAATCCAACGAGGCGCCGAGGCCCCGACGCGGCCGCCTTTAGTGCCATCCTGGATGTTGATCTTGCCTAGATCGTAAGCCTCACGAGTTAACCGCGGCAGGTCAGCCAAGATGGCCTCACGTAAGCGCATACCGGTGGCTCGCGCCAACAGAACGATTGCGGCGGCCCGTAGCTGATGATGGCGGCAGAGCGCCTCGACGATCTGCCTAACCTGTTCATGGTCTTGGCCTTGTGGCACCGAGTGTCGAACCCCGGTGCGCTGCATACCCAACGCATTGCTCGGACTTGGCAACTTCACGTACTGATCACCGCGAAGCGCCGCCATGGTCCTGTTAACGCTGGAGAGCCGATTTTGTGCGGTGCTGATTGCGAGATCACCGCGTCTAACCATGTCGCGCAGGTGCGCCGCATAATCGGCCAATACTTTCCGATCAATCTGCCGCGCATCGTTGATACCGGGCCCTTGTTCGGAGCGGCACCACTTCACGAATGCCCGCCACCGATCACAGTGCGCCTTGACCGTGCCGTAGTGGCCACCGCCAAACATGTCTTTCAGCGCCTGCGGCCCTGCATAGCTCAATTGTCTGCCGTAGCCGAAATTGCGCCCATCGCGTCTACCCACCAATGCCATGTCAGTCACCTCATCATCCGATCTCCAATCCTCGCCCCACGTCATCCCGCCAAGAATGCTGAGTGTTATCAGGGATCAAGGCCCCTGCGACCTGTGGGGTGTCCTCTAACGCGGGACTGGCGGCTCCTTACGACCGGGAGCAAGGGCATCTCATGATCTGGCCTCCTGAGCACCGTTACCGGTGGGCGGGTGGAGGCTGCATTGGCTGACGAGACCAGTGCCGCGAGATCCTGAGCCAGGTGCAAGCAGTAATGCGATGACCGGGGCATGCCTGACTGTCAGTCAGGTGCAGTCCATTCCGTGGTCTGCGGCACCATCATCTACATCGCTGTTGCTGGTGACATCGGCGTTTGTCACGCCGATTGTCACGAGGGGAATTGCCGCAAAGCCAAGTGCGATGAGGGCTGCAGCAATGCTAGAAGCGCCCGTCTCTTTCCAGGAGAAAGAGACGGGCGCAGGTTGGCGCAAGATTCGGCCAAGCGGATAGGTTGCTGCAGGGCAGCGAAGTAGGAAGTGTCGTCTGGCGCACGGGGGCCATGATCTGAAGTAGGCATCCATCACCGGGGAGGTGACCGGGCGAGCTGCCGGATGCGAATCGCCATTTGGGGGGAGAACCACCGCGAGAGCGGCGTGACCTTCAAGGTTCGGGTCACCCGGGTTGCTGTCATCGACAGCGCTTGCACGGCCAGTTCTACGCCTGTGGATAAACCCGGTCAAGGTTCGAAATTCAGGGTCACCGTGGACTTGAGGAACGATTGTCCACCGGTGGAATTCCGTGGCAAACCCCGGACAACGTCGTTGCTTTTAGCTCTTCAAAGTAAGGTCCATCCAAACAGGGCGGCTTTGCAGCCCTGTTTGGATGGACCCGCACTGAGAAGCGAATAAGCGAGGCTGCTCGCCCTGAATCTTGAACGCTCAGTTGTTGCAGCCTTTATTGCGCCTGTATAGCACTAGCGTATCGGCACCACGTTCTTGTCTCTGACTTGGCCGTATGCTGAGGCAAGCAGACTGCCGGTGGCGGCCTTCTGGATGTACTCACTCCACCAAGCCATCATCGGACGCCGGCGCTCGATGTAGTCGGCCCGGTTGTAAGCGCTGCGCACCTCATCCTTGTCGACATGCGCCAGTGCGACCTCAATGAGTTCGGGGTCCCACCCATGTTCATTCAAGATGGTGCTGGCCATCGAGCGCATGCCGTGGCTCACCAAGCGATCCTGGAAACCCATGCGTTTCAACGCCATATTGGCCGTTTGGCTATTGGCGTGGGTGCGCGGATTTCTGTCTGCCGGGAAGACGTATTCGCGATGGCCGCTGTGAGTCTTCAGTGACTCCAGCAGTGCGACAGCGTGATCACTCAACGGGATGCTGTGTGGACGGCGCTTCTTCATCCGCTCCGGTGGGATAGTCCAGACACGCCTTTCAAAGTCGATGTCCGCCCATCGAGTAGTCGCCGCCTCGGCGGGGCGAGTCATCGTGTGCAACTGCCATTCGATCAGGCAGCGGGTCGTACGTTTGATACTGGCGTTCGCGATCTCCAGCATGAGCTCGGGGAGTTCTTCGGGCGGAAGCGCTGCCATGTTTTCTTTCTTCGGCTTTTTGAACACCGCCCTGATACCGCTGAGCGGGTTGGCGAAGATCAGGCCGGAGTTCACGCCGTAGGTCATGATCTCGTTAAGCCGTTGGCTAAGACGCTTCACCGTTTCCAGGCTGCCTTTCGCTTCGATAGGGCGAAGCAATCCAATCACCATCGGCGCGGTGATTTTCACAAGTGGTGTCGTCCTCAGGTCGGGGAATACATGCAGCGTGAGCGACCGCCAGATGTCTTCGGCGTAGGCCGGGGTAACCGAGTCTTTTTTGAGCTCGAACCAGGCGGTAGCCACATTCTCGAAGGTGTGTTCCGTTTCTGCGCGCTTGGCTTCATTCAGCGTGTTGCGCTGCACCTTCGGATCAATGCCCTGTGCGAGCAGCTCGCGCGCATCGACTGCCATCTTTCGTGCGTTCGCCAGTGACAGTTCGGGGTAGGTCCCAAAGCCGATGTTGATGCGCTTCTTGGTCACCGGTTCGCGGTAGTTGAAATTCCACAGCAACGAGCCGTTGCTGCGTACCCGGAGCTGCAAACCGTCACCGTCAGTAAGGACATAATCCTTGGACGCCGGTTTGACTCCCTTGAGCTGTCGATCGGAGAGGCGGAGCGTTTGAGCAGGCATGAGATTGTCCTCAGGCACTGATTCGGTATTCCAAAGATTAGCACCGGATGGGCTGGAATACCGTTTGGAATACCCGAATGGCTGGAACTCAAAAAATCTCAGAAGACCGCAAAATCGCTGGAGGCCGCGTATTTACTGGGTTGCAGACACAAAAAAAGACGTCCGTGGACGTCTTTAGATGATGAAGTGGTGGAGCCGGGGGGATTTGAACCCCCGTCCGCCAGTACTCCGCTGTCGGTACTACATGCTTAGCCATGTCTATTGAGTTAACCCTCAGCGACCCGACGGGCAGGGTGCTTTGGGCGAGTTGTGTAAGTTTTAGCCGCTTCGTCCACAACGTACTGCACGGCGATTCTGTTCTATATGACAATCATTTTGGGTTTACAGACATCCCCTGATGATTGCTGGACCCGAAGGTACCAGAAGGGAAGAGCTAAGGCTGCTTACGCAGCGAGAGCGTAATCCCCGTAGGTTTCGTCATTGGCAACTATAGGAAGTTGCAACAGTGGATTTACGAGTTCTGTTACCAACTCGGCATGCACCTAAAGTTTCGCAACCGGCGTCGAATCCTGAACGGCCCCGAACCTGTCGCTACGGGAATCTGCTGGAGCGACAGGCATTTGCAGTGTACGCCAATCTGCGGCGCAGGCCAACCCGCAGGTTGGCCCTCGGCGTTTAGGAGTTTTTACCGTCCTTGTTCACCTTCTGGATTTCCTGAAGGGTTTGAGTGGTTTCGGAGATGCATTTCTTGGTGCCTTCCTCGGTATTCTGGGCCTGGAAGGCCTTGGCCTGCTGCACGCTGGTGGCGGCGCGTGCCTCCAGGTCCGTGCCCTGGATTTGGGTCTTGGAGTTCTCAATGGCCTTGATATTGGTATCACACAGATCGTCCGTGCCAGCGGCAAACGAGGACGACGCCAGCATGGAGGCAGTAACGAACAAACCGAGCAGTACAGAGCGTTTCATGTGTCTCTCCTTGAACCGAGGGCTCAGGCGTCGCTGGCCATCAGTACTACCAATTTGAGGGAGGTCCCGCGTTTGCGGGACTTGAACAGTGGACTGCTGGCGTTCGTCAGGGTTCTATTTTTCTTTACCTCGCCCTGGCCTGGGTCACCCGATCCACCAGGTAGACCAGTCCGTGGTAGTCGATGGCGCCGTGTTGCGTCAGGCCGATCTCACAGGTACGGCTGGTGGATATTCCTTCGCTGCAATGCTGCACCGCATCCTTGAGGGTGCGCAGCGAATGGGCGTTCAGTTCCGGGGTGGTGAAGCCTTTGTCTCCGGCGAAACCGCAGCAGTGAATGCCTTCCGGGATGATCACGTTCTTGCTGCATTTGCGTGCCAGATCAATCAACGCCTGACTTTCGCCCAGGTGCTGGGTGCTGCAAGTGACGTGCACGGCGATAGGCGCTTCCTGGGGCGTGAAGTCGAGGCGGTCCATCAGGTGGGTGCGGATGAAGCGCACCGGGTCGTACACGTCCAGTCGTGCGTCGTCGAGGTCCTGGACCAGCCGCAAGGTGCAGGGGCTGGTGTCGCAGTAGATCGGATCGAGCCCGCCGCGGCTGGCATGCAGCAACGCGCCGATCAGTTCCTGGCGTTTGTCTTCGGCTTGTTCGGCATAGCCTTTGGAGGCGAAAGGCTGGCCGCAGCAGAGGTTGTCCAGGTTGTCTGGAAAGACCACCTGATAACCGGCCTTTTCCAGCAGCCGCTGGGTTTTTTCATGCAGCGAGGCCTGTTCCGCGTCCCCGGCGGCCGGGCCCATGACTCGCGACACACAGGCCGCCAGGTACACCACTCTCGGACGCTCGTCCGCCACGGCAGGGCTGAAGCGGATGGCACGTTCCGGTTGCGGCATGGCGTGGGTCCATTGTGGCACCTGGCCCTTGGAGAGGCGGTTCAGCCCGGTGGACAAGCGAGCCAGCCGTGGCGCTCCGAGCAGCATGCGCGCACCGTTGGCGACGTGCAGGGTGAAGCGTGCGCCTTGCAACGCAGTGGCGAAGTTGCCCGCAAGCCAATCGGCGGTTTTCTTACGTGTTGCGGTACGGCCGCGGAGTTTTTTCACCAGCTCGCCGGTGTTGATGCCTACCGGGCAGCGTTGCGCACACAGTCCGGTGGCGGCGCAGGTGTCGATGCCCTGGTACTGATACGCCGTTTCAAGTTCCGCCGTGTCGACGCCCGTGCGTTTTTTCGCCTGGATGTCGCGCCAGATCACGATGCGCTGGCGCGGGCTTAGCGTCAGATCCTTGGACGGGCACACCGGTTCGCAGAACCCGCACTCGATGCATTTGTCGACGATCTCATCGGCGGCCGGCAACGGTTTAAGGTGTTTGAGATGGATCTGCGGGTCTTCGCTGAGCACCACGTCCGGGTTGAGGATGCCGTTGGGGTCGAGCAGGCGCTTGAGTTGCCACATCAGCTGATAGGCATCGCTGCCCCATTCCAGCTCGACGAACGGCGCCATGTTGCGTCCGGTGCCGTGCTCGGCCTTCAGTGAGCCGCCGAACTCCACCGCGACCAACTGCGCCACGTCGTCCATGAACGCCTGGTAGCGTGCGACTTCTTCGGCGCTGTTGAAGCCTTGGGTGAAGACGAAGTGCAGATTGCCTTCCAGTGCGTGTCCGAAAAGGATCGCTTCGTCGTAGTGATGTTTGTCGAACAATTCGATCAGGCGGTTCACGCCGATGGCCAGTTGTTCCACGGGGAAGGTCACGTCTTCGATGATGACCGTGGTGCCGGTCTTGCGGACAGCGCCCACCGCTGGAAAGGTGTCTTTGCGGATGGCCCAGAGTCGGGCGTTTTCCTTGGGGTCTTCAGTGAAGTCGACCTGCTTTTCCACCGGGAAACCGGCCAGGGAGGCCGTGATCAGGGCCAGTTGTTCTTGTAGGAGAGAGGAGGACGCGGCGCGGGATTCGATCAGCAGGGCGCAGGCATTGATCGACAGATGCCGTACGAAATCCGGCATACCGGGTTTGTCCTGCACCGAACGCAGGCTGCGCCGGTCGAGCAGTTCCACGGCCGATACCGGCTGGCTTTTCAGCACGGTGACTGCATTGCAGCAAGTTTCCACGTCCGGAAACACGATCAGTGCCGAGGCCTTGTTCGGATGGTCGACCACCGTGTTGTAGGTCACGGCACTGATGAAGCCGAGGGTGCCTTCGGAGCCCACCAGCAGGTGGCTCAAGATATCCACAGGGTCGTCGAAATCTACCAGGGCATTGAGTGACAGGCCGGTGGTATTTTTCAGACGGTATTTGTGGCGGATTCGGGCGGCCAGTTCCGTATTGGCGCGGGTCTCGCGACCGAGGGTTGCCAGACGTTCGAGCAGTTCGCCGTGGCTGGCGCGGAAGGCGGCCACGCTGGCGTCGTCTTCGGTGTCGAGGCGGGTGCCATCGGCCAATACCAGCCGGATACCGGCCAGGGTGTGATAAGTGTTCTGCGCCGTGCCGCAGCACATGCCGCTGGCGTTGTTGGCGACGATGCCTCCGATTTTGCACGCGTTGATCGAGGCGGGATCGGGGCCGATCTTTCGTCCGAACGGTGCCAGCCAGGCATTGGCCTGGGCGCCGATGACGCCGGGTTGCAGGCGAATCTGCGCGCCTTGTTCGCGAATCTGCCGACCGTTCCAGTTGTCTCCCAGCACAATCAGCACTGAGTCGCTGATGGCCTGCCCCGAAAGGCTGGTGCCGGCGGCGCGGAAGGTGACGGGCACCCGGTCGCGTTGGGCCAGTTGCAGCAGCGCCACCACTTCGTCTTCGCTCTCGACCCGGACCACCAGTTTCGGAGTCAGCCGATAGAAACTGGCGTCGGTGCCGAAGGCCAGGGTCGACAGGGGATCGTCGAACAGTCGTTTCTGTGGGATCAGTTGGCGTACGTCACGCAGGAAAGGGACCGGAAGCGTCATTGGTCCTCCAGAATCAGTACCACCAGATCTTTCGGTCCGTGTGCGCCATAGGCCAGGACCTGTTCGATGTCCGCTGTTTTCGACGGGCCCGAGACCAGCAGGGCGTTGGTCGGCATGCCTTGGGCCCATTCGAATTCCTGTTGCACTTCATAGAAGTTGTCGCGGATCTCGCTGGCCTTGAGCAGGGCGAAATGCACCGGCGGCACCAGGCTCATCAGCCGCGGTTCTTCCCGCGTCGGCCAGAGAATCAGGCTACCGGTGGCGGCGATGGCGCCGAGGGTTCCGGTCAGGCTGGCGGGGGTGTCGTTGAACAGTTCGGCTTTCCATTCTTCTACCGGGCGGTCGTAGGCCTTGAGCGTCGGCAGGTCCGGATTGTTCGCCCAGAACTGTGTGATTCTTTTCCCGTGCGGCGTGGTCGGTGCGATGAGCAGGCTCGGCAATTGTCGGTCGCGCAGCAACTGCGCCAGCAGCGCCGGCCAGTCTTCGCCGGACGTCAGGTGGATTTCGGTGTGCACCGCCTCCATCAGCTTGCGCAGTTGCGCGATGCGCTCTTCGGGCGCGTAGCGATAGGTTTGCGTCACCAGCTCGACGTTGTAGTTGTCGGCAACGGGCGTGGTGCCTGTCAGGCTTTTGCGCAGCTTGGCGAGGATGTTTTCCTTGGCGCTCATCGGTGGCCTCCCTGCTGGTTCAGGTGTTCGCGGGCCAGGTCATGCAATGAGCGGGCGGCGGGTTTGGGGGCGCTGTGGTTTTGCGTCCACGGGCCCACGTTACGGGGTGTGAGGGCGCGCAGGCGCGTGGCGAGGAAGCCGAACAGCCGGTACAGCCGCGGCGAGCTGTTGAGCCGTGCCCAGGCATTCCAGATGAAGCGTTCCTTGGGCGAATACTTGCTGCCCTGGCCGCGCATCACTTGATGGGGGCTGTCCGGCGCCTTGACGTTTTCTTCCCGCAGCCGGCGCAGCAAGGCCGGGATCGGAATCTTCACCGGGCACACTTCACCGCAGGCGCCGCACAGCGAAGAGGCGCTCGGGTGATCCGGTACTTTGGCGAGGCCGACCATGTGCGGTGTGATGATTTTTCCGATAGGCCCCGGGTAAACCTCGCCGTAGGCATGGCCACCGATTCGGGTATAGACCGGGCAATGATTCATACAAGCGCCGCAGCGGATGCAGTTCAGGGTCTGACGCAGTTCGCTGTCGGCAAATGCCTGACTGCGGCCGTTGTCCAGCAACACCAGGTGCACTTCCTGGGGGCCGTCCAGCTCGTCGGCCTTGCGCGGGCCGGAGATCATGTTGACGTAGGTGGTGATCGGCTGGCCGAGAGCCGAACGGGTCAGCAGTGAGAGCAGCGGCACCACATCGCGCAGGTTCTCCACCACTTTTTCGATGCCGGTCACGGCGATGTGCACGGGGGGCACGGTGGTGGACATACGGCCATTGCCTTCGTTTTCCACGAGCAGCAGCGTGCCGGTTTCGGCGACGGCGAAGTTGACGCCCGAGACGCCGATGTCGGCCTCGAAGAATTTCTGCCGCAATACCCTGCGACCGATCTGAATGAGTTGGTCGACGTCCTTGGTGTACTCCACGCCGAGTTTGTCGTGGAACAAGGACGCGACCTGACCGGCGTTCTTGTGGATCGCCGGCATAATGATGTGTGAAGGCTTCTCGTGATCGAGCTGGACGATGAACTCGCCCATGTCCGATTCCAGGCATTCAATGCCTTGAGCCGCGAGGACATGGTTCATTTCCATCTCTTCGCTGACCATCGATTTGCCCTTGATCACTTGCCGCGCCTCGTGAGCGCGGATGATCGAAAGGACGATGCCATTGGCTTCGTCCACCGTTTCCGCCCAGTGTACTTTCACACCGTTGCGGGTCAGGTTGCTTTCAAGCTGCTCGAGCAGGTCGGGCAGCTTGGATAACGCACGGGCGCGGACGGCATTGCCCAGCACCCGCAGGTGTTCTCTTTCGTGGGCGTCGCTGAAGGACGTCGCCCGCTTGGTCATCAGTGAATCCATCGCACTGCGAAAGTTGTTTCGCAGTTGCGTGTCGTCCAAAGCCTTGTGGGCTCGGGCGCGAAAATCCTCTTGTACCTCTACTGCCGGAATCAGCCTCGGCGTGCTCATGCGGCACCTCCGGTACGCTGCCAGAGGAAGCTCGCCAGGTGTTGCCCGCGCAGCGCCTCCTGCTGTTTTTCCAACGCGCCGTTGATGTTCATCAGGCAACCGCAGTCGGCACTGACGACCTGATGCGCGCCGGATTCCTTCAACGCCCGGGTCTTGTCGGCCACCATCGCGCCGGAAATATCCGGCATGCGCACGCTGAATGTCCCACCGAAACCACAACATTCGCTTTCGTGGCTGTGCTCGACCCGTTCCACGTTACTCAGCTGCGCCAACAGGGCGCGGCCATGCAGGTGGGTGTTCATTTCCCGTCGTGCCGAACAGGACGTATGCAGCGCGATTTTCACCGGCTCACCGCTGTCCTCAAGCTGCACCTTGCAGACAAACAGCAGGAACTCGGCCAGCTCATAGGTCCGTGCCGCCAGGGCCTGGATCTGCTTGAGTGTCTCGGGCTCGTCCTTGAACAAGTCGGCGTAATGCTCGCGGATCATGCCGGCGCAGGAGCCCGAGGGCACCACCACCGGGTAGTCTTGCGCGAACAAGGCCAACTGCGCCCGCGCCACCGTCCGCGCCTGCTCGGTGTAGCCGGACGTGTACGCCGGCTGCCCGCAACAGGTTTGTCCTTGCGGATACTCCACCCGGATCCCTTCGCGCTCCAGCAGATGAATCGCGTCCATCCCGGCTTCGGGGTAGAACAGGTCCACCACGCAGGTGCCGAACAGGTAGACCCGTTGCGGCTTCTCGCTGGGGTACTGCCGGGGTTCGGGCAATGGCGGGGCGACACGGGTCGCGTTCGGCACGGCGTTGTAAAAAAGCTCGCTCATCAGGCGTGTCTCCGGGTGGTCCCGGTTATCCGTCCGCTGAGGCTGCTGAATATAGAGAGCCAATCTTTCAGTAGCCTTGCAGACCCGGTTATCGATAGCGGACGCCGATTCGGAAATCGGCGTCGGTTCTTTCGGTGTTTCCTGTAGGACTCAGTGCACCAGCATGCCGGTGAACCAGTAGGCCTGGGCCAGCGTGATCAAACCGACGATCGTTGCAAAGAATAGGCTGTGTTTCAGGGTGAAACGGAACAGATCCGATTCCTTGCCCACCAGCCCGGTCGCGGCGCAGGCCACGGCGATCGACTGAGGCGAAATCATCTTGCCGGTCACGCCGCCGCTGGTATTCGCGGCGACGAGCAGGGTGTCATTGACGCCGATCTGGTGCGCGGTGGTGGCTTGCAGCGAGCTGAACAGGGCGTTGGACGAGGTGTCGGAACCGGTCAGGAACACCCCCAGCCAGCCCAGGAATGGCGAGAAGAACGGGAACGCAGCGCCAGTGCCGGCCAGCACCAGAGCCATGGTTGAGGACATGCCCGAGTAGTTGGTGACGAAGGCGAACGCCAGCACCATGCCGATGGACAGGATCGGCCAACGCAGCTCGAAAAAGGTCTCTTTGAAAGTGGTAAGACCAGTCTTGAGGTTGATTTTCAGCACCAGCATCGAAATCAGCGCAGAGAAGAAAATCGCCGTGCCCGTGGCGGAAATCGGGTCAAGCTTGTACACGGCCGGGATGGCAGTGGGGTTGACCACGATGGGCGCAACCTTGATCACCATCTGGTCCAGGTGCGGGATGGCGAAGTTGAAGACCCAGCCATACATCGAACCGCCCGCGGCGAACATCGCCTTGAACGGTTTCAGGGTCCAGATCGTGACCAGCACGGTGAGGATCAGGAAGGGCGACCAGGCCTTGATGATTTCACCCAGGCTGTAGGGCGAAGCCAGGGTGCTGCGTGGCTGGCCGAAACCGCCGGCGCTGGCGGTGACCGTCGCGCTGGAAGTCGTGCCGGCAATCTGGGCGCCGGCGGTGCGCTTGGGTTGCCAGACTTTCAGGAACAGGGTCAGGGAAATCAGGCTGGCCAGGGCCGAGGTGATGTCCGGCAGTTCCGGGCCAATGAAGTTGGAGGTGAAGTACTGGGTAATGGCGAAGCTCAGGCCCGCCACCAGCGCCGCCGGCCAGGTTTCCCGTACGCCGCGCAGGCCGTCCATCATGAACACCAGCCAGAACGGCACGAACAGCGACAGCAGCGGCAGTTGGCGGCCGGTCATGGCGCCAATCTTGAACGCGTCGATCCCGGTGACCTGGCCGGCTACGATGATCGGGATGCCCAGGGCGCCGAACGCGACCGGGGCGGTGTTGGCGATCAAGCACAGGCCGGCGGCATACAACGGGTTGAAGCCCAGGCCGACCAGCAAGGCGGCCGTGATCGCCACCGGCGCTCCGAAGCCGGCGGCGCCTTCCAGGAATGCGCCGAAGCAGAAGCCGATCAGCAGCACTTGCAGGCGTTGGTCATCGGTAATGGACAGAACCGAGCTGCGGATCACTTCGAACTGGCCGCTCTTGACCGTCAGTTTGTAGAGGAACACAGCGGCGACGATGATCCAGGCGATAGGCCACAAGCCATAGGCGAAGCCGTAGCCAGCGGCAGCAAAGGCCATGTCGGCAGGCATGTTGAAGCCGAAGATTGCCACGGCGATCGCCAGGGCCAGGGTGATGCTGCCGGCCACATGTCCTTTGAGGCGAAACACCGCCAGGGCCAGGAAGAAGAAAACGATGGGAATAACGGCCACGAGAGCGGACAAGCCGAGACTGCCGAGCGGGCTGTAAAGCTGTTGCCAGGTTTGCATGTGGGTGGGCCCCTAATTGTTGTTGGTCAGGCACTGGTCAGCGGATTTGGGTAATTGGTAAGACCAATTTACAAGCGCTGTTGGCTAGGGTAAAAGCCTTGGTTGTGGTGTGTCAATTTGCCGCCCGCAAAACTTTCGTCGAATAAGCGGTGCAGATCGCATCTGCTCCGGTCATACCCATGGCTTTTGAGGGGTGTGGTCAGGGGCCGGATAGGCCAGAATAGAGAGCCCGACGAGCCGTCGGGATGGTGGAGAGTCGAGTGATGGGGTTTGATCAGATTCGTCAGCGCCGTTTGTCTGACGATATTGTCGAGCGGCTGGAAGGCATGATCCTCGAAGGCACGCTGAAGGCCGGCGAACGGCTGCCGGCCGAGCGCACCCTGGCCGATCAGTTCGGCGTGTCACGCCCTTCGTTGCGCGAGGCGATCCAGAAACTGACAGCCAAGGGGCTGCTCGTAAGCCGTCAGGGTGGTGGCAATTATGTCGTGGAGTCACTGGGTTCGACGTTCAGTGATCCATTGCTACAACTGTTGGAAAGCAATCCCGAGGCTCAGCGGGACTTGCTGGAATTTCGTCATACCCTGGAAGCGTCCTGCGCCTATTACGCGGCATTGCGCGCCACCGATGTGGATCGCGAGCGGCTGACGGCGGCGTTCGAAGCGTTGCAGGATTGTTATTCCCGTCACGAAGAGGTGAGTCGGGCGGAGGAGGGCGCGGCGGATGCGCGGTTCCACCTGGCTATCGCCGAGGCCAGTCATAACGCGGTGCTGTTGCACACCATTCGTGGTCTGTTCGACCTGCTCAAGCGCAACGTGGTGACCAACATCGGCGGCATGTACAAGCAGCGCAGCGAAACCCGTGACATGCTGATCAGCCAACACCGGGAGTTGTACCAGGCGATCATGGATGGGCATGCCGAACAGGCGAGAGAAGTGTCCAGCCGACACATCCTGTATGTGCAGGAAGTATTGGAGGAAGTGCGCCAGGAAGTGCAGCGCGTGGCGCGGGCGGAGCGGCGCAAGGGAATATAGCCATGAAACCTGTGGGAAAACCTGTGGGGGCGAGCCTGCTCGCTCCCACATGGATCTTCCGGGGCTTAGTCTTCCTTGCCCTTGTTGCGCACGGCACGCTGCAACTCGCGACCGGCATCGCGTTCGCGCTCGGTATCGCGCTTGTCGTATTCCTTCTTGCCTTTGCCCAGCGCAATCTCGCACTTGATCAAGTGCTTGCTCCAGTACAGTGACGTGCAGACGCAGGTGTAGCCCTTCTGCTGGACGCCGGCGAAAAGCTTTTCCAGCTCGCGCTTATTGAGCAGCAGCTTGCGGGTGCGCACCGGGTCGGCAATGACGTGGGTGCTGGCGGTGGTCAGCGGCGTGATGTGACTGCCCAGTAGCCAGGCCTCGCCGTCCTTGAGCAGCACGTA
This sequence comes from Pseudomonas sp. AF32, assembly GCF_022342325.2. Lineage (NCBI taxonomy): Bacteria > Pseudomonadati > Pseudomonadota > Gammaproteobacteria > Pseudomonadales > Pseudomonadaceae > Pseudomonas > Pseudomonas sp. AF32. The sequence goes on along the minus strand of NZ_RQJK02000001.1, from coordinate 449,292 downwards.
GCTGTCGACCAGTTGTGCCTTGCCCGCGCGCAGGCTTTTTACTTCCCAACCGGCCAGGACCATGCCGGCCTCGAAACGTTGTTCGATGAAGTAATCGTGTCGCGCCTTTTTATTTTGCGCGATGGTCCCTGTGGGGTGTTTCTTCTGTTTAGCCATAGGGGCGGCATTATAGGCAGTTGCGTGCGTGTCGGCTACGGTGATGCAGCGTGCTTGAGCACCTTGAGTGAATCCCGGACAATGCGGCCTCTTTTTTGAACGCTTGGGCGTGATAACGATGTCGACAGACAAGGTCTCTGTCCACGGCAGTTGGGCTAGCCGCTGGGTCTTCATACTTGCTGCCACCGGTTCGGCCGTGGGGCTGGGTAGCATCTGGAAATTCCCCTACATGGTCGGCGTCTACGGTGGCGGAGCCTTCGTACTGATGTTTCTGGCCTGTATCGCGCTCATCGGTGCGCCGGTGATGTTGGCCGAAACCCTGATCGGCCGCCGCGCCCGGCAAAGCCCGGCCAACGCCCTGAAGGTGTTGGCGGTGGAGGCGGGGCACTCGACCAAATGGTCGTGGGGGGCGTTCGCCGGGATGATCACGGCGCTGTTGATCCTGTCTTTCTATAGCGTGGTCGGCGGCTGGTCGCTGGATTACATCATCGACATGGGGCGTGGTGACTTCCAGGGTGTACAGCCCGATCAGGTGGGCGCCTATTTCGGCAACGTGATTTCCGATCCCTGGCGGCTGACGCTCTGGCATACGATTTTCATGGTGCTGTCCGCCGTCGTGATTGCCAAGGGCGTGGTCGCGGGGCTTGAGCGCAGCTTGCGAATCATGATGCCGCTGCTGTTCGTGATGATCCTGGTGCTGCTTGGCTACAGCATGACCACCGGGCATTTCATGGAAGGCCTGCACTTCATGTTCGATTTCAAGCCGGAAAAGGTTCTGGACGGCTTGCTGCCGGCCATGGGGCATGCGTTTTTCTCCCTGAGCGTCGGTGTTGGCTCGATCATGATCTACGGTGCCTACATGCCGAAGAATGCCTCCCTCACCCGGACGGTGTTTGGTGTCGCGCTGCTGGATACCTTCGTGTCGTTGATGGCGGGCGTGGCATTGTTTCCGATTGTGTTCGCGGCAGGCCTGAACCCCAGCGAGGGGCCGGGGTTGATGTTTGTCAGCTTGCCCTTTGCCTTCGGCAGCATGGCGTTCGGCCAAGTGATGGGGGTGATATTTTTCGTCCTGGTCGCGATCGCAGCCTGGAGTTCGGCGATTTCCCTGCTGGAACCCATGGTGGCTTACCTGGTCGAGCGAACCCGGATCAGCCGCGCCTGGGTGACATTCTGGCTGGCGTTCACCTGTTGGTTCGTTGGCCTGGGCACGGTGTTTTCCTTCAATATATGGAAGCAGGCGAAGTTTTTCGTGAACGAAGACGGGCTGTTCCATCTCTACCAATGGGGAGCAACCGGAGGGCTGGACTTCTTCGGCGTGATTGATTTCTTCACATCGCGGATCATGCTGCCACTGGGCGGTTTGTGTTTCGTGGTGTTTGCAGGGTGGATCATGGGGCGTGATGCGGTGCGCGACGAGCTGTCGCTGCGCAGCCCGATGCTGTTCGCCTTGAGCCTGTTCCTGATGCGCTACGTGGCCCCCATCGGCATCCTCGTAGTGTTTGCCGCCCAGCTGTGGAAGTGACGCTTACATGACGACACATATTCAACGCTCGGCCTTGTTGCCCTACCCGGCGCAGGCGCTGTACGACTTGGTCAATGATGTGGCGAGCTACCCACAGTTCCTGCCCTGGTGCTCATCGGCCGAGGTGCTTGAAAGCTCTGAAACCCACATGCGCGCCAGCCTCAATGTCGCCAAGGGCGGGCTGAGCCAGCATTTCGTCACGCGCAATACCCTGGTGCCGGGGCAGTCCATTGAAATGAACCTGGAAGAAGGGCCTTTCAATCAGCTTCATGGGATCTGGGTGTTCAAGCCGTTGGGTGAGAAGGCCTGCAAGATCAGCCTGGATCTCTCGTTCGACTATGCGGGGCCCCTGGTGCGGGCCACGCTGGGGCCGTTGTTCAATCAGGCGGCCAACACCCTGGTCGACGCGTTCTGCCAGCGCGCCAAGCAGAACGCAGAGCTCAAGCGTTGATCGAGATAGAAGTGGTGTATGCCACCGCTGAACGGCACATCCTGCGGGCGGTTGCCGTGCAGGAAGGCACGACGGTTCGCGCCGCGCTGGGCGTATCCGGCCTTGCGCAGGTGGTTGCCGGGTTGGACCTGGCGACTTGTCCGGTGGGGATTTTCGGCAAAGTGGTTGCCGATCCGGAGCGCCAAGTGGTGCAGGCAGGGGATAGGCTTGAAATCTATCGACCGCTGCTGGCGGACCCCAAAGAGATCCGTCGCCTGCGAGCCGCCAAGGCTGCCCAGGCGCGTCAGTCCAAGTAATCGTCAAGCCTGTTTCGCAGGCAATAAAAAACCCGGCGCGCCGGGTTTTTTATTGGATGCAGCTTATTGCGGCGAGGTATCCAGAGGCTCGGGTGTCGGGACAGGTACGGTCTCGACGCTGTCCACGTCCTTCTGGATCTGATCCAGCAACGATCCAGGCTTGGCCGGTTTTTCCGGTTTCGGCTGTTCGGCGTTCTTGGTCGGATCGGTGACGGTGGTGCCGCTGTCCTTGCCCATGATGGCCTCGTCGCGGCTCACGCCAGGCATGAAATCGCCCGACAGGCTGACAAGTTGGTCATTGGCGTTGAAGATAACGCTGATGCGTTCCTGTTGGCGCTCGCCGCCACCTGGCTGCAAGCTGTAGAGATAATCCCAGCGATCGGCGTGGAACGTGTCGGTCAGCAAAGGGTTGCCCATGATAAACCGTACTTGCCGACGGGTCATTCCCGGGCGTAACTGGTCTATCATGTCCTGCGTGACGACATTGCCCTGCTGGATGTCGATTTTGTAAACCCCGGGGAATGAACAACCGGCGAGTGCGAGCAGTCCCACGAAGGTGAAACTGGTTAGCAAGAGCTTGGTGTTTTGCATCGGTGGGCGACTTCCACTATCTTGGCTGGGACAACGTAAACCCCGATCATACCCGCATTAAGAGAAGCTGCGAAGCAGCATCGCGAGAAAGCTGACCATGGTTGAAAATAGCGAACTACGCAAAGCCGGCCTCAAGGTGACACTGCCACGGGTCAAGATTCTGCAAATGCTCGATTCCGCAGAGCAGCGGCACATGAGTGCCGAAGACGTCTACAAGGCCCTTATGGAAGCGGGTGAGGATGTCGGTCTGGCCACGGTTTACCGTGTATTGACTCAATTCGAAGCTGCCGGGCTGGTGGCTCGCCATAATTTCGATGGCGGTCATGCGGTGTTTGAACTGGCGGACGGGGAACATCACGATCACATGGTGAACGTGGAAACCCGTGAAGTCATCGAATTCGTCAGTCCTGAAATCGAAAAGCTGCAAAAAGCAATTGCCGAAGAATATGGTTTCGAGCTGATCGATCACCATCTAGTCCTGCATGTGCGCAAGAAAAAGTAAGCTTGCGGCGTAAATAAAGAAGGCGACCTTGAGGTCGCCTTCTTTATTTACGCAGTTCTTCAGGATTTTGCCGCGACCACCATTTTCTTCGCATGGGCCAGGGACTCCTTGGTGAGGTCGATCCCCCCCAACATCCGCGCTACCTCCTCCACGCGTTCTGTCTTGTCGAGCTTGGATACTGCCGTGCGGGTGTCTTTCTCGCCTCGTACCTTGTGCACAAACAGGTGCTGGTGGCCCTGTGCGGCGACCTGGGGCAGGTGCGTGACCGTCAGGACTTGCCCGCGCTCTCCGAGTCGGCGTAGCAGTTGGCCGACGATTTCTGCCGTTGGCCCGCCAATGCCCACATCCACTTCGTCGAATACCAGGGTCGGCACCCGTGAGGTTTGCGCCGTAATGACCTGGATAGCCAGACTGATCCGCGACAACTCGCCACCGGACGCGACTTTTGCCAGTGCCTTGAGGGGTTGCCCTGGGTTGGCACTGACCAGCAGCTCGACCTGTTCCAATCCGTTGGGCTGCAGTTCGTCGCCGGTGTTCGGGCGCAGTTCGATGGTAAAACGACCGCCCGGCATGCCCAGACGCTGGATTTCCTGCTCCACGGTACTGGCCAGCCCTGTTGCGGCTTGCCGGCGTAGTGCGCTGAGTTCGCTGGCCTTTTCCTGGTAATGGCGGGCATAGGAGGCCAGTTCGTCCCCCAGGCGCTCGATGGACTCATCGTTGGCGTTCAGGGTTTCCAGTTCATCGAGCAGGCGTTGTTGCAGCTCGATGACGTCGGTTGGCTGGACGCGATGTTTGCGGGCCAGCGTATAAATAGTGTCCAGGCGTTCTTCCAGGTATTGCAGGCGTGCCGGGTCGGCATCGAAGTGATCGATGAACCGGTTCAATTCCCCGACGGCTTCTTCGACCTGAATCTGCGCACTGGTCAGCAGATTGGTCGCCTCGCTCAGGGAGCCGACGGAGTTGTTCACGCTGGTAAGCCGGTTCAGGCTTGCGGTCAGCGCGCTTAACACGTTGCCTGAATCGCTCTCGCTGCATTGCTCGACCACTTGCCGGCAAATACCCAGGAGGGTTTCGGCGTTGGTCAGGTTCTTGTGCTCCTGCTCCAGTTCCTCCAGTTCGTTCTCGCCCAGCGCGAGGTTTTCCAGCTCCTCGAGCTGATAGCTCAGCAATTGGTGGCGAGCCCGTTGTTCATCACCGGAATTGGAGAGCCGGTCCAGTTCCTGACGGGTCTGGCGCCAGCGCTGAGCGGCCAGTTGGACCTGGCGCGCCAGGTCGGTTGCGCCGGCGTATTCATCGAGCAGGCGGCGGTGGGTGTCGGTCTTGAGCAGGGACTGATGTTCATGCTGGCTGTGGATGTCGATCAGCAATTCGCCAAGGGCCTTGAGATCGCCCAGCGGGCAAGGGGTGCCGTTGATGTAGCCACGGGAGCGACCTTCTGCCGTGATGACCCGGCGCAGGATGCACAGGCCGTCGGTGTCCAGGTCGCGCTCGGCCAGCCAGGCGCTGGCTTCGGGAATATCGCCCAGGTCGAAGGTCGCCAGGATGTCGGCCTTGTCCGCGCCGGGGCGCACGACGCCGCTATCGGCGCGATCGCCCAGCGTCAGGCCCAGGGCGTCGAGCATGATCGACTTGCCGGCACCGGTTTCACCGGTGATCACGCTCATGCCTCGATCGAGTTCAAGGTCGAGGTGTTCCACGATGGCGTAATTGTGTACGGACAGGTGAACCAGCATAAGGCCGCTCCCAGGTTTCAGGTCTGGTTATTTATACAGTGTTTTGTTTTGAGCTGACAATGCCTGGTCTTAGCTCGATTTGATTGGTTTGGACTAATTCTTAGCGCGTTGAGCAATAGATAAGCGGGTGTTTTTTGTAGGGTTAATTCGTTTGGCGGCCCTTGAAGCTGAAAAACCCGACCCCATATACGGGGGCAGAAGCGCGAGTCGAGCTCGCGGACGAAATTGAAAGGAGAAATCTATGGCTGACGAACAGACACCGGATACGCAAAATCTAGACACCGATCAGGCTTCCCAGGATTCGAGCGAAGGCCTGGCGGCTCGTGTGCAAGTGCTCGAGGAGCAACTGGCGGGTGCGCAGGATCAGGCGTTGCGTGTCGCGGCCGACCTGCAGAACGTCCGCCGCCGCGCCGAGCAGGATGTGGAAAAGGCTCACAAATTCGCCCTGGAGCGTTTTGCCGGCGACCTGCTGCCGATCATCGATAGCCTGGAGCGCGGCCTGGAGCTGTCCAGCCCGGACGACGAGAACATTCGTCCGATGCGCGAAGGCATCGAACTGACCCTGAAGATGTTCCAGGACACCCTCAAGCGTTATCAGCTCGAAGCCATCGATCCCCATGGCGAACCCTTCAACGCCGAGCATCATCAGGCCATGGCGATGCAGGAAAGCGCCGACGTCGAGCCAAACAGTGTGCTGAAGGTTTTCCAGAAAGGGTACCTGCTCAACGGCCGCCTGCTGCGCCCGGCCATGGTTGTGGTCAGCAAGACGCCAGCGCCGGTTTCGCCTTCTATTGACGAGCAGGCTTGAAATCGGTCGCAACGGCCCCATTTAGAAGTCAAGCGTTTAAGTGCTACCGCAGTTAGCCACCACTGCTGCGGCAACAAAATCCAAGTTCCGGGAGAGTTAACATGGGCAAGATTATCGGTATCGACCTGGGGACCACCAACTCGTGCGTCTCCGTGCTGGAAAACGGCAAGGCCAAGGTTATTGAAAACGCTGAAGGCGCGCGCACCACGCCGTCGATCATTGCGTACGCCAACGATGGCGAAATCCTGGTCGGCCAGTCGGCCAAGCGTCAGGCAGTGACCAATCCGCATAACACCCTGTATGCGGTGAAGCGTCTGATCGGTCGCAAGTTCGACGAAGAAGTCGTTCAGAAAGACATCAAGATGGTGCCTTACAAGATCGCCAAGGCTGACAACGGCGACGCCTGGGTTGAAGTGAACAGCCAGAAGATGGCTCCGCCTCAGATCTCGGCCGAAATCCTGAAGAAAATGAAGAAAACCGCCGAAGACTACCTCGGCGAGTCCGTGACCGAAGCGGTCATCACCGTTCCTGCCTACTTCAACGACAGCCAGCGTCAGGCCACCAAGGACGCCGGCCGCATTGCGGGCCTGGACGTAAAACGTATTATCAACGAACCGACCGCTGCGGCTCTGGCCTACGGTATGGACAAGGCCAAGGGCGATCACACCGTGATCGTTTATGACCTGGGTGGCGGTACCTTCGACGTTTCCGTGATCGAGATCGCTGAAGTCGATGGCGAGCACCAGTTCGAAGTGTTGGCCACCAACGGCGACACCTTCCTCGGTGGTGAAGACTTCGACATCCGCCTGATCGACTACCTCGTCGACGAGTTCAAGAAAGAAACCGGCATGAACCTCAAGGGCGACCCGCTGGCGATGCAGCGCCTGAAAGAAGCCGCTGAGAAAGCCAAGATCGAGTTGTCTTCGAGCCAGTCGACCGACGTGAACCTGCCGTACATCACTGCAGATGCCACCGGTCCTAAGCACCTGAACGTGAAGATCTCCCGCGCCAAGCTCGAAGCGCTGGTGGAAGACCTGGTTCAACGCACCATCGAACCTTGCCGCATCGCCATGAAGGACGCCGGTATCGACGTTGGCGCGATCAACGACGTGATCCTGGTCGGTGGCCAGACTCGTATGCCGCTGGTTCAGAAGCTGGTGACCGATTTCTTCGGCAAAGAGCCACGCAAGGACGTGAACCCGGACGAAGCCGTTGCCATGGGTGCTGCCATTCAGGGCGCCGTACTGGCCGGTGACGTGAAAGACGTTCTGCTGCTTGACGTCAGCCCGCTGACCCTGGGTATCGAAACCATGGGCGGCGTGATGACCGCGCTGATCGAGAAAAACACCACGATTCCTACCAAGAAATCCCAGGTGTTCTCGACTGCCGATGACAACCAGAGCGCCGTGACCATTCACGTGCTGCAGGGCGAGCGCAAGCAGGCCGCACAGAACAAGTCCCTGGGCAAGTTCGACCTGGCCGAGATTCCACCGGCTCCACGTGGCGTGCCGCAAATCGAAGTGACCTTCGACATCGACGCCAACGGCATCCTGCACGTCGGCGCGAAAGACAAGGCCACTGGCAAGACCCAGTCGATCGTGATCAAGGCCAACTCCGGTCTGTCCGAGGAAGAAATTCAGCAGATGGTTCGCGATGCTGAAGTCAACGCCGAGGAAGACCGCAAGTTCGAAGAGCTGGCCAGCGCCCGCAACCAGGGTGATGCCCTGGTGCACTCGACTCGCAAGATGATTGCCGATGCTGGCGAGAAAGTGACTGCCGAAGAGAAGACTGCGATCGAAGCAGCCGTGGTTGCCCTGGAAGCCGCCGTCAAGGGCGACGACAAGGCTGCCATCGAAGCGAAGATCGAAGAGCTGTCCAAAGTCTCCGCGCCAGTGGCCCAGAAGATGTACGCCGAGCAGGCTCAGCCGGCTGAAGGCGCTGCACAGCAAGGCGAGTCGGCAGGCAAGGCTGACGACGTCGTCGACGCTGAGTTCGAAGAAGTGAAAGAAAACAAGTAATCGCTTGTTGGTCGGCCGGTTGACTGCATTTGTGCGGTGGCTGGTAGGATGTCGCCGCGCGGGAGCTTGCTCCCGCGTTGGCGTGTCTGGAGACAACGAATTTTTACAGCATGCGACAGCGTTCGGGTGCTGGCGGCCTGATCGGGAATGCTCCTGCTTTCCGGTCGGCGAAAGGCCGCATTTTGGCCGGATCCCTGGCTGAAAGATTTAAGACCAGGATCGTTTCGACGTGAGCTGGGTCCGGGCCTGCATGGGGGCTCAGCGAGTTTGGCGAAGCTCAGGAGAGTTGCGCCGGACGTCCTATAAGAGTGCGAAGACTAATGGCAAAGCGTGATTTCTACGAAGTATTGGGTGTTGAGCGGGGGGCCAGCGAGGCAGAGCTGAAAAAGGCCTATCGCCGTCTGGCGATGAAGCACCACCCGGACCGTAACCCTGGCGATAAAGCGTCGGAAGAGCTGTTCAAGGAAGCTAACGAGGCTTACGAGGTACTGTCGGACTCCAGCAAGCGCGCGGCTTACGACCAGTACGGTCATGCGGGCGTCGACCCGAGCATGGGGGGTGGCGGTGCGGGCTTCGGCGGCCAGAACTTCTCCGATATCTTCGGTGATGTGTTCAGCGATTTCTTCGGCGGTGGTCGCGGTGGCGCCCGGGGCGGCGCGCAGCGTGGCAGCGACTTGCGTTACACGCTGGAGCTGAACCTGGAAGAAGCGGTGCGCGGTACCACCGTCAATATCCGTGTTCCGACATTGGTCAACTGCAAACCCTGCGACGGTTCGGGTGCCAAGAAGGGGTCTTCCCCGGTCACCTGCCCGACTTGCGGTGGTATTGGCCAGGTTCGCATGCAGCAAGGCTTCTTCTCGGTGCAGCAGACCTGCCCGCGTTGCCATGGCCAGGGCAAAATCATTTCCGACCCGTGCGATTCCTGCCACGGTGAAGGGCGCGTCGAAGAGTACAAGACGCTGTCGGTCAAGGTGCCTGCCGGTGTCGATACCGGCGACCGCATTCGTCTGTCCGGCGAGGGCGAGGCGGGTGCGCAGGGCGGACCGACCGGCGATCTTTATGTGGTGATCAACGTGCGCGAGCACGCGATCTTCCAGCGCGACGGCAAGCATCTGTTCTGCGAAGTGCCGATCAGCTTTGTCGATGCGGCCCTGGGTGGCGAGCTTGAGATCCCGACCCTCGATGGTCGCGTCAAACTGAAGATCCCTGAGGGTACGCAGACCGGCAAGCAGTTCCGCATTCGCGGCAAAGGCGTTGCGCCAGTTCGTGGCGGCGGTGCCGGTGACCTGATGTGCCGCGTTGCGGTAGAGACGCCGGTCAACCTGAGTCGGCGCCAGCGTGAGTTGCTGGAAGAGTTCCGCAGTTCGCTGGAGGGTGACAACAGCCACTCCCCGAAAACCACCGGTTGGTTCGAAGGCGTGAAGCGCTTCTTCGGCGATCTGTAAGGAGGTCGCATGCGACGTATAGCTGTGATGGGCGCTGCAGGGCGCATGGGCAAAGCGCTGGTCGAGGCGGTGCAGCAGCGCTCGCCGCTCTCGGGGCTGACCGCGGCCATCGTTCGGCCCGACAGCACCCTGGTCGGCGCCGATGCCGGTGAGCTGGCTTCGCTGGGTCGTATCGGTGTTCCGATGTCCGGTGGGCTGGAAAAGGTGTTGGATGAATTCGATGTCCTGATCGACTTCACCCTGCCGGAGGTGATGCTGAAAAACCTCGCCATCTGCCGCAAGAACGGCAAAGCCATGGTCATCGGCACGACAGGCCTGGATGCTGCGCAGAAGCAATTGCTGGCCGACGCCGGAAAGGACATTCCGATCGTGTTTGCGGCGAACTTCAGCGTGGGTGTGAACCTGTCACTGAAACTGCTGGATCTGACAGCCCGGGTCCTGGGTGATGATGCGGACATCGAAATCATCGAGGCGCATCACCGTCACAAGATCGACGCACCTTCGGGCACCGCCTTGCGCATGGGCGAAGTGATCGCTGATGCGCTGGGGCGCGATCTGCAGGAAGTGGCGGTGTATGGTCGCCAGGGGCACACTGGCGCCCGTGAGCGGGATACCATCGGTTTCGCTACCGTGCGGGGCGGTGATGTGGTGGGGGATCATACGGTGCTGTTCGCCACCGAAGGCGAGCGACTGGAAATCACCCACAAAGCGTCCAGCCGCATGACCTTCGCCAAGGGCGCAGTGCGGGCCGCGCTATGGCTGGATGGTCGCGAAGCAGGCCTGTACGACATGCAGGACGTTCTCGACCTGCGCTGATCCGGAAGACGGGGTTCAGGTTATACTGCGCCCCGTTTTACACCGCTTCGCGACGGCCTGTCGCATTCCTCTGCCTTTAAGGCTCATTAGCGGTGGACCAAAAAAGCCTTTTTCTGTAAGCTACAGCTTTAGTGTGTCCACTAAAAGCGCGCAGAATAATTCAGTGAACAAGCGGGGTGACGTGTCCATACGTCACTCCGCTTTTTTACAACCTGCGATCGCCCTTTCAGGCTTTATTTACGGGAGGTCTTCTTGACTAAGCCAGCCATACTCGCCCTTGCTGATGGCAGCATTTTTCGCGGCGAAGCCATTGGAGCCGACGGTCAGACCGTTGGTGAGGTGGTGTTTAACACCGCAATGACCGGCTATCAGGAAATTCTTACCGATCCTTCCTACGCCCAGCAAATCGTTACCCTGACCTACCCGCACATCGGCAACACCGGTACCACGCCGGAAGATGCCGAATCCGATCGCGTCTGGTCCGCTGGCCTGGTCATCCGTGACCTGCCGCTGGTAGCGAGCAACTGGCGTAACACGATGTCCCTGTCCGATTACCTGAAAGCCAACAATGTCGTGGCGATCGCTGGCATCGACACGCGTCGCCTGACCCGTATCCTGCGGGAAAAAGGCGCGCAGAACGGCTGCATCATGGCCGGCGACAACATTTCCGAAGAAGCTGCGATCGCTGCTGCCCAGGGTTTCCCTGGCCTGAAAGGCATGGACCTGGCGAAAGTCGTCAGCACCAAGAAACAGTACGAGTGGCGTTCCTCGGTCTGGAACCTGAAGACCGACAGCCATCCGACGATCGAAGCGTCCGAGCTGCCGTACCACGTGGTTGCGTACGACTACGGCGTCAAGCTGAACATCCTGCGCATGCTGGTGGAGCGTGGCTGCCGCGTGACCGTGGTGCCGGCGCAAACTCCGGCCGCCGATGTGCTGGCTCTCAACCCGGATGGCGTGTTCCTGTCCAACGGCCCGGGTGACCCGGAGCCTTGCGACTACGCGATCCAGGCGATCAAGGACGTGCTGGAAACCGAGATCCCGGTATTCGGCATCTGCCTCGGGCACCAGTTGCTGGCCCTGGCCTCGGGCGCCAAGACGCTGAAGATGGGCCACGGCCACCATGGCGCCAACCACCCGGTCCAGGATCTGGACACCGGCGTCGTGATGATCACCAGCCAGAACCACGGTTTCGCAGTGGATGAAGCGACCCTGCCGGCCAACGTGCGGGCGATTCACAAATCGCTGTTCGACGGCACGCTGCAAGGCATCGAGCGCACCGACAAGAGCGCGTTCAGCTTCCAGGGCCACCCTGAAGCGAGCCCGGGCCCGAACGACGTGGCTCCGCTGTTCGATCGCTTCATCAATGAGATGGCCAAGCGACGCTGACCGCGTAAGCCCGAGGGCGGCCCCAGTACGGCGGCCCCCTCAGGCGCTGCAAGATTGTTCGACGGCCTAGCCGACTGACCTGCGGATTTGAGTGACAAACCCATGCCAAAACGTACAGACATAAAAAGCATCCTGATTCTCGGCGCTGGCCCGATCGTGATCGGCCAGGCCTGCGAGTTCGACTACTCCGGCGCCCAGGCCTGTAAGGCCCTGCGCGAAGAGGGTTACCGCGTCATCCTGGTGAACTCCAACCCGGCCACGATCATGACCGACCCGGCCATGGCCGACGCCACCTACATCGAGCCGATCAAGTGGCAGACCGTTGCCAAGATCATCGAAAAGGAACGTCCGGACGCGCTGCTGCCAACCATGGGTGGCCAGACTGCGCTGAACTGCGCACTGGACCTGGAGCGCGAAGGCGTTCTGGAGAAGTTCGGTGTAGAGATGATCGGTGCCAACGCCGACACCATCGACAAGGCTGAAGACCGTTCCCGTTTCGACAAGGCCATGAAGGCCATCGGCCTGGAATGCCCGCGTTCCGGTATCGCTCATAGCATGGAAGAGGCCAACGCGGTCCTCGAGAAGCTGGGCTTCCCGTGCATCATCCGTCCGTCCTTCACCATGGGCGGCACCGGTGGCGGCATCGCCTACAACCGTGAAGAGTTCGAAGAAATCTGCTCCCGTGGCCTGGACCTGTCGCCGACCAAGGAACTGCTGATCGACGAATCCCTGATCGGCTGGAAAGAGTACGAAATGGAGGTTGTCCGCGACAAAAAGGACAACTGCATCATCGTCTGCTCCATCGAAAACTTCGACCCGATGGGCGTGCACACCGGCGACTCGATCACCGTCGCGCCGGCCCAGACGCTGACTGACAAGGAATACCAGATCCTGCGCAACGCTTCCCTGGCGGTGCTGCGTGAGATCGGTGTTGAAACCGGCGGCTCCAACGTCCAGTTCGGCATTTGCCCGAACACCGGTCGCATGGTGGTCATCGAGATGAACCCACGGGTGTCCCGTTCCTCGGCCCTGGCCTCGAAGGCCACCGGCTTCCCGATTGCCAAGGTCGCCGCCAAGCTGGCCGTGGGCTACACCCTGGACGAGCTGTCGAACGACATCACCGGCGGCAAGACCCCGGCGTCCTTCGAACCGTCTATCGACTACGTCGTCACCAAGCTGCCGCGTTTTGCCTTCGAAAAATTCGCCAAGGCCGACGCTCGCCTGACCACTCAGATGAAGTCGGTCGGTGAAGTCATGGCCATCGGCCGGACCTTCCAGGAATCCCTGCAGAAGGCCCTTCGCGGCCTGGAAGTGGGCGTTTGCGGCCTCGATCCGAAACTGGACCTGAGCAGCCCGGAAAGCATGAGCGAGCTCAAGCGCGAGCTGACCGTGCCGGGTGCCGAGCGTATCTGGTACGTGGCGGATGCTTTCCGTGCCGGCATGACCGTCGAGCAGATCTTCGGCATGAACATGATCGACCCTTGGTTCCTGGTGCAGATCGAAGATCTGGTCAAGGAAGAAGAGAAGGTCAAGACCCTGGGCATGTCCAGCATCGACCGCGACACCATGTTCCGCCTCAAGCGCAAGGGCTTCTCCGACCAGCGCCTGGCCAAGCTGCTGGGTGTGACCGAGAAGAGCCTGCGGGCCCATCGCCACAAGCTGGAAGTGTTCCCGGTCTACAAGCGCGTCGACACCTGCGCCGCCGAATTCGCCACCGACACCGCCTATCTGTACTCCACCTATGAGGAAGAGTGCGAGGCGGCACCGTCGACCCGTGACAAGATCATGATCCTGGGCGGCGGTCCTAATCGGATCGGCCAGGGCATCGAGTTCGACTACTGCTGCGTACACGCCGCGCTGGCCCTGCGTGACGACGGGTACGAGACCATCATGGTCAACTGCAACCCGGAAACCGTGTCCACCGACTATGACACGTCCGACCGTCTGTACTTCGAACCGGTCACCCTGGAAGACGTGCTGGAAATCGTCCGTGTCGAGAAGCCCAAGGGCGTGATCGTCCAGTACGGCGGCCAGACACCGCTGAAACTGGCTCGCGCCCTGGAAGCCGCTGGCGTACCGATCATCGGTACCAGCCCGGATGCAATCGACCGCGCCGAAGACCGTGAGCGCTTCCAGCAAATGGTCGAGCGCCTGAACCTGCGTCAGCCGCCTAACGCCACCGTGCGCAGCGAAGACGAAGCGGTCAAAGCAGCGGCCAGGATCGGTTATCCGCTGGTGGTACGCCCCTCCTACGTGCTGGGCGGCCGGGCGATGGAAATCGTCTACAAGGAAGAAGAACTCAAGCGCTACCTGCGCGAAGCGGTCCAGGTGTCCAATGACAGCCCTGTGCTGCTGGATCACTTCCTCAACTGTGCCATTGAAATGGACGTGGATGCGGTCAGCGATGGCACCGACGTGGTGATCGGCGCGATCATGCAGCACATCGAGCAGGCGGGCGTTCACTCCGGTGACTCGGCCTGTTCGCTGCCGCCGTACTCGTTGCCGGCCCACCTGCAGGACGAAATGCGTGAGCAGGTCAAGAAAATGGCCCTGGAACTGGGCGTGGTCGGCCTGATGAACGTACAGCTGGCCCTGCAGGGCGAGGACATCTACGTCATCGAGGTCAACCCGCGCGCTTCCCGGACCGTACCGTTCGTGTCCAAGTGCATCGGTGTCTCCCTGGCGATGATCGCTGCGCGGGTCATGGCGGGCAAGACCCTTAAAGAGCTGGGCTTCACCAAGGAAATCATTCCGAATTTCTATAGTGTGAAAGAAGCGGTGTTCCCGTTTGCCAAGTTCCCGGGTGTCGACCCGATCCTCGGCCCGGAAATGAAGTCCACCGGCGAGGTGATGGGGGTGGGCGACACCTTCGGCGAAGCCTTCGCCAAAGCCCAGATGGGCGCCAGCGAAGTCCTGCCGACCGGCGGCACGGCCTTCATCAGCGTGCGTGATGACGACAAACCTCTGGTTGCAGGCGTGGCCCGTGATCTGATCAACTTGGGCTTCGAAGTGGTTGCTACCGCCGGGACCGCCAGGCTGATCGAAGCGGCAGGCCTGAAAGTGCGCCGCGTGAACAAAGTGACCGAGGGGCGTCCACATGTGGTCGACATGATCAAGAATGACGAAGTCACGCTGATCATCAATACCACCGAGGGTCGCCAGTCGATCGCCGATTCCTACTCCATTCGTCGCAACGCGCTGCAGCACAAGATCTACTGCACCACGACCATTGCTGCCGGCGAAGCGATCTGCGAAGCGCTCAAGTTCGGTCCCGAGAAGACCGTGCGTCGCTTGCAGGATTTACACGCAGGATTGAAGGCATGAGCATAACCAAGTACCCCATGACTGTTCAGGGCGCTCGCGCCCTGGAAGAAGAGCTGGCGCACCTGACCAAGGTCGAGCGTCCGCGCTTGAGCCAGGCGATCGGTGAAGCCCGCGAATTGGGCGACCTCAAGGAAAACGCCGAGTACCATGCCGCCCGTGAAGAGCAAGGCATGGTCGAGGCGCGCATCCGGGATATCGAAGGCCGCATGCAGAATGCCGTGATCATCGATGTCACGACGATTCCTCATACCGGCAAGGTGATTTTCGGCACTACAGTGGAAATCGCCAACGTCGAGACGGATGAAAGCGTGACTTACCAGATCGTTGGCGAAGACGAAGCGGACATCAAGCTTGGCAAGATATCCGTCGGCTCGCCTATCGCTCGCGCCTTGATCGCCAAGGAAGAGGGGGATGTGGTGTCGGTGAAGACGCCGGGTGGCGTCATCGAGTATGAGATTGTCGAAGTCCGTCACATCTGACCGAAGGCGCCTCCTGCGGGCTGGCGCCATGCTCTGGCAACTCACCCAGATGTTGTGGGTGGGTGGCCTCTGGCTGCTGCACATCGGTATGTTGCCGGTGCTGGGGCGAATCGGCCTGGCACCGCTGCTGATCGATGAAGTCGCCGGCATGCTGACGGTTCTGCTGGTCATTTTTTCGGCAGTGTGTGTGGTATTCCAGGCGTTGGTGCTGGTTCAGGTCGAAGGCCTGGGCAGCCTGTGGCGCGACATGCGTGGGCAATTGCTGCTCATGTCGTTGTACGCGTGCGGGATGTACTTTGCGGTGCGTCTCGGCTGGCCGGATGCGAGCCAGTGGCAGGTGTTCAGTTATCTGGTGCTGGGTTTTTCCGGATTGGTGCTGGTGTTGCAGCCGGTGCCTGGATGGAGCGGCAGGGTGCGCGAAGCACACCCTTGAGCTTTTGGCATCACTTGAAGCGGTGAACGTTCGACAGTTGCTTGTTGACGCTGAAATTCTTGCGATAAATCAACGCCATCTTGCCGATGACTTGCACCAGGTCGGCCTTGCCGGTCTTGCACAGTTCAGCAATGGTGGCCAGGCGGGCTTCGCGGTCGAGGATGTTGAGCTTGATCTTGATCAGCTCATGATCGCTCAGGGCGCGTTCCAGCTCGGCCAGTACACCTTCAGTCAAACCGTTGTCAGCCACAGTCAAAACCGGTTTCAGATGGTGGCCAATGGATTTGTATTGTTTCTTCTGCTCTTGAGTGAGCGGCATAATCTGACCCCTGCGTCTGATCTTGTAAAAAAAGCGGCGGCCAGTTTACCCGAGCGAGTCCGGGACCGCCCACTTAATCACGACCCGTTTTATTCAGAGGTGGCCTGTGGCCCGTTCCAAGACTAGCCAGAACTGGCTCAAAGAACATTTCAACGATCCGTACGTCAAGATGGCGCAGAAGGACGGCTATCGCTCGCGCGCCAGCTACAAACTGCTGGAGATCCAGGAAAAGGATCGGCTCATCCGTCCAGGCATGACCGTGATCGACCTCGGTGCTGCGCCGGGTGGATGGTCCCAGGTGACCAGTCGTCTGATTGGTGGTCAAGGACGTTTGATCGCCTCCGACATCCTGGAGATGGATAGCATCCCCGATGTGACCTTCATCCAGGGCGATTTCACGGAAGATGCCGTGCTGGCGAAAATCCTGGAGGCCGTCGGAAATACGCAGGTAGACCTTGTGATTTCTGATATGGCCCCCAATATGAGTGGATTGGCGGCTGTCGACATGCCCCGTGCAATGTTTCTCAGCGAGCTGGCCCTGGATCTTGCAGGGCGGGTTCTGCGTCCGGGCGGTGATTTTCTGATCAAGGTCTTCCAGGGGGAGGGCTTCGACGAATACCACAAGCGCATCCGCAAATTGTTCGACAAGGTGCAGATGCGCAAGCCATTGTCGTCCCGTGACCGGTCCCGTGAGCAGTATCTGTTGGCGCGAGGCTTCCGTGGGATCGAGGGTTCGGCCAGCGATGAGCGCCTTTGACAGGGCCGATAGATTTTTTTATTTCGCATTGCAAAAGCCGCGTAACGAAAATTGAGCGGTCGAAAGTTTCACAAAGGGTTACAGACGGCGCCTGCCAGGGTCGTAAGTAATGTAGTAAGTTAGGCCGGTGAATATCATGCGAGGCGCGCGCCGTCAGCGGAGCCAGCTTCAGAGGGTAGTTAATTGAACGACATGGCAAAGAATCTGATCCTGTGGTTGATCATCGCCGCTGTCCTTGTGACGGTGATGAACAACTTCTCCAGCCCTAACGAGCCGCAGACCCTCAACTATTCCGACTTCATTCAGCAGGTCAAGGATGGCAAGGTCGAACGCGTTGCCGTCGATGGCTATGTGATTACCGGCAAGCGTACCGATGGCGACAGCTTCAAGACCATCCGTCCGGCCATCCAGGACAACGGCCTTATCGGCGACCTGGTCGACAACCATGTCGTGATCGAAGGCAAACAGCCTGAGCAGCAAAGCATCTGGACCCAGCTCCTGGTAGCCAGCTTCCCGATCCTTGTGATCATCGCGGTGTTCATGTTCTTCATGCGCCAGATGCAGGGGGGCGCCGGTGGCAAGGGCGGGCCGATGAGCTTTGGCAAGAGCAAGGCCCGGCTGCTCTCCGAAGACCAGGTGAAGACCACGCTGGCGGACGTCGCCGGTTGTGACGAAGCCAAGGAAGAGGTCGGCGAGCTGGTGGAGTTTCTCCGTGATCCGGGCAAATTCCAGCGCCTGGGTGGCCGCATCCCTCGCGGCGTGCTGATGGTCGGCCCGCCCGGTACCGGTAAAACCCTGCTGGCCAAGGCGATTGCCGGCGAAGCCAAGGTGCCTTTCTTCACGATTTCCGGTTCCGATTTCGTCGAAATGTTCGTGGGTGTCGGCGCCAGTCGTGTGCGCGACATGTTCGAGCAGGCCAAGAAACACGCGCCATGCATCATCTTCATCGACGAAATCGACGCTGTCGGTCGCCACCGTGGCGCCGGCATGGGCGGTGGTCACGATGAGCGCGAGCAGACCCTCAACCAGTTGCTGGTCGAGATGGACGGCTTCGAAATGAATGACGGCATCATCGTGATTGCCGCGACCAACCGTCCGGATGTGCTCGACCCTGCGTTGCTGCGTCCAGGCCGTTTCGACCGCCAGGTGGTGGTGGGGCTGCCGGACATCCGTGGCCGGGAGCAGATCCTCAAGGTCCACATGCGCAAGGTGCCGATGGGCGACGACGTTGCTCCCGCGGTCATTGCCCGTGGTACGCCGGGCTTCTCCGGTGCGGACCTGGCTAACCTGGTGAATGAAGCGTCGCTGTTCGCTGCCCGTTCCGGCAAGCGCATCGTGGAGATGAAAGAGTTCGAGCTGGCCAAAGACAAGATCATGATGGGTGCCGAGCGCAAGACCATGGTCATGTCGGAAAAGGAAAAGCAGAACACGGCCTACCACGAAGCGGGGCACGCCATTGTCGGTCGCATGGTGCCTGAGCACGATCCGGTCTATAAGGTTTCGATCATTCCGCGTGGTCGTGCGCTGGGCGTGACGATGTTCCTGCCGGAAGAGGATCGTTACAGCTTGTCCAAGCGCGCCTTGATCAGTCAGATCTGTTCTCTGTACGGCGGTCGTATTGCTGAAGAAATGACCCTGGGCTTCGATGGCGTGACCACTGGCGCATCCAACGACATCATGCGTGCCAGTCAGATTGCCCGGAACATGGTCACCAAGTGGGGGCTGTCAGAAAAACTGGGCCCTCTCATGTATGCAGAGGAAGAAGGCGAGGTGTTCCTGGGGCGTGGTGGCACCGGCCAGCATGCCAGCTTCTCCGGTGAGACCGCCAAGCTGATCGACTCCGAAGTACGCAGCATCATTGACCAGTGCTACGGCACCGCCAAGCAGATCCTCACGGATAACCGTGACAAGCTCGACGCCATGGCCGATGCCCTGATGAAGTATGAAACCATCGATGCCGAGCAGATCGACGACATCATGGCGGGACGTCCACCTCGCGAACCTCGTGACTGGTCGGGTGGTACGGGTACTTCGGGCACCCCTCCAGCGGTGCAGGGCGAACGCCCGGAAACACCGATCGGTGGTCCGGCTGCTGACGTCTAAGGTTTGAAATGACTTCTGCTCAATCCTCGACCCGGTTGCCTTGCGGCAACCGGGTTCTTGATTTGGCCCATGTACATGTCATGGGTATCCTCAATGTCACTCCCGATTCCTTTTCCGACGGCGGCCGATTCAGTCAGCTCGACGCCGCGCTGCGGCATGCCGAAGCCATGGTGGCGGCTGGGGCGACGCTGATCGATGTCGGCGGCGAATCGACCCGGCCAGGCGCGAGACCGGTTTCGCCTCTCGAGGAGCTGGAGCGAGTGGCGCCGATTGTCGAGCGCATACATCGCGAACTTGATGTCATAATTTCGGTCGATACGTCCACGCCTGCGGTCATGCGCGAAAGTGCGCGCCTCGGGGCGGGGCTGATCAACGACGTTCGCGCCTTGCGGCGCGATGGCGCTCTGGATGCCGCGGCGGCCACCGGGTTGCCGGTTTGTCTGATGCATATGCTCGGTGAGCCGGGAACCATGCAGGACGATCCTCGCTATGGTGACGTGACCCGGGAGGTTGGCGAATTTCTGGCGGAGCGTTTGAGCGTGTGCGTCGCGGCGGGTATCCCGGCCGAGAAGGTAGTGCTTGATCCCGGATTCGGCTTCGCCAAGACACTGGCTCATAACCTGAGCCTGTTCAAGCATATGGAAGCCTTGCATGCTCTGGGGCGGCCGTTATTGGTCGGCGTCTCGCGCAAGAGCATGATAGGCAATGCCTTGGGTCGCCCGGTGGGGGAGCGTCTGTACGGCGGTCTTGCACTTGCGGCTCTGGCGATCACAAAAGGCGCGCGCCTGCTGCGGGTGCATGACGTAGCCGAAACGATGGATATCGTGCGGATGATCGCAGCGGTGCAATCAGCCGAATAAGAATGACGGAGCACTTATGAGCAAGAAATATTTTGGCACCGACGGTATTCGTGGTCGGGTCGGTGTATACCCTATTACCCCTGATTTCATGCTCAAGCTCGGCTGGGCCGCTGGCATGGCATTCCGCAAGATGGGCGCCTGCAAGGTGCTGGTTGGCAAGGACACCCGAATTTCCGGCTACATGTTCGAATCTGCGCTCGAGGCCGGTCTGACTTCGGCGGGCGCCGATGTGATGTTGCTGGGGCCAATGCCGACGCCGGCCATTGCCTACCTGACGCGGACCTTCCATGCGCAGGCCGGCATCGTGATCAGTGCCTCGCATAACCCCCATGATGATAACGGCATCAAGTTCTTCTCCGGCAAGGGTACCAAGTTGCCGGATGAAGTCGAGCTGATGATCGAAGAGCTGCTGGATACGCCGATGACTGTGGTCGAGTCGAGCAAGATCGGCAAAGTGTCGCGGATCAACGACGCCTCGGGTCGTTACATCGAGTTCTGCAAGGGCAGCGTGCCGACCGGCACCAGCTTCGAAGGGCTGAAAATCGTCGTCGATTGTGCTCATGGCGCGACCTACAAAGTCGCACCTAGCGTGTTCCGTGAGTTGGGTGCCGAGGTAGTGGTGCTTTCCGCCCAGCCTAACGGGTTGAACATCAACCATAACTGCGGTTCCACCCATACCGATTCGTTGCAGGCCGCTGTCCTGGCCGAGCATGCCGATCTCGGGATCGCTTTCGATGGCGACGGTGATCGGGTCCTGATGGTGGATCACACTGGCACTGTCGTCGATGGGGATGAGTTACTGTTCATCATTGCCCGCGATCTGCATGAGCGTGGCAAGTTGCAGGGCGGTGTGGTCGGCACGTTGATGAGCAACCTCGGGCTCGAGCTGGCCCTGGCGGACATGGACATTCCGTTCGTGCGCGCTAACGTCGGCGACCGTTATGTCATCTCGGAGCTGCTGGAGCGTGGCTGGGTGATCGGGGGAGAGAACTCCGGCCACATCGTATGTTTCGACCACACCACCACCGGCGATGCGATCATTGCCGCGCTTCAGGTGCTGATGGCACTCAAGGCGCGCAACAAGAGCCTGGCTCAGTCGCGTCAGGCATTACGCAAATGCCCTCAGGTGTTGATCAATGTGCGTTTTGGTGGCGGTGCGAACCCTCTCGAACATGCTACGGTCAAGCAGGCCAGCGAGCGCGTGACCCAGGCAATGGCCGGGCGTGGGCGGGTGTTGCTGCGCAAGTCCGGTACCGAGCCCCTGGTGCGTGTCATGGTCGAAGGCGAGGATGAAGCGCAGGTCCGTGGTTATGCCGAAGAGCTGGCAAAACTCGTTACTGAAGTTTCTGCCTGAATTCGGCTTGCCAGCCATGAATCGGTTGGGTAACATCTGCGCCCACTTTGACCGACGAGGTACAGCATGCGTCGCCCTATGGTAGCTGGTAACTGGAAGATGCACGGTACCCGCGCCAGCGTCGCTGAGCTGATCAACGGCCTTCGTCATCTGGCCTTGCCAAGCGGTGTTGATGTCGCGGTATTCCCGCCTTGCTTGTATATCAATCAAGTGATTGATGGCTTGAAAGGCAAGTCGATTTCGGTCGGCGCGCAGAATTCTGCGGTGGAGTCCATGCAAGGCGCATTGACCGGTGAGATTGCACCGAGTCAGTTGGTGGATGCAGGTTGCTCCCTGGTGCTTGTCGGACATTCCGAGCGACGCCAGATCATGGGCGAGCAGGACAAGATGCTGATTCGCAAGTTTGCTGCGGCTCAGGCATGCGGTCTGGTTCCGGTGCTGTGTGTGGGGGAGACCCTGGAGCAGCGCGAAGCCGGGAAGACTCTTGAGGTTGTCGGGCGTCAGCTGGGCAGCATCATCGAAGACCTGGGCGTTGGTGCTTTTGCCAAGGCGGTCATTGCTTACGAGCCGGTCTGGGCCATTGGTACCGGGCTGACGGCTTCGCCGCAACAAGCTCAGGATGTGCACGCCGCCATCCGTGCGCAGTTGGCGGCAGAGAATGCTGAAGTGGCACGAGGTGTGCGGCTTCTATACGGCGGCAGCGTGAAGGCGGCCAATGCGGCCGAACTGTTCGGCATGCCGGATATCGATGGGGGGCTCATTGGTGGAGCTTCCCTGAATGCAGATGAGTTCGGTGCGATCTGTCGCGCCGCGGGAAACTGAAAAAATGCTGGAAACAGTCGTAGTCGTTTTTCATCTGCTGGGCGCGCTGGGTGTAGTCGCTCTCGTATTGCTGCAGCAGGGTAAAGGTGCGGATGCTGGTGCGTCTTTCGGTGCAGGTGCTTCAAATACTGTATTCGGAAGCCAAGGTTCCTCTACCTTTCTTAGTAAGTTTACTGCTATACTCGCCGCCGGTTTCTTCTTGACCAGCTTGGGGTTAGGTTACTTTGCTAAAGAGAAAGCTCATGAGCTGACTCAGGTAGGTTTGCCAAACCCGGCGGTATTGGAAGTGCCAAAGCAACAACCGGCTTCTGATGATGTCCCGGTGCTTCAAGAGCAAAAGTCGGCCAACCCGGCGACTGACGTGCCTCCAGCTCAAGAGCAGAAGTAAGAAGGTTCCAAACGCTGTATTTGCCGAGGTGGTGGAATTGGTAGACACGCAACCTTGAGGTGGTTGTGCCCATAGGGTGTAGGGGTTCGAGTCCCCTTCTCGGTACCAATTGAACAGGGGAGCCCGCAATCGCGGGCTTTCTTGTAGGTGGAAGGTTACATTGACCCTATAGGGGATCAGCCGTATACTTGCGCCCCAGCTTTGTCGCGGGATGGAGCAGCCTGGTAGCTCGTCGGGCTCATAACCCGAAGGTCGTCGGTTCAAATCCGGCTCCCGCAACCAGTTTCAGGGCCCCTTCCAAGGGGCTTTTTGTTAGCTGGACACTTTACAACGTCGCTGTTCAACGGCGTTTCAGGGATGGGCGATTCGCCCATTTTTTTTTATTTGCAGCATGCACAAACATGCACGAGGGGGTTCAGGTGTCGAGCAAGCTAGAACAGTTGCAGGCCTTGTTGGCCCCGGTGGTCGTGGCCCTTGGCTATGAATGCTGGGGTATTGAGTTTTCGGCTCAAGGCCGCCACTCACTGTTGCGCGTTTATATCGATAAGGAAGGCGGCGTGCTGGTGGACGACTGTGCCATCGTCAGCCGTCAGATCAGCGGTGTCCTGGATGTTGAAGATCCAATCAGCACCGAGTACACCCTTGAAGTTTCCTCGCCCGGCATGGAACGCCCGCTGTTCACGCTTGAACAGTTTGCTTCGTTTGCCGGAGAACAAGTAAAGATCAAGCTGCGCTCGCCTTTTGAAGGCCGACGCAACTTTCAAGGCCTTCTGCGCGGTGTAGAAGAGCAGGATGTTGTGGTGCAGGTAGATGACCATGAGTTCCTGTTGCCGATCGATATGATCGACAAGGCCAACATTATTCCCAGTTTTGACTGATACGTGCCAGATACTGCGGATCCCGCGGATCCAATGGCTTGCGAAAGGCGAGGCGTACGATGAGCAAAGAAGTACTGCTGGTTGTTGAATCGGTGTCCAATGAAAAGGGCGTACCGGCTGGCGTTATTTTTGAAGCGCTGGAGTTGGCTCTGGCCACTGCGACCAAAAAGCGGTTTGAAGATGAAGTTGATTTGCGTGTGGAGATCAACCGCCACACCGGTTCCTATGAGACTTTCCGTCGCTGGACGGTAGTCGAAGAAGCCGACCTGGATGATCCGGCGATCGAAACCTGGCCGAGCAAGGTTGCGCAAACGCATCCTGGCGCCAAGGTCGGTGACGTGGTCGAAGAAAAGATCGAGTCCATCGAGTTCGGTCGCATTGCTGCACAGACTGCCAAGCAGGTCATCGTGCAGAAAGTTCGCGAAGCCGAACGTGCACAAGTCGTTGACGCCTATCGCGAGAAACTCGGAGAGATCATTTCCGGTACCGTGAAGAAAGTGACCCGCGATAACGTGATCGTCGACCTGGGCAACAACGCCGAAGCGCTGTTGGCTCGTGAAGACATCATTTCCCGCGAAACTTTCCGGGTGGGTGTGCGGCTGCGTGCATTGCTCAAGGAAATCCGCACCGAAAACCGCGGCCCGCAGCTGATCCTGTCGCGTACCGCGCCTGAAATGCTGATCGAGCTGTTCCGCATCGAAGTGCCGGAAATCGCCGAAGGCCTGATTGAAGTCATGGGCGCCTCCCGTGACCCAGGCTCGCGTGCCAAGATTGCCGTCCGTTCCAAGGACAAGCGCATCGACCCGCAAGGTGCCTGTATCGGCATGCGGGGTTCGCGTGTCCAGGCCGTGTCCGGCGAATTGGGCGGCGAGCGCGTGGACATCGTCCTGTGGGACGATAACCCGGCTCAGTTCGTCATTAACGCCATGTCGCCAGCCGAAGTGGCGGCCATTATCGTCGACGAAGATGCCCATGCCATGGACATCGCCGTTGGCGCAGACAATCTGGCCCAGGCCATCGGTCGCGGTGGTCAGAACGTACGTCTGGCCAGCCAACTGACTGGCTGGACCTTGAACGTGATGACCGAATCGGACATCCAGGCCAAACAGCAAGCTGAAACCGGCGACATCCTGCGCAACTTCATCGAAGAACTCGAAGTCGATGAAGAGTTGGCCCAGGTGCTGGTGGATGAAGGCTTTACCAGCCTGGAAGAGATTGCCTACGTGCCGGTGGAGGAGATGCTCAACATCGACGGCTTTGACGAAGATATCGTCAACGAGCTTCGCGCTCGGGCCAAGGATCGTTTGTTGACCAAAGCCATCGCTACTGAGGAAAAGCTGGCAGACGCCCATCCGGCCGAAGACCTGCTCTCGCTTGAGGGCATGGACAAGGATTTGGCGATGGAACTGGCGGTGCGCGGCGTAATTACCCGCGAAGACCTGGCCGAGCAGTCTATTGACGACCTGCTCGACATCGACGGCATTGACGATGATCGTGCCGGCAAGTTGATCATGGCCGCCCGAGCCCACTGGTTCGAGTAATTAGGCGCGGCCTGAGGAGAGAAGTGCATGACGCAAGTCACGGTGAAACAACTGGCCGATGAGGTCAAAACACCGGTAGAGCGCCTGTTGCAGCAGATGCGTGAGGCAGGTCTGCCGCACACCGCCGCCGAGGAACATGTGACCGACAGTGAGAAGCAATCCCTGCTGACCCACTTGAAGAGCAGTCACAAGGCAAAAGCGGAAGAACCGCGCAAGATTACGCTGCAGCGTAAAACCACCAGCACCCTGCGTGTTGCCGGTAGCAAGAGCATCAGCGTAGAAGTGCGCAAGAAGAAAGTTTTTGTGCAGCGCAGCCCGGAAGAAATCGAAGCCGAGCGCAAACGTGAGCTGGAAGAACGTCGTGCGGCGGAAAATGCTGCGCGTCAGAAGGCCGAAGAAGAAGCCAAGCGTCGCGCCGAAGAAGAAGCGCGTCGCCAGCCTCCCGTTGTGCAATCCGCTCCGGTGGAAGCTGTTGCGGCACCTGCGCCGGTCGCTGAACCTGTGCGCGAAAGCGTGCCGGTCCTGGAGCCTGCTCCCGCGCCTGCGGCTGATACCCGCAAGCGTGACGACCAGCAGCGTCGTCCTGACAAGTCGCGTTCCGACGAAAACCGTCGTGGCGGTGGCGATGGCGAGCGCAAGAACGCTCCGCATCGCGCCTCCGTCAAGGAAAAGGCTCCGGCGCCGCGTGTTGCTCCGCGCACGACCGACGAAGAAAGCGACGGCTTCCGTCGTGGTGGTCGCGGCAAGGCCAAGCTGAAGAAGCGCAACGCCCACGGTTTCCAGAGCCCTACCGGCCCTGTCGTGCGCGAAGTGAAGATCGGCGAGACCATCACTGTGGGCGACCTGGCCCAGCAGATGTCGGTCAAGGCTGCCGAAATCATCAAGTTCATGTTCAAGCTGGGTACACCGGCCACCATCAACCAGGTGCTGGACCAGGAAACTGCCCAGCTGGTTGCCGAAGAGCTGGGCCACAAAGTGACCCTGATCAGCGACACCGCCCTGGAAGATTCCCTGGCCGAGTCTCTGAAGTTCGAAGGTGAAGCGGTGCCTCGTGCGCCGGTCGTGACCGTCATGGGCCACGTCGACCACGGTAAGACCTCGCTGCTCGACTACATTCGTCGTGCCAAGGTCGCTGCTGGCGAAGCCGGCGGTATCACCCAGCACATCGGTGCGTACCACGTTGAAACCGAACGCGGCATGGTCACCTTCCTCGATACCCCGGGTCACGCCGCGTTTACCGCCATGCGTGCCCGTGGTGCCAAGGCGACCGACATCGTGATCCTGGTGGTTGCGGCGGACGACGGCGTGATGCCTCAGACCGTCGAAGCTGTCCAGCATGCTCAGGCCGCTGGCGTGCCGCTGGTGGTTGCAGTGAACAAGATCGACAAGCCGGGTGCCGACCTCGATCGCATCCGCAGCGAGCTGTCGGTTCACGGCGTGACTTCCGAAGATTGGGGTGGCGATACTCCGTTCGTTCCGGTGTCCGCGAAGATGGGTACCGGTGTCGACGAGTTGCTCGAAGCGGTATTGCTGCAGGCTGAAGTACTCGAACTCACCGCCACCCCATCGGCCCCAGGTCGTGGTGTCGTGGTTGAGTCGCGCCTGGACAAGGGGCGTGGTCCGGTGGCCACTGTTCTGGTTCAGGACGGTACGCTGCGTCAGGGCGACATGGTGCTGGTCGGTTCGAACTATGGCCGCGTTCGCGCCATGCTCGACGAGAACGGCAAGCCTATCAAGGAAGCCGGTCCGGCCATTCCGGTCGAGATCCTCGGCCTGGACGGCACACCGGACGCTGGCGACGAGATGAGCGTTGTGGCTGACGAGAAGAAAGCCCGTGAAGTGGCTCTGTTCCGTCAAGGCAAGTTCCGCGAAGTCAAACTGGCTCGCGCTCACGCCGGCAAGCTGGAAAACATCTTCGAAAGCATGGGCCAGGAAGAGAAGAAGACGCTTAACATCGTCCTCAAATCCGACGTCCGTGGTTCGCTGGAAGCCTTGCAGGGCGCTCTGAACGGCCTGGGCAACGACGAAGTGCAAGTGCGCGTAGTCGGCGGTGGTGTCGGTGGTATCACCGAAAGCGACGCCAACCTGGCGCTGGCTTCCAACGCTGTACTGTTCGGCTTCAACGTGCGTGCCGATGCCGGTGCTCGCAAGATCGTCGAGCAGGAAGGTCTGGATATGCGTTACTACAACGTGATCTACGACATCATCGAAGACGTCAAGAAAGCCCTGACCGGTATGTTGGGCAGCGACGTCCGGGAGAACATCCTGGGCGTGGCCGAAGTACGCGACGTGTTCCGTTCGCCGAAGTTCGGCGCCATCGCCGGTTGCATGGTGGTCGAGGGTGTCGTTCACCGTAACCGTCCGATCCGTGTACTGCGTGAAGACATCGTGATCTTCGAAGGCGAGCTGGAGTCCCTGCGTCGCTTCAAGGATGACGCTTCCGAAGTACGTGCCGGCATGGAATGCGGTATTGGCGTCAAGAGCTACAACGACGTCAAGGTCGGCGACAAGATCGAAGTCTTCGAGAAGGTCCAGGTTGCTCGCAGCCTCTGACTCGCGTACTTCAAGAGCCTCGGTGGGTCGTCGCATGAACATGCGCGGTCTCGCCGGCGGACTCTAAACGCAACGCCCGGTCCGGCTTTTCGCCAGGCCGGGCGTTTGCCGCTTTCAGACCTTGCGGGTTTCACCGCGGGGCAGTAACAGGTAACAAGACATGGCAAAAGAATATAGCCGTACCCAACGTATCGGCGATCAGATGCAGCGCGAGCTGGCCCAGCTGATCCGTCGCGAAGTCAAGGATCCACGTGTAGGGCTGGTCACCATCACTGCAGTGGAAGTCAGTCGTGACGTCGGTCATGCAAAGATTTTCATCACCGTGATGGGCCAGGACAGCGCCGATGACATCGGCCAGAGCATCAAGGTGCTCAATTCGGCCGCCGGCTTCCTGCGCATGCAGTTGGCCCGGGAAATGAAGCTGCGCAGTGTTCCACAGCTGCATTTCCACTACGACGAAAGCGTCGCGCGGGGTGCCCATCTGTCGGCGCTGATCGAGCGCGCCGTGGCTGAAGACAGCCAGCACGCCGCCGAACCCGAAGACTCCAAGGAGTAACCGGTGGCTCAGGTCAAGCGTATTCGTCGTAACGTGAGCGGTATCATCCTGCTCGACAAGCCGTTGGGGTTCACCTCCAACGCGGCCTTGCAAAAGGTTCGCTGGCTGCTCAACGCCGAGAAGGCCGGGCATACCGGCAGCCTCGATCCGCTGGCCACCGGCGTGCTGCCGTTGTGCTTTGGCGAGGCGACAAAGTTTTCCCAGTACCTGCTCGATTCCGACAAGGGTTACGAGACCCTGGCACAACTGGGCAAGACCACCACCACGGCGGATGCCGAAGGTGAGGTTTTGCGCGAACGTCCGGTGACCGTTGGTCAGGCTGATATCGAAGCGGTGTTGCCGGGATTTCGCGGGCAAATCAGCCAGATACCGCCGATGTACTCCGCGCTCAAGCGTGACGGGCAACCGCTGTACAAGCTGGCCCGTGCAGGCGAAGTAGTGGAGCGTGAACCGCGTTCTGTTACTATTGCGCGCTTGGAATTGCTGGCCTTTGACGGTAATACTGTCCGGCTTGCCGTGGATTGCAGCAAAGGCACCTATATCCGGACCCTGGTGGAGGATATTGGTGAACAGCTCGGCTGTGGTGCGTACGTGGCGGAATTGCGACGGACCCAGGCGGGACCTTTCACGTTGGCCCAGACGGTCACGCTGGAGGAGCTGGAAGCGGCACATGCCGAAGGCGGCAACGAAGCGGTGGACCGTTTCCTGATGCCGTCGGACAGCGGGCTGCTGGACTGGCCGCTGCTGCAGTTCTCGGAACACAGCGCGTTCTACTGGCTCAACGGCCAGCCGGTACGTGCCCCGGACGCGCCGAAGTTCGGCATGGTCCGGGTACAGGATCACACCGGTCGCTTCATCGGTATCGGCGAAGTGAGCGAAGACGGGCGTATTGCGCCGCGTCGACTGATTCGGTCGGAATGACCGGAACCCGCCTGTGTAACAGCAGGCGGGCGAGTGTGGCTGTCAACAGGCACGGTCATCACTCATTTATAGATACAGGGATCTGTCCCTGGCCTGTTGGTACGGTTTCCTCGGAAACGGTACCTTGAGAAGAGGAAAGCCACATGGCACTCAGCGTTGAAGAAAAAGCTCAGATCGTGACCGACTACCAGCAAGCTGTTGGTGATACTGGTTCGCCAGAAGTGCAAGTTGCACTGCTGACCGCCAACATCAACAAACTGCAAGGTCACTTCAAGGCCAACGGTAAAGACCACCACTCCCGTCGTGGTCTGATCCGCATGGTAAACCAGCGTCGTAAGCTGCTGGACTACCTCAAGGGCAAGGACGTTAATCGTTACAGCACCTTGATCGGCCGCCTGGGCCTGCGTCGCTAATCAGCGATTGCGCTATGAGGTTGGTGGTCTGCCAGTTGCCTGCGTTCGCGTCGGTGGCCGGCAGGCTCCCAGCCTCAAGTTTTATCTGGACAGTCGTTGGGCCGATTCCCCGCACTGCCCAAGAATTTCGCAAGAAGACAAGTTTCCCCAAGAGCCACAAAGAAGGTAGGACACCGTGAACCCGGTAATCAAGAAATTCCAGTTCGGTCAGTCGACCGTCACCCTCGAGACTGGCCGTATCGCCCGTCAGGCCTCCGGCGCAGTGCTGGTCACCGTTGACGATGACGTCAGCGTGTTGGTGACCGTCGTCGGTGCCAAGCAGGCTGATCCAGGCAAGGGCTTCTTCCCTCTGTCTGTCCACTACCAGGAAAAGACTTACGCTGCCGGTAAGATCCCTGGCGGTTTCTTCAAGCGCGAAGGTCGTCCTTCCGAGAAGGAAACCCTGACTTCCCGCCTGATCGACCGTCCGATCCGTCCGCTGTTTCCTGAAGGCTTCATGAACGAAGTGCAGGTTGTCTGCACCGTCGTGTCCACCAGCAAGAAGACCGATCCGGACATCGCTGCGATGATCGGTACCTCGGCTGCGCTGGCCATCTCCGGCATTCCTTTCGACGGTCCTATCGGCGCTGCCCGCGTTGCGTTCCACGAAAGCACCGGCTACCTGCTGAACCCGACCTACGAGCAACTGAAGGCGTCGAGCCTGGACATGGTCGTGGCCGGTACTTCCGAAGCCGTGCTGATGGTTGAGTCCGAAGCCAAGGAGCTGACCGAAGACCAGATGCTGGGCGCTGTACTGTTCGCCCACGACGAGTTCCAGGTCGTTATCAACGCCGTCAAGGAGCTGGCCGCCGAAGCCGCCAAGCCAACCTGGACCTGGGCTCCCCAGCCAGAAGCCACCGAGCTGCTGGGCGCGATCCGTGCCGAGTTCGGCGAAGCGATCTCCCAGGCGTACACCATCACCATCAAGGCCGACCGTTACGCGCGTCTGGGCGAGCTGCGTGACCAGGTGGTTGCCAAGTTCTCCGGCGAAGAAGGCCAGCCTTCGGCCAGCGACGTCAAAGCCGCTTTCGGCGAGATCGAATACCGCACCGTTCGCGAAAACATCGTCAACGGCAAGCCACGTATCGATGGCCGCGACACCCGCACCGTACGTCCGCTGAACATCGAAGTCGGCGTGCTGCCCAAGACCCACGGTTCGGCGCTGTTCACCCGTGGCGAAACCCAGGCGCTGGTCGTTGCAACGCTGGGTACCGCCCGTGACGCGCAACTGCTGGACACCCTGGAAGGCGAGAAGAAAGACCCGTTCATGCTGCACTACAACTTCCCTCCGTTCTCGGTGGGCGAGTGTGGCCGCATGGGGGGGGCCGGTCGCCGCGAAATCGGTCACGGCCGTCTGGCCCGTCGTTCGGTTCAGGCCATGCTTCCGGACGCCGACGCGTTCCCGTACACCATTCGCGTGGTTTCGGAAATCACCGAGTCCAACGGTTCGAGCTCCATGGCTTCGGTCTGCGGCGCGTCCCTGGCCCTGATGGATGCCGGCGTGCCGATGAAGGCGCCGGTAGCCGGTATCGCCATGGGCCTGGTGAAGGAAGGCGAGAAATTCGCCGTCCTGACCGACATCCTGGGTGACGAAGACCACCTGGGCGACATGGACTTCAAAGTGGCCGGTACCGCCAAGGGCGTTACCGCACTGCAGATGGACATCAAGATCAAGGGCATCACCGAAGAGATCATGGAAATCGCCCTGGGCCAGGCCCTGGAAGCGCGCCTGAACATCCTCGGCCAGATGAACCAGGTGATCGGTCAGTCCCGTACCGAACTGTCGGAAAACGCTCCGACCATGATCTCGATGAAGATCGACACCGACAAGATCCGTGATGTCATCGGTAAAGGCGGCGCGACCATCCGTGCGATCTGTGAAGAAACCAAGGCTTCGATCGACATCGAAGACGACGGCTCGATCAAGATCTTCGGCGAAACCAAGGAAGCAGCAGAAGCAGCACGCCAGCGCGTCCTGGGTATCACCGCCGAGGCCGAGATCGGCAAGATCTACGTCGGCAAGGTCGAGCGCATCGTCGACTTCGGCGCCTTCGTCAACATCCTGCCAGGCAAGGACGGTCTGGTTCACATCTCCATGCTGAGCGATGCTCGCGTCGAGAAAGTGACCGACATCCTGAAAGAAGGCCAGGAAGTGGAAGTGCTGGTACTGGACGTGGACAACCGCGGCCGTATCAAGCTGTCCATCAAGGACGTAGCAGCCGCCAAGGCATCGGGCGTTTAATCAGCCCTTTGCCTGACCGCTGAACAGCAAAACGCCCCGACTGGTTCGGGGCGTTTTGCTGTGTGGCGAAAATCCTTGCGTCGCCGGTTGCCTGCCCACAGGTGACGATGCTAGGTTTAGCCACCGCCCGTGTAGCTCAGTCGGTAGAGCAGCGCACTCGTAACGCGAAGGTCGCAGGTTCGATTCCTGTCTCGGGCACCAACGCTTCCTTTGTCTATGTGGTGCTGTAGATATTTGTTCAGCGCCTGGCGAGCCAAGTCCCTCATCTTTCTCTTTGACCCCAGTTGTTGCACTGGCTTGCGTCTCTGCTAGGATTCCTTGCCTCAACGAACAATTGCTCTGTTTTCAGATGATCCTCCGAATGGTTCTGAAGGCCAGGTAAACCGGGCTAGTTACGGTTTCCTGTGTCAGAGAGATCCTTGAATGATCCAGATCCATCCCCATTCCTCCGATCAGCGAGAACGACATGACGGCTAAAGAACTGACGCAAGAAGCCAGACACGAAGAAGCCCTGCGCAGGTATGCCCTGGACACGCCTCAGTTGCTGGAGGAAATCAAAGACCTGAGCGCCGAGGATCAGAAAGACCAGATCCAGTGGGCGTTCGAGGACGAGGCCGAGGCCCAGGGGTTGCAGCCTTGGGAACTGACGCTCAAGTACACCAGCACGCCTGAAGAGTTCGAGGCGCAGCGCCTGGCCCTGCACAGGGAGGCGGCCGAGGTGCTGGGTGTGGAGTGGGATGAATACTGCGAGATGAATAACTTAGTCGTTTAGCTACAAGCTACAAGCTACAAGCTACAAGCTACAAGCTACAAGCTACAAGCTACAAGCTTCGAGGCTTTGTCTTGCAGCTTGCAGCTTGCAGCTTGCAGCTGCTCAAAGACTAAGCCGCATCGACAGATCCACCGCCTTCACATCCTTGGTCATTGCCCCGATCGAAATGTAATCCACGCCAGTCTCGGCAATCGGGCGCAATGTGCTTTCGTTGATCCCGCCGCTGGCTTCCAATTTTGCCTTGCCGCCGTTCAGGCGTACGGCTTCGCGCATGTCGTCCAGGCTCAGTTCGTCGAGCATGATGATGTCGGCATCGGCCGCCAGCGCTTCTTTCAGCTCTTCCAGGCTTTCCACTTCGACTTCCACCGGTTTGCCCGGCGCGATCCTGTGGGCGGCGGCAATGGCCTGGGCGATGCCGCCACAGGCTGCGATGTGGTTTTCCTTGATCAGGAAAGCGTCGTAGAGGCCGATGCGGTGGTTATGGCAGCCACCGCAGGTCACGGCGTACTTCTGGGCCAGGCGCAACCCGGGCAGGGTCTTGCGGGTATCCAGAAGCTTGACTTGGGTATCGGCGACGAAGTCGGCCAGGTAGCGAGCTCGGGTAGCGACGCCCGAGAGCATTTGCAGGAAGTTCAGCGCACTGCGTTCGCCGGTCAGCAATGAGCGGGCCGGGCCTTCGAGATGGAATAGCGCTTGATCGGGGCTGACCCGGTCGCCATCGCGCACTTGCCAATGAACCGCGACGCGTGGGTCCAGTTGCCGGAAGACGGCATCGACCCAGGCGGTGCCGCTGACGATCGCCGACTCGCGGGTAATGATGGTGGCCTTGGCCAGGCGTTCGGCGGGGATCAATTGCGCGGTGATGTCGCCGCCGCCGATGTCTTCGAGCAACGCACGGCGCACATTGGCTTCGATTTCGGCGGTCAGGTCGGCGAGACGTAGGTTCGGCATAGCGGGCTCCACAAACAAAGTGGCCCGATTATAGGGCCAGCGCCCTGTCCCACAAGCATTGTTCCTTCCCGACGGCGGATGTGTCCGTCATGCCGTCTGAGCCGGTTGGCCTGCATTTGGTCGGCTCCACGCAACATTTTCCCGATTTCCCGGTCACTTATTGCGATGTATTTCGAGCTGGGTCACAGAGTCCTCTGGTGCGACGGGGTTCTTTTACCAGATAATCCGCCTTTCGATTGACGTCATGGCTTTGACGTTGCCAACCGAAGAACACCGTTTCAGGAGGCCAGGATGCACAATGACGGGAATGTAGTGCCCTTGCACAAGGTTTCTACCGATCAGGCGAACCGTTCGCCGCTCGCCCGTTTGCCTGTCATTCTGCTTCAGGTTCGCGACAAGGCTGCCCAGCAGTTGCGCCTTGGTCTGCAGGAACTGTTCGATAACGCCGACGACACCCTGTTCGAAATGGCCGACCGGGCGCGTAACGATGTCGAGCAGAACCTGTTCTTCGAAGCCATGCGGGACGTGCGGCTCAAGCGCAAGAGTATCGAGCGCGAGTTCATTGATCAGTTTTTCGAAGCGTTCGTCAGGCTCGCCCAGTACGACGTGACCCAGGCGACACTGGCTCCCGCTGTGGCCGGCCCTCAGATCCAGTCGAGCCACGACGACCTGGAGCGCCATCTGGCGGTGGAGGCCATGGTCACCCGCGTACTTGGCCGCGATGGGACGTCGCTTGATCAGCTGACGGCCCGGCTCAGCGCGTTGCTGGCTCGGCCGATGACCAACGCCCAGAATCCCCTGAGCCCGGCACTGCTGTGCGAAAACTTCCTGCAGGCCGGCCGCAACCTGGGGGTGGAGATCAAGGTCAAGCTGATCCTGCTCAAGCTGTTCGAGCGCTATGTGCTCAGCGAGTGCGACCGGTTCTATGCCGAGGCCAATCAATTGTTGGCCGCCACAGGCATCTTGCCGGACCTCAAGATTTCGCCTTCCCGGCGTGCCTCGGATCGCAACGACGATACTCCACAAACCGCGCCAGAGAGAACGGCCAGGCCAACCGCCGCCGACGTTGATGACAGCGTGCAGGAAGTATTCGCTGCGTTGCAGAAGCTGCTGATGCAGGTGCGCGGCAGCGTCGCGCCGACCCTGGAGCCCAGCGCGCCCGCGCAGCCGATTTCGACCCGTGACCTGCTGCGGCTGCTCTCTCATTTGCAGCAGTACGTGCCGGCGCCCACCCAGCAGGACGAGTTCGATCTGCGCAGCCAGCTTGAACAACTGCTCACCCGCGTCAGTGTCAAGAGCGGCAAATCGCGGGTGGTCGAAGGTGCCGATGAAGATGTGATCAACCTGATCGCGATGATGTTCGAGTTCATCCTCGATGACCATAACCTGCCGGACTCCCTCAAGGCGCTGATCGGTCGCCTGCAAATTCCGATGCTCAAGGTGGCGGTGCAGGACAAGAGTTTCTTCAGCCGTGGCAACCATCCGGCCCGTCGTCTGCTCAATGAAATCGCCGCCGCGGCCATGGGCTGGGGTGCCTGCGACGATCACCAGCGTGACAGCCTTTACCTGCGCATCGAACAGGTGGTGCAGCGTCTGTTGAATGATTTCGTCGATGACCCGGCAATTTTCTCCGAAGTATTGGCGGATTTCCTGGCCTTCACCAGCGATGAGCGACGCCGCTGCGAGCTGCTTGAACAGCGCATCCGGGACGCGGAAGAGGGGCGGGCCAAGGCCGAACTGGCGCGTCAACGGGTCGAGGGCGCGTTGAACCAGGTGATGCTCGGCAAGACGCTGCCTCAGGCGGTGGTGGAGTTTGTGCAACAGGCCTGGAGCCAGGTGCTGTTGCTGACAGGTTTCAAGCACGGTGAGGATTCGCAGGAGTGGCGGGCCGACGTGTTGACCCTGGAGCAGTTGATCTGGAGCGTCCAGGCTCACGATGAGCCCGACGCTGGCCTTCGGCTGTTGGCCATGGTGCCGGAGTTGCTCAAGGCGTTGCGCGAAGGGTTGAGCCGTTCGGCTTTCGACCCGTTCGCGACCAGCGAATTTTTCAGTGAGCTGGAAGTCCTGCATGTGCAGGCCCTGCAGCGTATGGGCCAGGCGACGGAACAAGCCCAGTCGTCCGACTCGCCAGCCATGGTCGAGGTCTCGGAGAAAATTGTCCTGCGCCCCACGCACAAGGCACCTGCCGATAACATGGCGGTGCGCTTGCCGGCCGATGACGTGGGCCTGCTTCAGGTCGACCAGTTGCGCCTGGGAAGCTGGGTCGAGTTCCAGGAAGATGAGGAAAACAGCTTGCGCTGCAAGTTGGCGGCAATCATCGAAAGCACCGGCAAATACGTGTTCGTCAACCGCACCGGCCTCAAGGTGCAGGAGCACAGCCGTACCAGTCTGGCGCTGGAGTTCCGCCGTGGCGCGGCGCGGGTATTGGACGACACCTTGTTGTTCGACCGGGCTCTGGAGTCGGTGTTGGGTAATCTGCGGCAACTCAATCGCGGCAAGTGATCGCACAGTCCGGACCGATCACGGCATACTGACGGTATTCATCGTCGTCATCGAAGGAACCTGTATGCAGCTGGACCCCGTGAGCGGGTGGTGCGAAGGCGCGCGTCATTGCCCCTCGCCCAACTTCAATGCGCGCCCCGAGGGCGAGATCTCCCTGCTGGTGATCCATAACATCAGCCTTCCACCGGCCCAGTTCGCCACGGGCAAGGTCCAGGAATTCTTTCAGAATCGTCTGGATGTCACGGAACACCCCTACTTTGAAGGTATCGCCGACCTGCGCGTGTCCGCGCATTTCCTGATCGAGCGGGACGGCGTCGTCACCCAATTTGTTTCCTGCCTGGAGCGGGCATGGCATGCCGGGGTTTCGTGCTTCGAAGGCCGGGAGACCTGTAACGATTTTTCCATTGGCATCGAGCTGGAAGGTACCGACGATCTGCCTTACACCGACGCGCAATATGCCGCCCTGGTAGACCTGACTCGGCAGTTGCAGGCGGCGTTCAGCTCGATCACCGTGGAGCGTATCTGCGGGCACAGCGACATCGCTCCGGGGCGCAAGACCGATCCGGGTCCGGCATTCGACTGGGCGCGCTATCGCGGGGCTCTAACAGGGGCGCTGACAGAAGGAAAAGGACAATGAGTTTTCTGGTATTGCTGCTGGCCATCTGGATCGAGAAGTTCTCGGCCTTGCGCCAGCGTATCCAGCGCGACGGCGGGTGGCTGCGGGAGTTGAACAGGCTCGAGACGAGCCCGCGTTGGGGCAATCGGCCTTGGCTGGTGTTGATCGTGATGGTCGTGTTCCCGGTGGCAGTGCTGGCGTTATTGTTGTGGGTGCTGGAACCGGTGGCCTATGGTCTGCTGGCGCTGCCGGTACACTTGCTGGTGGTGATTTACAGTCTGGGGCGTGGGGATCTGCTGGCCGACCTGGGGCCGTTTCGCGATGCCTGGCGGCGGGAAGACCTGCAAGCAGCGACCCATGTGGCCAAGCGTGATCTGGCTATCGAGGCGGACACGGGCGAGCAACTGCTGGATCGGGTCCAGGCACATCTGTTGTGGCAGGCCTACCAGAGCTTCTTCGCGGTGATTTTCTGGTACTTCCTGCTGGGCCCGGTGGCGGCTCTGAGCTATCGCCTGCTGGCGCTGGCCGCCGGACACAGCCAGAACCCCGGCGTAGCCGAGCGGGCGGCGCAACTGCGTCATGCCTTCGACTGGGTGCCGGTGCGGCTGTTGGCGGCCAGTTTCGCCCTGGTGGGCAACTTCGTGGCGGTCAGCCGGATCATGTTGCATGAACTGCTGAACTGGAACATCAGTGCCGCTCAGCTGATCGATAAGGTGGGGCTCGCCGCCGGAGAGATTTCCCTACCCGTGGCCGGGCCGGATGGCATCAACAGCCTGGATCGGCTCTGGGAGTTGCTGTTGCGTGCGGCGGTGCTTTGGTACGCCGGGTTTGCGTTGTGGACCGTGCTGGCCTGAACAAACGAGTGCATTCCTGTGTGGCGAAGGGATTTATCCCCTCGCCACAGAAACGGGTTGAGCTGGCTCGTTAACCTTAAGTTACAAATCTTCCCTTCGATTTAGGCTATACAGGGACAGCGCCACAAATAGTGGCTTTCTGCTGTCTCTGTGCGTGCGCCCATAACAATAAAAACACTAACCGGGAGGCTTCCTTGTGAAGAGTTTGCTCTGGCCCGCCGTCGCCCTGATGAATCGCCTGAGCTTCGGCATGAAGTTCAGCCTGATCAGTGTGCTGTTCCTGCTGCCGATGCTGGTGACCAACTTCTTTCTGGTGCGCGACTCCTACCGTGAATTCCAGGGCACCCAAGTGGAATTGCAGAGCCTCGACCTGCTGGGCGGCAGCCTGGCCCTGCGCCGCGATCTGGAAACCCTGAATAACCTGGTGCAGATCAATGCCAGCCTGGGCCAATCCGGCAAGGCCGGTGATGTGGAGGCAAAGATCGGTACGCTCGAGCAACAAGTCCTCACCCGCCTGCAGGGCATGACTGCCATGGCCGTGGAGCCCGAGCACGTAGCGGCCTTCGATGCCAAGCGCGACGAAATGACCGCCGCGTTCAAGGCCCAGCAGGCCGAAAGCTCCTTGCAGAGTAAAAGTGCCC
Organism: Pseudomonas sp. AF32; assembly: GCF_022342325.2. Lineage (NCBI taxonomy): Bacteria > Pseudomonadati > Pseudomonadota > Gammaproteobacteria > Pseudomonadales > Pseudomonadaceae > Pseudomonas > Pseudomonas sp. AF32. The sequence goes on along the minus strand of NZ_RQJK02000001.1, from coordinate 411,247 downwards.
TGATCGGCAAGCTGCTCAACAGCGCGCAGATGTTCAGCCAGATCATCGCCAGCCAGGCAGGCCTCAGTCGTGACGGCCAGGGCGATATCCGCCAGCTCAGCGAGTTGATCACCGCCGTGACCCCCAACGTGACCCAGGTATTGGGCGAAGGTCGTGCGCTGGGTGCTTCGTCGTTGGGGCTTGGGTTCCTTAATTCGGCGTCCAGCACCCGGTTCGACGAATTGCTGGTGCAGATCGAAAAGCTCCAGGGCGAATACGACTTGAAGCTGCAGGACGCCCTGGGTTCCAGTCGGGCGGCGGGACAAGCATTGGCTGAGCCGGCAGGGGCCAGCAAGAACTCCCTCAAGAAGGCGGCGGAGCTGATCGAAGAGCAGGTGGTGATGGCCGATACCCTAGATGCACCCTGGCCGGCCTTCTACGATCAGATCAGTGCATTGATGGAGCAGACTTACCGGCTGAACGAGGCGACTCAGGCGTTCCTTGGCGTCCAGTTGCAACACCGGCTGGAACAGAACCGCAGCCACATGGTGCTGCAAGCCGTGGCGCTGGCGGCGGTGTTTTTGCTGATTTTTTATTTGTATGCCGGGTTCTATGCCTCGACCCGCACCACGTTGCAACACTTGGGGCAAATGATGGACAAAGTGGCGGCGGGGGACATGACGGTCAATTTCGTGGCCCGCAGCAAGGATGAATTGGGTGAGTTGGGCGAGGTGTTCAATGGTACGGTCGCGAAGATTCATGACCTGATCGAGCAGGTCGGTCGCACCGTCGCTGAGGTCGAACATCAGGCCGGACAAGTGGAAACGGTATCGGCGCAGAGCAACCAGGCGGTTGCCGGCCAACGCAGCCAGATCGAGCTGGTAGCCACGGCGATGAACCAGATGTCCGCTACCGCCCAGGAAGTGGCTCGCAGCGCGGCCGCCGCGGTCAGCAGCGCCCACAGTGTGAACGACGAAACCCTCAGTGGCCGTGGGCTGGTGGAGTCCCAGCAAGGCAGCATCGCCCGGCTGGCCAGTGAGATCGACCAGTCGGTTCAGGTGATCAATCAATTGGCGACTGACAGCCAGTCCATCAGCCGCGTGCTGGACGTGATAAAAAGCATCGCCGAACAGACCAACTTGCTGGCCCTCAACGCCGCCATCGAAGCGGCTCGGGCGGGCGAGCAAGGCCGTGGCTTTGCCGTGGTGGCGGACGAGGTGCGGACACTGGCCAAGCGGACCCAGCAATCGACCGAAGAAATCGAAGCGATGATCAGTCGGCTACACAGCGGCGTGGGCGCAGCCGTCAGGGCGATGGGCACCAGTCATGAAATGGCCAGCGGCACGGTGGGGCAGTCGGAAAAGGTCCAACAGGCCCTGGAAAATATTCTCGGTGCCGTCGGAATGATTGTCGACCAGAACCAGCAGATCGCCGCCGCCGTGGAGCAGCAGACAGCCGTGGCCCACGACATCGATCAGAACATCGTCGAAATCAACCGCGCCGGCGAACGCACCGCCGAAGGCGCGCACCAGACGGAAGACGCCAGCCGGGAACTGTCTGCCCAGGTGGTGCGGCTCAAGCAATTGATCAATGCGTTTCGGGTGTAGCTGTTCCAGTGTGGGAGCGAGCCTGCTCGCGATAGCGGACTGATGATTGACCGGGGGCATATCCATTACTGCGGTGACGACCACTTGCGGTTTCGCCCTGACGGCGACCTACTTTCTTTCAAACGCCAAAGAAAGTAGGCAAAGAACGCTCCGCCCCAGCGTACGGCCCCTCGCCAAGGCTCGGGGTTCCTTCGCTCCGGCATTCATCAGGGGGCATCGGCTCCGGTCCGCTGCGCTTGACCTCCACTCGATGGGTTCGACTGCGTCGAACGGCGCTGCGCGCCATCCCCCTGATGAACGCCTGCGCTCAGCCTTCCGAAGGGGCGGGTAGATCAAAAGCCGCGGCGCGGCCTATGGCTCGACACGGCTCTTGAAGGCATACACCGGCCCATTGTGGGAGCGGGCTTGCTCGCGAAGGCGATGGGTCAGTCGATGCAAATGTTGAATGACAGACCGCAATCGCGAGCAGGCTCGCTTCCACAGGTTTTTTACCAACCGAATAATTGGCGGGCGTTGGCTGTGCTGGCCTCGGCCAGCTGCTCAGGATCAACTGACATAATCTGCGCCAATGCCTCGCAAATGGCTGGCAGATGCGCCGGGCTGTTGCGCTGGCCCGCAAACATCGCCGGGGCCATGTCCGGTGAGTCGGTTTCCAGCACCACGGCGTCGAGGGGCAGTTTCGCCAATACCCGGTGCATGCGCAGGGCCTGGGGCCAGGTCGCGGCGCCGCCCAAGCCGAGCTTGAAACCGAGCTTGATGTATTCGCGGGCCTCTTCAAAACTGCCGGCGAAGGCATGGATGATCCCGGCGCGTTTAACGTCGATGCGTTTGAGGGTAGCGATCACCGCCGCATGGCTGCGGCGCACGTGGATCAGCGCCGGCAGCTCGAACTCTGCCGCCAGGTGCAGTTGCGCTTCGAACAGCGTTTGCTGGCGCTCGCGGTCCAGGGTTTCGATGTAGTAATCCAGGCCGATTTCCCCCACCGCACACAGTTGCCGATGCCCGGCCAGGCGGTTCAGCCAGTCCCGCAACTGCGTGAGATCGTCAGCGCCATGCTGATTGAGGTACACCGGATGCAGGCCCAGCGCGGCGTGCAGGTCCGGGTCGCTTTGCACCAGGTCCCAGACACGCTGCCAGTTGTCTCGATACACCCCCAGCACCACCATCTGGCGAACCCCCAGGGCACGGCTTTCGGCCAGCAGTGCCGGGCGGTCCGCGTCGAAGTCGGGAAAGTCCAGGTGGGTGTGGGTGTCGATCAGTTCCATGGTCAGCCTGGATGGATGCGCTGCTTGAATGTCCGCGCGATGGCCTGCACGCCGGGTTGGTATTGATCGTTCTCGATGGCCGCCAGGGCCAGCTCCAGTGCTTTGTCGGCGATCAGTTGGTGCTGCTGGGACATGGCATTGACCGGCAACGGCAGGAAGTCCAACAGTTGCGTGTCGCCAAATGTGCCCAGGCGTAGCGGGCGGGATTTGAGCGGAAAGTCGTGCAGTGCGTCGAACACCCCTTGCAGCAGGACGTAAGAGGTGGTGATCAGCGCATCGGGGAGGCGACCCAGGCGCTGGAGCATTTCTTCCATCAATTGGCGACCGCATTCGCGGCTGAACGATTCGCCCTGTTCGATCAACACCTGGCCGTCGAACCCCGTCAAGGCTTCACGGAAACCCGCGGCCCGTTCCTGGCTGATGCTCAGTTCGGGGCGGGCGCCGATCAGGGCGATCTGCCGGGGCTGGGTTTCCAACAGACTGCGGGTCAATTGCAGGCTGGCCTGGCGATCGTCGCTGATCACCGAGCAGAAGCGGGCGGGTTCCATCACCCGGTCGATGGCGATAATCGGAATGCCCTTGGCCTGCAACTGGTGATAACTGTCATCGCCTGCCGGCAGGCAACTGGCAACGATCAGCGCATCGCAGCGGCGGGCGCGGAACAGTTGCAAGAGCTGCCGCTCGCTGTCGGGCGCGTCGTCGGAGCTGGCGATCAGCAGCTGATAGCCTTGCGCCCGGGCGCCCTGTTCCAGCAGCTTGGCGATGCGGGCGTAACTGGGGTTCTCCAGATCCGGCAGGATGAAGCCCAGCGTACGGGTGTGCCGACTGCGCAGCCCGGCGGCCTGGGGGTTGGGCGTGAAGCCATGTTCCTCGACCACCGCACGGACCCGTTCGACAGTCGCGTTGCTGATGCGTTGCTGTTCGGCCTTGCCGTTGATGACGTAGCTGGCGGTGGTGACGGACACACCGGCCAACTGGGCGATATCACTGAGTTTCAACCCGGTTTTCCTTGTGTTTTCGAGGTTGCCGCGACAATGAGCAGCCATCCTACCCGATTCAGCGTGACAGACGCTTTCGACAAGTTGCACTTCAAGGATGAAAGATTATCGAGTAACGTGCCATTCTTTCTAGATTAAACGTTTCAGCAAGCGTATTTTCTAGCTTAGCAGGCTTTTTTGGCCGTTCTGCCGCGATACCGCCAAAAGCCATCCTGTAACGCTAAGCTGTCATTCAAAACAATACCTGGCGCCCTCCGACGCCAAAAAGGAGAAAGCATGCTCGAGCTCAATCCAGAGCAGATTTCCATGGCCCAGACGGCTGTGGATAAAGCCGCCGCGCTGCAATTGCTCGCTGACAAACTGGTTGCCGATGGCCTGGTGGCCGAGGGGTATCTCGCCGGCTTGCAGGCCCGCGAAGCGCAGGGCTCGACCTTTCTTGGCCAAGGTATCGCCATTCCCCACGGCACTCCTGAAACCCGCGACCTGGTTCATGCGACTGGCGTACGTTTGTTGCAGTTCCCCGACGGCGTGGATTGGGGCGATGGTCAAATCGTTTACCTGGCAATCGGTATCGCGGCCAAATCCGACGAGCATCTGCGTCTTTTGCAACTGTTGACCCGCGCCCTCGGTGAGACCGATCTGGGCCAGGCCCTGCGCCGTGCCAGTTCCGCCGAGGCGTTGTTGAAATTGCTGCAAGGTGCGCCACAGGAACTGGCCCTGGATGCGCAGATGATCGGCCTGGGCGTATCGGCCGACGATTTCGAAGAACTGGTCTGGCGTGGCGCTCGCCTGCTGCGCCAGGCCGATTGCGTGAGCAATGGGTTTGCCGGCGTCTTGCAGCAGGTCGACGCGCTGCCCCTGGGGGACGGCTTGTGGTGGCTGCACAGTGAGCAGACCGTCAAGCGTCCGGGCCTGGCGTTCGTTACGCCGGACAAGCCCATCCGCTACCTCGGCCAGCCCCTGAGCGGTCTGTTTTGTCTCGCCAGCCTTGGCGAGGCTCACCAGGCGTTGCTGGAACGGCTCTGTGCCTTGTTGATCGAAGGCCGCGGCCACGAATTGGGCCGCGCCACGAGCAGCCGCAAGGTGCTGGAAGTATTGGGCGGTGAACTGCCTGCCGACTGGCCCAGCGCCCGCATCGGTCTGGCCAACGCCCATGGTTTGCATGCCCGTCCGGCGAAGATTCTGGCGCAACTGGCGAAAAGCTTCGAAGGCGAGATTCGCGTACGCATCGTCGACGGCCAGGACAGCGCGGTGTCGGCCAAAAGCCTGAGCAAGTTGCTGAGCCTGGGGGCCCGTCGTGGTCAGGTGCTGGAATTCATCGCTGAGCCGACCATTGCTGCCGATGCGTTGCCGGCCCTGCTGGCCGCCATCGAGGAAGGCCTTGGCGAAGACGTTGAACCGTTGCCTGCGCCCAGTGCTGCGCAGGAGTCCACCCTGGCCGAAGTGGCGACCGTTGTCCTGGCGCCTGAATCCGGCAGCGTGATCCAGGCGGTGCCTGCTGCTCCCGGTATCGCCATCGGGCCGGCCCACGTCCAGGTCCAGCAGGCCATCGATTATCCGCTGCGCGGCGAGTCGGCGGCCATCGAGCGCGAGCGTCTGCAAAATGCCTTGAATCAGGTGCGCCGTGATATCGAAGGGCTGATCGAGCGCGCCAAGGCCAAGGCCATCCGCGAAATCTTCGTGACCCACCAGGAAATGCTCGACGATCCGGAGCTGACCGATGAAGTCGACACCCGTTTGAAGCTGGGTGAGAGCGCGCAAGCGGCGTGGATGGGCGTGATCGAAGCCGCCGCGAAAGAACAGGAAGCCTTGCAGGACGCACTGCTCGCCGAACGGGCCGCCGACCTGCGGGACGTGGGCCGCCGGGTGCTGGCGCAATTGTGTGGCGTCGAAACGCCGAACGAACCCGATCAACCCTATATTCTGGTGATGGACGAGGTCGGTCCGTCCGATGTGGCGCGTCTGGACCCGACCCGAGTGGCGGGGATTCTGACGGCGCGCGGCGGCGCCACCGCCCACAGCGCGATTGTCGCCCGAGCCCTGGGTATCCCGGCTCTGGTGGGCGCCGGTGAAGCGGTGTTGCTGCTGGCACCGGGCACGTCGCTGCTGCTCGACGGCCAGCGCGGTCGCCTGCACGTGGACCCGGACGCAGCCACCCTGCAACGGGCCGCCGAAGAACGGGATACCCGCGAGCAGCGCCTCAAGGTCGCTGCCGAACAGCGTCACCAACCCGCGCTGACCCGCGACGGGCACCCGGTGGAAGTGTTCGCCAACATCGGCGAAAGCGCCGGCGTCGCCAGCGCGGTGGAGCAGGGCGCCGAAGGCATCGGCCTGCTGCGCACCGAACTGATTTTCATGGCCCATACCCAGGCACCGGACGAAGCCATCCAGGAAGCCGAATACCGCAAGGTGCTCGATGGTCTGGCCGGTCGGCCGCTGGTGGTGCGCACCCTCGATGTGGGGGGCGACAAGCCGCTGCCCTATTGGCCGATCGCCAAGGAAGAAAACCCTTTCCTCGGCGTACGCGGCATTCGTCTGACCCTGCAACGCCCGCAGATCATGGAAGCGCAACTGCGTGCCTTGCTGCGTTCGGCGGACAACCGTCCGTTGCGGATCATGTTCCCGATGGTTGGCAGCGTCGAGGAGTGGCGCCAGGCCCGGGACATGACCGAGCGCCTGCGCCTGGAAATCCCGGTGGCGGACCTGCAACTGGGGATCATGATCGAAGTACCGTCCGCCGCGTTGCTGGCGCCGGTGTTGGCCAAGGAAGTCGATTTCTTCAGCGTAGGCACCAACGACCTGACCCAATACACCCTGGCCATCGATCGTGGTCACCCAAGCCTTTCGGCCCAGGCCGATGGCCTGCATCCGGCGGTGTTGCAACTGATCGACATCACCGTGCGCGCCGCCCATGCCCATGGCAAGTGGGTCGGTGTGTGCGGTGAGCTGGCGGCCGACCCGCTGGCGGTGCCGGTGCTGGTAGGCCTGGGTGTGGATGAGCTGAGCGTGTCGGCCCGCAGCATCGCCGAGGTCAAGGCACGGGTGCGCGAGCTGAGCCTCGAACAGGCACAAAACCTTGCCCGCGAGGCCTTGGCCGTGGGCAGCGCCAATGACGTGCGCGCATTAGTGGAGGCGCTGTAATGGCGAAGATTCTTACCCTGACCCTCAACCCGGCGCTCGACCTCACGGTGGAACTCGTGCGCCTGGAACCCGGCCAGGTCAACCGCAGCGATGCCATGCACAGCCACGCCGCCGGTAAAGGCGTGAACGTGGCCCAGGTCCTGGCCGACCTGGGGCATACGCTGACCGTCAGCGGTTTTCTCGGCGAAGACAACGCCCAGGCGTTCGAGACGCTGTTCGCCCAGCGCGGCTTCGTCGATGCCTTTATCCGGGTGCCCGGTGAAACCCGTAGCAACATCAAGTTGGCCGAGCAGGACGGGCGCATCACCGATCTCAATGGTCCCGGCCCGATGGTCGACGAGGCCGCGCAACAAGCCTTGCTGGCGCGACTGGACCAGATCGCCCCGGAGCACGATGTCGTGGTGGTGGCGGGCAGTTTGCCCCGAGGTGTCAGTCCACAATGGTTGCAGGGACTGGTCATGCGCTTGAAAAGCCTCGGCCTGAAAGTGGCCCTCGACACCAGCGGCGAAGCGTTGCGCGTCGCGCTGGCGGCCGGCCCCTGGCTGATCAAGCCGAACACCGAGGAGCTGGCCGATGCGCTGGGCTGCGAGGTGGTGACGGAGCGGGCCCAGGCACACGCGGCCCAACGGCTGCACACCGAGGGCGTCGAACATGTGGTGATTTCCCACGGTGCCGAGGGTGTGAACTGGTTCAGTGGCGGTTCGGCGCTGCACGCTTCGCCGCCCAAGGTCACCGTTGCCAGCACCGTGGGCGCCGGGGACTCACTGCTGGCGGGCATGCTGCATGGCCTGCTCGGAGTCCACACTCCGGAGCAGACCCTGCGTACCGCAACGGCCATCGCCGCCATGGCTGTTACACAGATCGGTTTTGGCATCCACGACACCGCGTTGCTGGCGTCGCTTGAACAGGGCGTGCGCGTGCGCTCCCTGACAGAACAATAAGAGGGTTCGCAAGAATGAAATTAGCCATTGTGACGGCCTGCCCGAACGGCATGGTCACCAGTGTGTTGTGCGCCCGCCTGCTGGACGCGGCGGCCCAGCGCCAGGGATGGAGCACCAGCGTCGAAGTCCACGATGCGGCCCATCCGGAACGCCAATTGTCGGCGGCTACCCTTGAAGCGGCCGAATGGGTCCTGCTGGTTGCCAGCGGCCCGGTGGATTTGTCGCGGTTCGTCGGCAAACGCCTGTTCCGCAGCACCCCGTCCCAGGCGCTGCAGGATGTCGACTCACTGTTGCGCCGCGGTGCCGAAGAGGCCCAGGTGCTGCGCGAGACGGATGTCCTGGAAGAACCCCCGGCGGTATCGAGCGAGCGTGCCCCACGCGTCGTCGCGATCACCGCGTGCCCGACCGGCGTCGCCCACACCTTCATGGCGGCCGAAGCCTTGCAGCAGGCGGCGGCGAGGTTGGGGTACGACCTTCAAATCGAAACCCAGGGTTCGGTGGGGGCGCGCAATCCGTTGAGCCCCCAGGCTATCGCGGATGCGGACGTGGTGCTGCTGGCCACCGACATCGAGGTCGCCACGGAGCGTTTCGCCGGCAAGAAAATTTACCGTTGCGGCACCGGGATCGCCTTGAAACAGGCTGAAGCCACGCTGAAAAAAGCCCTGGCTGAAGGTCGGCAGGAAAGCGCATCGGGCGCCGGTGCGGAACCGGTGAAGTCGGAAAAGACTGGCGTTTACAAACACTTGTTGACCGGCGTGTCGTTCATGCTGCCCATGGTGGTGGCAGGTGGTTTGTTGATCGCGTTGTCGTTTGTGTTCGGCATTACTGCGTTCAAGGAACCCGGCACGCTGGCGGCAGCGTTGATGCAGATCGGCGGCGACACCGCCTTCAAATTGATGGTGCCACTGTTGGCCGGTTACATCGCCTATTCCATCGCTGACCGGCCGGGCCTGGCACCGGGAATGATTGGCGGGATGCTGGCGAGCACCCTGGGCGCCGGCTTCATCGGTGGCATCATCGCCGGCTTCCTGGCCGGCTATGCGGCCAAGGCGATCAACCGTTATGCCCGCCTGCCCCAGAGCCTGGAAGCCCTCAAGCCGATCCTGATCATTCCGCTGCTGGCGAGCCTGTTCACGGGCCTGGTGATGATTTATGTGGTGGGCAAACCGGTGGCGGGCATGCTGGAAGGCCTGACCCATTTCCTCGACAGCATGGGGACCACCAATGCGATTCTGCTGGGTGTGTTGCTGGGGGCGATGATGTGCGTCGACCTTGGCGGGCCGATCAACAAGGCAGCCTATGCGTTTTCGGTGGGCCTGTTGGCTTCGCAGAGTTATGCACCGATGGCTGCGACCATGGCCGCCGGCATGGTGCCGCCGATTGGCCTGGGCATCGCGACGTTCATCGCCCGCCGCAAGTTCGCCCAGACCGAGCGCGAGGCCGGCAAGGCGGCCCTGGTGCTGGGGCTGTGCTTCATCTCCGAAGGCGCCATTCCCTTTGCCGCCAAGGACCCGCTGCGAGTGATCCCCGCCAGCATCGCCGGTGGCGCGTTGACCGGTGCAATGTCGATGTACTTTGGCTGCAAACTCATGGCGCCCCATGGCGGCCTGTTCGTGATGCTGATCCCCAATGCCATCAACCATGCGCTGCTGTACTTGCTGGCCATCGTGGCGGGGAGCCTGCTGACCGGCGTGGCATATGCGCTGCTCAAGCGGCCGGAAACGGTGGAGATGGCGTTGGAGCCGGCCAAAGCCTGATCAGTTTCCCAGGCAATGAATGCCCCTGTGGGAGCGAGCCTGCTCGCGATGGCGGTGTATCAGTCGACAGCTCTGTTATCTGACACTCCGCTATCGCGAGCAGGCTCGCTCCCACAATGGTTTTAGGGGGTATTCAAAAGACCTGTCACACCCGATTAACACAGCCATGGTTTAGTTTCCCCATTTCAGGGAGAGCACCATGAGCGAATTCGATCCGAGCCGTCGTCGTGTCATGCAAGCCGTGGGGGCGGGGTTGTTGTTGCCGGGGTTGGCACCGGCGGTGATTGCCTCGGTGAAAGATCGTCCGGTGCTCACCGATGGCGTGCAGTCAGGCGACTTGAGGGGCGACCGGGCGATGATCTGGAGTCGCTGCGACCGGCCGGCGCGGATGGTGGTGGAGTGGGACACCCGCAGCCGCTTCCACAACCCCCGACGGTTTGTCTCGCCCTTGGCCGACAGCCGCAGCGATTTCACCGCCCGGGTCGAGCTGACCGGGTTGCCGCGCGACCAGGCGATTTTCTACCGCGTACGATTCGAGGATGCCCAGACCGGGATTGCCAGCGAGCCCTGGTTCGGTCACCTGCGCAGCGTGCCGCAATTCAAGCGCAACATCCGTTTTGTCTGGAGCGGCGACACCGTCGGCCAGGGGTTCGGGATCAACCCGGACATCGGCGGCATGCGCATCTACGAAGCCATGCGCTTGCGTCTGCCGGACTTCTTCATCCACAGCGGTGACACCATCTATGCCGACGGCCCGGTGCCCGCACAGATCACCGTCGAAGGTGGCCGTGTCTGGCGCAATCTGACCACCGAAGCCAAGAGCAAGGTCGCCGAGACCCTGGATGAGTATCGCGGTAACTATCGCTACAACCTGATGGACGAAAACGTGCGGCGCTTCAACGCCGAGGTGCCGCAGATCTGGCAATGGGACGACCACGAAGTAGTCAACAACTGGTCGCCGGGCAAGCAACTGGACGAGCGCTACCAGACCAAGGATATCCAGAGCCTGGTAGGCCGGGCGCGACAAGCCTGGCTGGAATACGCGCCGATGCGCCTGCAAAAGGCCGACGGCGGCGGGCGGATCTACCGCAAGCTCGGCTATGGGCCGATGCTGGACGTGTTCGTGCTGGACATGCGCAGCTACCGCGGCGCCAATGACGCCAACCTGGGGGCGGCGAAGCCTTTCCTGGGCCGCGAACAGTTGAATTGGCTCAAGCGTGAGCTCAAGCAGTCCCGTGCCCAATGGAAAGTCATCGCCGCCGACATGCCCGTTGGCCTGGGTGTGCCGGATGGCGAAGTCAGCCCTGGCGTGCCGCGCTGGGAGGCCGTGGCCAACGGCGACCCCGGCGAGGCCCAGGGCCGTGAAGTTGAGATCGCCGAGCTGTTGGGGTATTTGCGCAAGCATCAGGTGCGCAACTACGTCTGGCTGACCGCGGATGTGCATTACTGCGCCGCCCATCACTATCACCCGGAACAGGCAGCGTTCCAGGATTTCGAACCGTTCTGGGAGTTCGTCGCCGGGCCGTTGAACGCTGGCAGCTTCGGCCCCAATGCCCTGGACAAGACCTTCGGCCCCGAAGTGGTATTCCAGAAAGCCCCACCGGCCCAGAACACCTCACCGTTTGCCGGGTACCAGTTTTTTGGCGAGGTGAACATCGACGGGCAGAGTGGGGAGATGAGCGTGGTGTTGCGGGACCTTGCAGGCGTGGCGGTGTTTGAGAAGAAGTTGCAGCCGGTCTGAATGTCCGCCGCAAATCGAGCCCCTGTGGGAGCGGGCTTGCTCGCGAAGGCGTTGGGTCAGTCAGCGGTTCGTTGCCTGAAACTTCGCTTTCGCGAGCAAGCCCGCTCCCACAAAGGATCGTGTTGCCTGGGCCATCAGTAAACGTCCCGCCGGTACCGTCCCTGCTCGATCAACCGCTCCACCTCCTCGGCCCCCAACACGTCGTGGAGCACCTGATCCACCCCTGAGGCCATGCCCTGCAGGCTGCCACAGACGTAGATCACCGCGCCGTCGGCCAACCATTGCTTGAGCAGCGCAGCGGATTCCAGCAGGCGGTGCTGGACGTAGACTTTCTGTTCCTGGTCCCGGGAGAACGCCAGGTCCAGGCGTTCCAGGTCGCCCGAAGTCACCCATTCTTGCAGCTCATCGCGGCAATGGAAGTCGTGTTCACGCTGACGCTCGCCATACAGCAGCCAGTTGCGCTGCATGCCTTGGGCGATACGGGCCTTGAGCAGGCTGCGCAGGCCCGCCAGGCCCGTGCCGTTGCCCAGCAGGATCATCGGCACGCCCTGGGGCGGCAGGTGGAAACCGCTGTTGCGGCGTATCCGCAGGGTGATGGTGCCGCCCAGCGGAGCGTACTCGGTGAGCCAACCGGAGCCAATGCCCAGGCTGCCGTCGGCGTGACGTTCCTGGCGTACGATCAGTTCGAGTACGCCATCGGCCGGGATCGAGGCGATGGAATACTCCCGAATCGCCAAGGGGGCCAGCGCATCCAGCAGCGCCTGGGCATGCAAACCCACCAGGTGGGCACGATTCTCCGGCAACTGGCGGCCGGCCAACGCTTGTTCCAGACTTTGAGGCAGACCATCGACCTGCACGCGAGCGTTGCCGGCGATGCCCAGGCCGTCGAGGAAATGCTCGATGGCCCACAGATCATTGCGTGGCATGACTTGCACCAGGTCACCGGCCAGCCAACTGCCGGGCCCAGGGGCGGTGAGGCCCAGCAGGTACACGCCCGACCCGCAGCTGTCGGGGTTGAGCAAGGTGCGCTGGCTCAGTGTCCAGTTCTCGAAGTCCGGCGCTTTCCAGGTTTCCAGTGGGGCCTGGCCGGTGAGTTCGGCCAGTTGTTGTTGCCAATGGCGCAAGGCATAAGGATCGCCGCTGTCGACTTCGACCGGGGCGAACAGGGTCTTGCCGCCATGCTCGGCCAGCCACGCATGCAAGCGCCGGGCGAAGCCGCAGAAGTTTTCGTATTGCCGATCCCCGAGGCCCAGCACTGCATATTGCAAACGCTCCAGGCTCAGGGCGCGACCCAGCACCTTGCGTTCGAACCCCCGTGCGCTGTCTGGTCCTTCGCCGTCGCCAAAGGTGCTGACCACGAACAAGGCGTGGGTGCAATGGCTCAAGTCCTGTTCGCTGACAGCCGCCAAGGGCTGGACCTTCACCGGCAGCCCGGCGGCCTGGAGTTGGCCGGCGGTCTGCCAGGCCAGTTGCTCGGCGAAACCGCTCTGGCTGGCGAAGCCGATCAACCAGGCCGGCGCGTCGCCGGGGCGGGTGACCAGCGCCTGGCGAGCCTGCCTGGCCTGGCGTTTCTTGCGGCGTCGATCCAGGTACAGCAACCAACCGGTGATGAAGAACAACGGCATGGTCAGTGCGGCAACCGTCACGAGGATCCGCCCGACCAGACCGAAATAGCTGCCTACGTGCAGGGCATAGACGCTGGTCAACAGCTGGGCCTTGAGGCTCTTGTCGCTATAGCGGCTGTGGCGGCTGATAGCGCCGGTGGCCGGGTCAAGCATGAGCTGGTTCAGCGCCCGGTCATGCGGCGAGTTCTTCAGCAAGTAGAACACCGTCGCCGGTTGCCCGGCTACCGGTGGCATGCGCACGTTGTAGGAAGACAGGTCCGGACCGGCGGCGCTGTAGATGCTGCTCCACATGGCCCGGTAATCGGCCACCGGCGGCGTTCCTTCCGGCGCCGGGCCTCGGTTGCGCACCCGCTCGTCCTTGGGCGAGTCGGACAGCAGGCGGGTCACGCCTTTGTTGTACCACTCGTAGGACCAGGTCAGGCCGGTCAACGCCGCCAGCAGGTAAAACAGCAGGCACCAGGTGCCGGCCACCGAATGCAGGTCCCAGTTGAAACCGCGGCCTTTCTTCGCCCAATCGAGGGTGAGCCAGGCGCGCCAGTTTTTCCATTGGCGCGGCCAGCGCAGGTAAAGACCGGACAGGCAAAAGAACACCAGGATCAGCGTGCATGCGCCGGTGATCTGCCGACCCACGTCTTCCAGGGCCAGGATGCGGTGCAGCTTGAGCAACAGGACGAAGAAATCCTGGCCCACCACATCGCCCACGAACTGGCCGTTGTACGGATCGAAGTAACGTATCGCCCCGCGTTTTTCACCGGGCGGGGCGGTGAAGATCGCCCGTGCGGCGTTGCCGCTGTCGATCTCGACCCAGAGCATGGCAACGGTTTTGCCCGAGGCGGCTTCGATCTGCTCCACCAATTCGGCGGGCGGCAGGACGCCGGCCGGTTGTTTTTCGACCGTCAGCACGTGTGGGTTCAACGCCCGCAGGATCTCGTCCTGGAACGATACCGCCGCACCGGTAATGCCCATGAACGCCAGCACCAGCCCGGCACTGATGCCGAAAAACCAGTGCAACTGGAACAGGGTTTTCTTCAACACGTCGCCCGCCTTGTTCAATCAATACTGTTCATCACGGCGCGCATTATGCCGTGTGTTATCGAGAAGCATTCATAAACACGTAAAAAAGCCCCGCTCATTTGATGGGCGGGGCTTTCGGGGCCAGGCGAGCGACGGGTTAAACGTAGAACGACTTCAGCGGCGGGAAGCCATTGAACTCCACGGCGCTGTAGCTGGTGGTGTAGGCACCGGTCGACAGCCAGTACAAACGGTCACCGATCGCCAGGTTCAGCGGCAGGCCGTACTTGTAGTTTTCGTACATGATGTCGGCGCTGTCGCAGGTCGGGCCGGCGATGACCACTTCTTCCATCTCGCCTTTCTTCTCGGTCCAGATCGGGAACTTGATGGCTTCGTCCATGGTTTCGATCAGGCCGGAGAACTTGCCCACGTCGGTGTACACCCAACGCTCGACGGCGGTACGGGATTTACGCGCCACCAGCACCACTTCGCTCACCAGAATACCGGCGTTGGCGATCAGCGAACGGCCCGGCTCGAGGATGATTTCCGGCAGGTCGTCGCCGAAGTCTTCCTTGAGGAAGCGGATGATTTCCTCGGCGTAGGTTTCCAGGCTATTGGTGCGAGTGATGTAGTTGGCCGGGAAGCCACCGCCCATGTTGATCAGCTTCAGTTCGATGCCGTCTTCTTCTTTCAGGCGCTCGAAGATCACCTTGACCTTGGCAATCGCCGCGTCCCAGACGCTGATATCGCGTTGTTGCGAGCCGACGTGGAATGAGATGCCGTAGGGCACCAGGCCCAGGTCGCGGGCCAGGATCAGCAGGTCCATGGCCATGTCGGTCTGGCAGCCGAATTTGCGCGACAGCGGCCAGTCAGCGGTGGTCGAGCCTTCGGTGAGGATGCGCACGTAGACTTTCGAACCCGGTGCGGCCTTGGCGATGTTGCGCAAGTCGGCTTCGGAGTCGGTGGCGTACAGGCGCACGCCCTTGTCGTAGAAGTAGCGGATGTCCTTGGACTTCTTGATGGTGTTGCCGTAGCTGATCTGATCCGGGCGTACGCCACGGCTCAGGACCTTGTCCAGCTCATAGATCGAGGCGATGTCGAAGTTCGAGCCTTTTTCCTTGAGCAGGTCGATGATTTCCACCGCCGGGTTGGCCTTGACGGCGTAGTAGACCTTGGCGAATTCGAAACCAGCGCGCAGGTCGTCATAGGCCTGGGCGATCATCGCGGTGTCGATCACCACGAACGGGGTTTCCTGCTTGTCGGCGAACGCCTTCATTTTCTGAAAGGTATCGCGCGCGAAATAATCTTCGACCTGGATCGACATACGTTGGGACTCCTACTGGCAAACATCAGGATCAATGGGTGTGAAGGCTGGCAGCCTTCGTGAACGTCCTCCGTATCCCCACTTTGGTTCGCCTACTTCCCAAGGCATGTCGCCGAAAGCAAAAAGGCCATGGGATGCGTGCATCCCTTGGCCTTGCTGTCTCGTCGTCAGTACTTGAGCCGGATGGATCGTTTCCAGCATGGACGTTCGGCGCGAACTTTAGGGCGTGAGGGGCCTGAGATCAACTAAAAATGTCGCGTTTTTGCACGCATTCGTCGTGCGGCGCGCGACAGCTCCTGATGTAACCGACCTGCGTGACAGATTGATGTTCCCGCGGATCGGCTGTGTATGGGCCTAACTGTGGTCAACAGGCAGACAAAACACATGTGGCGAGGGGAGTCCTATTATCCTCAGGTCTGCGCAGTTTCGGCCGGCGACACGATACTGGTCTTGCCCCCACGGGATTTCCCGGAGCTCAGGTACTCGGCAATCGATTCCTGGGTCACCTCCCCGAGGAAAACCCGCTCGGCATCCATCACCGGCAGCCACGAGCGGTTGAATTCGTACATGCGTGACAGCAGGATCCGCAGGTGTTCGTCGTAGGCCGCGGTGGCGTTGAACTCGCGCAGGTACTGGCCGCAGGTGCCGGTCTGGCGGTGCAGGTCGCGACGGCGTACATAGCCCAGGGCCTTGTTCTCGGCACAGGTGACCACCACGTAGCGCCGGTCATGTTCGTCCATCAGCTCCAGCGCCTCGGCCACCGGGGTCTCGGGGCTGACCGACGGGGCGTTGTCCGCCGCGTCCTCGGCCTTGACCAGCAACAGCCGCTTGAGGGTGCTGTCCTGGCCGACGAAGTTGCTGACGAACTCATCGGCCGGGTGCGCCAGCAAGGTGTCCGGATGGTCGCACTGGATCAATTTGCCGGCACGGAAGATCGCGATCTTGTCCCCCAGCTTGATGGCTTCGTCGATGTCGTGGCTGACCATGATCACGGTTTTGTTCAGCGCCCGTTGCATCTCGAAGAACTCGTTCTGGATCATCTCGCGGTTGATCGGGTCCACCGCGCCGAACGGCTCGTCCATCAGCAACAGCGGCGCCTCGGCGGCCAGGGCGCGGATCACGCCGATCCGTTGCTGCTGACCGCCCGACAGTTCACGGGGGTAGCGATGCAGGTACTGTTTGGGTTCGAGCTTGATCATGCTCATCAGCTCGCGGGCGCGGTCGTGGCATTTCTGTTTGTCCCAGCCCAGCAACTTGGGCACCACCACGATGTTCTCCTCGATGGTCATGTTGGGGAACAGGCCGATCTGCTGGATCACATAGCCGATGTTGCGGCGCAGGGTCACCTCATCCAGGCCGGTGGTGTCTTCGCCATTGATCAGCACCTTGCCCGAGGTCGGCGGAATCAGCCGGTTGATCATCTTCAGCGTGGTGCTTTTGCCACAGCCCGACGGCCCGAGGAACACGCAGATCTCGCCTTCGTTGACGGTCAGGTTCACCGAGTCCACGGCCTTGACGTCCTTGCCGTTGCTCTTGAAGGTTTTGCTGAGGTTTTGAAGTTCGATCATTTCAGTAGTCCTTTTGGAGTCAGCGAGCGTTGCAACCATTGCAGAAGCAGGTCGGCGAAGATGGCCAGGAGACTGACCAGCACGGCGCCGACGATCAGCATCGACATGTCGCTGCGGCTGATGGAAGCGAGGATGAGCACGCCCAGCCCACCGGCGCCGATGGTGGCGGCGATGGTCATGACGCCGATGTTCATGACCACGGCGGTGCGCACGCCGGCCAGGATCACCGGCACGGCGATGGGCAGTTCGACCATGCGCAGGCGCTGGCCGAAGGTCATGCCGATGCCACGGGCGGCTTCACGAATGCCGGGTTCCACGCCAGTCAGGGCGAGGTAGGTGTTGCGCATGATCGGCAGCAGGGAATAGAGAAACACGGCGGTGATCGCCGGCATCGGGCCCAGGCCCTGGCCGAATTTCGAATAGAACGGCAGCAACAGGCCGAACAGCGCAATCGATGGAATGGTCAGCAGTACGGTGGCGCTGGCCTGCAACGGGCCGGCGAGCGCCGGGAAGCGGGTCATGAAAATTCCCAGCGGCACGCCGATGACAATCGCCAGGGTCACAGCGATGCCCACCAGGGTGACGTGTTGCCAGGTCAGGTGGATGACCTGTTGCCAGTCGAGATGGGAAAAGGCGTTCAACAGTTCCATGGCTTTTCCTCCTCAGGGGATTGGGTGCTGACGCAGGAAATCGGCGGCAACGGTGGAAGGACTTTCATGACCGACGTCCACGCGGGCGTTGAGCTGGCGCATGGTTTCGTCGTCGAACAGCTCGGCCAGGGGCTTGAGCTGGGCAGCCAGTTGCGGGTGTGCATCGAGGAATGCCTGACGCACCACCGGCGCGGCGGTGTAGTCGGGGAAGTAATGCTTGTCGTCTTCCAGCAACTTCAACTTGAACGCGTTCAGGCGACCGTCGGTGGTGTACACCAGGCCGGCGAACACCTGGGCGTTGCGCAGGGCGGTGTAGACCAGCCCCGCATCCATCTGCCGGATGTTCTTTCGCGTCAGGTTCAGACCGTACTGTTCGACCAGGCCGGCGAGTCCGTCGGAGCGGTTGGCGAATTCGGTGTCCAGCGCTACCAGGTGATTCTCGTCGGCTTCGGCCTGCAGCACGGCGTTGAGCTGGCTGATGTTGTTGATCTGGGGGTACTGCCGGGCGACTTTCTCAGGCAGGGCCAGCGCGTAGGTGTTGCTGAATTTTGATGGCGTCAGCCAAGTCAGGCCTTTTTTCGCGTCGAGTTCCTTGACCCGCGCGTAGGATTGCGCACTGTCGAGTTTCTCCGTGACGTGGTTGTAGGACACCAGCGACACACCGGTGTATTCCCAAAGCAGGTCCAGTTGCCCGGTTTCATGGGCGCTGCGGGCCAGGTTGCTGCCCAGTCCGCCGGTGATCTGCGCGTCATAGCCTTTGCCGCGCAGGTATTGGGCGGTGATTTCCGCCAAGAGGGTCTGTTCGGTGAAGACCCGGGCGCCGAGGCGGATCAGAGGTTTTTCGGCGGCTTGGGCGAGCCCTGCCAGCAGCAGGACACAGCCCAGAATCAAGCTCAACTTCTTCATAACGTTTCCTTATCCAGCCAGGCTTACGAGGCGCGCAGCCCGCGTTCCAGCCAGAGTCGGCTGGCCAGTGTCACCAGGCCGTCGAGCAGCAACGCCAGAAGGGCGGTGCAGGCCGCGCCGAGCAACAGTTGTGGCTGGTTGTTCAGGGCGATACCGGGGAAGATCAGGCTGCCGAGGCTGTTGGCACCGATCAGGAACGCCAGCGGGGCAGTGCCGACATTGATCGCCAGGGCCACGCGCACGCCGCCGACGATGATCGGCACGGCGTTGGGCAACTCGACTTTCCACAGCACCTGGCGCGGCGTCATGCCGATGCCGGTGGCGGCTTCCTTGAGCGAACCCTGGACATTTTTCAGGCCTTCATAGGTGTTGCGCACAATGGGCAGCAGCGAGGCAAGGAACAGGGCGAAGATGGCAGGACCGCTGCCGATGCCCAGGAAACCCAGGGCGATGGCCAGTACCGCCAAGGGCGGCACGGTGTTGCCGATGTTGAAGATTTGCATGAAGCGTTCGGCGCGCCCGGCCATGGCAGGACGGCTGAGGGCGATGCCGGCGGGAAGGCCCACGATCAGCGCCGCGAGCATGGAAACCAGGACCAGCATCAGGTGTGCCTGGAGATAAAACAGCAGGTCGTCACGGTAACGTTGGATCGTATCGATGCCGATCCAGTGGACCAACAGGGCCAGGAGAGCGATGACGACTACACCCCCCATAAGCCCTTTGCCATAGCGGATAGCCACAGGCGGACTCCTTTTCTTTCAGTCGGCGCACGCCTCCTCTGGCGGCAAGCTTCATGGCTTGCCGAGGAAAACGTTCGCGAGAAGCAGCTCCTTTTTATCGCCGGTAAACGACGATTCAATCGAGCCATGAGCGCAGCCTCGTCAGGCTAAGTGGCTGATTTTCAAGATCCTGACGGACGGCTGTAACAGGGAGGTGGACGTCTGCACGTGGCAAAAGGTTCCCCTGTCGGGAAGGAACCGGCCACCTTCAATGTGCTGAACGGTTCGGTTCCTGGTACAAGTTGAGCTATAATCGCCGCCCTTTTTTTGAATCACCTGCCAGGCGATTTCCCATGACCAAACAGGCCGCCGAAGTCGCGAAACGCCGCACTTTCGCCATTATTTCCCACCCCGACGCGGGTAAGACCACCATCACCGAAAAGCTCTTGCTGATGGGCAAGGCGATTGCGGTGGCCGGCACGGTGAAATCCCGCAAGTCCGACCGCCATGCCACCTCCGACTGGATGGAGATGGAAAAGCAGCGGGGCATTTCCATCACCACGTCGGTCATGCAGTTTCCGTATCGCGAGCACATGATCAACCTGCTCGATACCCCGGGCCACGAAGACTTCTCCGAAGATACCTACCGCACACTGACCGCGGTGGACTCGGCGCTGATGGTCCTCGACGGCGGTAAGGGTGTCGAGCCACGGACCATCGCCCTGATGGACGTCTGCCGTCTGCGGGATACGCCGATCGTCAGCTTCATCAACAAGCTCGACCGCGATATCCGCGACCCCATCGAACTGCTCGACGAGATCGAGGCTGTCCTGAAGATCAAGGCCGCGCCGATCACCTGGCCGATTGGCTGCTACCGCGACTTCAAGGGCGTGTACCACCTGGCGGGCGACTACATCATCGTCTACACCGCCGGCCACGGTCATGAGCGCACCGAAACCAAGATCATCGAACGGCTGGACTCCGACGAGGCGCGCGCGCACCTGGGCGACGAGTACGAGCGTTTCATCGAGCAACTGGAGCTGGTGCAGGGTGCCTGCCACGAGTTCGACCAGCAGGCCTTCATCGACGGTCAGATGACCCCGGTGTTCTTCGGTACCGCCCTGGGCAACTTCGGCGTGGACCATGTGCTCGACGCCGTGGTCGACTGGGCCCCGCGCCCATTGGCCCGGGTCGCCAACGAGCGCACCGTGGAGCCGGTGGAAGAGAAGTTCTCGGGCTTCATCTTCAAGATCCAGGCGAACATGGACCCCAAGCACCGCGACCGAATCGCCTTCATGCGCATTTGCTCCGGCAAGTACGAGAAAGGCATGAAGATGCGCCACGTGCGCACCGGCAAGGACGTGCGTATCGGCGACGCCCTGACGTTCTTCTCCTCGGAGCGCGAGCAGCTTGAAGAAGCGTTCGCCGGCGACATCATCGGTCTGCACAACCACGGCACCATCCAGATCGGCGACACCTTCACCGAAGGCGAAACCCTGGGCTTCACCGGCATCCCGCACTTTGCCCCGGAACTGTTCCGCCGCGTGCGCCTGAAAGACCCGCTCAAGTCCAAGCAACTGCGCCAGGGCTTGCAGCAACTGGCCGAAGAAGGCGCCACCCAGGTGTTCTTCCCGGAACGCAGCAACGACATCATCCTCGGCGCCGTGGGCGTGCTGCAGTTCGACGTGGTCGCCAGCCGCTTGAAAGAGGAATACAAGGTCGAGTGTTCCTACGAGCCGATCACCGTGTACTCGGCCCGCTGGGTCGATTGCAGCGACAAGAAGAAGCTTGAGGAATTCTCCAACAAGGCCGTGGAAAACCTGGCACTGGACGGCGGCGGTCACCTGACCTACCTGGCGCCGACCCGGGTCAACCTGGCGTTGATGGAAGAACGCTGGCCGGATGTGAAATTCCGCGCGACCCGCGAACATCATTAAGCACTGAGTGGCCGGACCGAAACCCCGTTGCGAGAGCAGCGGGGTTTTTTATTGTCGCTCCCACATCAGACTTTCAATGAACACAAATCCTGCATCCGGCCCACATCAAGTCTTAAGTAAACACAAATAATGCAACCGACCCAGATCCCCTGTGGGAGCGAGCCTGCTCGCGATGACGGTGTATCAGCTGGCATCAATGTCGAATGGACCCCCGTATCGCGAGCAGGCTCGCTCCCACAGGGGACCGCTTTTTCAGCCATAACTGTTCGAACTAATCTCTATTCGAAAGCGGTCTGTCGGTCAGGGCATTCTGACTGGGGTTCTGCGTCCTACTCTTTGTGAGCCTGCCTGTTCGGGACTGTTTCCTGGACGCCGTTGGGGCGCGGCTTCATTCAGAAGAGAGGGAATCGGTTATGAACAGGTTTCTACGGGTCATGTTGCTGCTGAAAGTCATGGTCATGCTGTCCCTGGGCTCTACAGCCGCTTGGGCTGAATGCGATGAGCATGAAAAGCACGCTGCGAGTGGGCAGGTGATGCAGGGCGGGATGCTGCTGGCGACTGATGATCAAAAAGACACCGGCGATCAGGATGGTGACGATTCAAGCGTCGACAGGCCGGATTCGGAAGACAGTGGTGATGAAGAAGGCGATAGCCAGACGTAGGGACCGTTGGATCGTACCCGCGCAAGTGTGGGTACGACCCAAGGCACTATTTACTACGCCGCGCCGTCGAGAAATTGCTCGGCGTAATGGCACGCTACCAGCCGATTATCGAGCGGACGCAGGGCCGGTTCTTCGGTCTTGCAGCGCTCGGTGGCGTACGGGCAGCGCTTGTGGAAGGCGCAGCCGGGCGGTGGGTTGAGCGGGTTGGGCAGTTCGCCGACGATCTTGATCTTCGGCTTGTTCGGGTCCGGGTGGATGGTCGGTGTGGCCGACAGCAGCGCTTGGGTGTACGGGTGCAACGGGCGGCTGTAGATCGACTCGTTGGGGCCCATTTCCACCGGGCGACCGAGGTACATCACCATCACATCGTCGGCGACGTGCTGCACCACCGCCAGGTTGTGGGAAATGAACACGTAGGCCGTGTTGAACTCCTGCTGCAGGTCCATGAACAGGTTCAACACCTGGGCCTGGATCGACACGTCCAGCGCCGAGGTCGGTTCGTCCGCCACCAGCACCTTGGGTTGCAGCATCATGGCGCGGGCCAGGGCGATGCGCTGGCGCTGGCCGCCAGAGAACATGTGCGGGTAGCGCTGGTAATGCTCGGGACGCAAACCCACCTGCTTCATCATCGCCTGGACTTTCTCACGCCGCTCTGTCGCCGACAGGTTGGTGTTGATCAGCAACGGCTCGGCCAGTTGATCACCGATTTTCTGCCGTGGGTTGAGGGAGGCGTAAGGGCTCTGGAACACCATCTGCACGTCTTTGCGCAGTTGCTTGCGTTCGGCCTTGTTGGCACCGGCGACTTCCTGGCCGGCGATTTTCAACGAGCCGGAGGACGGCTCCTCGATCAGCGTCAGGGCCCGGGCGAGGGTGGATTTGCCGCAACCGGATTCGCCCACCACAGCCAGGGTCTTGCCGGCTTCCAGTTCGAACGAAACGCCGTTGAGGGCACGCACGGTGGCGTGGCCCTTGAACATGCCACGGGACACTTCGTAATGACGGGTCAGGTCACGGGCGGTAAGTACGACGGCCATCACGCCACCTCCTGGTTCAGCGGGTAGAAGCAGCGGGCGAGGCTGTTGGTTTTCGGGTCGAGGGCAGGACGTTGTTGACGGCAGTTATCGCGCACATACGGACAGCGCGGCGACAACAGACAACCTTGTGGACGGTCGTAGCGACCGGGAACGATGCCCGGCAGCGTCGCCAGGCGTTCGGCGCCCATGCTGTGCTCTGGAATCGCCGCCAGCAGTGCTTCGCTGTACGGGTGGGCCGGAATGTCGAACAGCTCGGGTACCTTGCCGACTTCCACGGCTTGCCCGGCGTACATCACGCACACGCGCTGGGCGGTTTCAGCCACCACGGCCAGGTCGTGGGTGATCAGCACCAGGCCCATGTTCTGTTCTTTTTGCAGGGCCAGCAGCAGGTCCATGATCTGCGCCTGGATGGTCACGTCCAGGGCGGTGGTCGGTTCGTCGGCGATCAGCAGTTTCGGCTCGCCGGCAATCGCCATGGCAATCGCCACGCGCTGGCTCATGCCGCCGGACAGTTGGTGAGGGTAGGCGTCCATGCGGTTGGCGGCGCCGGGGATCTCGACTTTTTCCAGCAGCTCGATGGCACGCTTGCGGGCGGCCTTGCCGGACATCTTCAGGTGCAGGCGCAGCACTTCTTCGATCTGGAAGCCAACGGTGTAGCTGGGGTTGAGCGCGGTCATCGGGTCCTGGAAGACCATTGCCAGGTCCTTGCCGATGATCTGCCGGCGCTGACGGGCGCTCAGCTTGAGCATGTTGTTGCCGTCGAAGTTCAGCGCGTCGGCGGTCACGATGCCGGGATGTTCGATCAGGCCCATCAGCGCCATCATGGTCACGGACTTACCCGACCCCGATTCGCCGACGATAGCCAGCACTTCGCCTTTTTCCACGCTCAGGTCCAGGCCGTCGACCACCGGGACGGCGGTGGCGTCGCCGAAGCGGACGTTGAGATTCTTGATTTCTAGCAGTGACATGGGAATCTCCTCAGGCGGCATTCTTGAGTTTCGGGTCCAGCGCATCGCGCAAACCGTCGCCCATCAGGTTGATTGCCAGCACGCTGAGCAAAATGGTCAAGCCAGGCAGGCTCACGACCCACCAGGCGCGTTCGATGTAGTCGCGGGCCGAGGCCAGCATGGTGCCCCATTCCGGGGTAGGCGGCTGGACGCCCAGACCGAGGAAGCCCAGGGCGGCGGCGTCAAGGATCGCCGAGGAAAAGCTCAGGGTCGCCTGTACGATCAGCGGCGCCATGCAGTTGGGCAGTACGGTGATGAACATCAGGCGCGGCAGGCCGGCACCGGCCAGGCGGGCGGCGGTCACGTAGTCGCGGTTCAGTTCACCCATCACCGCGGCGCGGGTCAGGCGCACGTAGGACGGCAGCGAGACGATGGCGATGGCGATCACGGTATTGATCAGGCCTGGGCCGAGGATGGCGACGATCGCCACGGCCAGCAGCAGCGAGGGCAGGGCCAGCATGATATCCATCAGACGCATGATGGTCGGGCCGAGGATGCGCGGGAAGAACCCGGCGAACAACCCCAGCAGGATGCCCGGGATCAGCGACATGACCACCGACGACAAGCCGATCAGCAGCGACAGGCGCGAGCCCTGGATCAGCCGCGAGAGCAGATCGCGACCCAGTTCGTCGGTGCCCAGCAGGAACTGCATCTGTCCGCCTTCGAGCCAGGCCGGCGGGGTCAGCAGGAAGTCGCGGTACTGTTCGCTCGGGTCATGGGGTGCGACCCACGGCGCGAAGATGGCGCAGAACACCACCAGGATCATGAACAGCAGCCCGGCCACGGCGCCCTTGTTACGGGAAAACGCCTGCCAGAATTCTTTGTAAGGAGACGGATACAGCAGGCTTTGATCGACTGCTACCGAAGGAGTTGGAGTACTCATGGATTTGATCTCAGCGCTGGTGACGGATACGTGGGTTGGCAAAGCCGTAGAGGATGTCCACGACGAAGTTGACCAGAATCACCAGGCAGGCGATTAACAGGATGCCGTTCTGCACCACGGGATAGTCCCGGGCGCCGATGGCTTCGATCAGCCACTTGCCGATGCCCGGCCAGGAGAAGATCGTTTCGGTCAGGACCGCACCGGCCAGCAGCGTGCCGACTTGCAGGCCGACCACGGTCAGTACCGGGATCAACGCGTTGCGCAGGCCGTGCACGAACACCACGCGGGTCGGCGACAGGCCTTTGGCCTTGGCGGTGCGGATGTAGTCTTCGCGCAATACTTCGAGCATCGAAGAACGGGTCATGCGGGCGATCACCGCCAGCGGAATGGTGCCCAGCACGATGGCCGGCAGGATCAAATGGTGCAAGGCATCGAGGAACGCCCCCGGCTCATCGGCCAGCAGGGTGTCGATCAGCATGAAGCCGGTTTTCGGCTCGATGTCGTAGAGCAGGTCGATCCGTCCCGACACCGGGGTCCAACCCAGGGACACCGAGAAGAACATGATCAGGATCAGGCCCCACCAGAAGATCGGCATCGAATAACCCGCCAGGGAGACGCCCATCACCCCATGGTCGAACAGGGATCCTCGCTTGAGTGCCGCGATCACCCCGGCCAACAGGCCCAGGATACCGGCGAACAACAGGGCGGCCATGGACAGTTCCAGGGTCGCGGGAAACAGGGAGCTGAACTCGGTCCAGACGCTTTCGCGGGTGCGCAGCGACTCGCCGAGATCGCCGTGGGCCAGTTTGCCGATGTAGTCCAGGTACTGGGCATACAGCGGTTTATTGAGGCCAAGGCGTTCCATTGCCTGAGCATGCATTTCGGGATCGACCCGACGTTCGCCCATCATCACTTCCACGGGGTCGCCGGGGATCATGCGAATCAACGCGAAGGTCAGCAAGGTGATGCCGAAGAACGTGGGAATCAACAATCCCAGTCGGCGGGCAATAAAACTAAACATCTTCAGGTGTACCTCATCAGCCGGTTAGGCGTGCCCGGCAGCCCTTGGATAAGGGTGCCGGGGACTTTCTTATCTACTTCACCTGGGTAGTGGCGAAGTTATTGGTGGTGAGCGGGCTAATGGAGTAGCCCTCTACGTTCTTGCGCATTGCCGTGAACATCCGGGTGTGGGCCATGCTGATCCATGGTTGGTCCTGGTTGAAAATCACCTGGGCCTGTTCATAGAGCCTGGTCCGCTCCTCGGGGTTCACTGTGGCGCGGGCCTGGTCGATCAGCGCCTGGAATTTCTCGTTGCACCAGCGGGCGTAGTTTTCGCCGTTCTTGGCGGCTTCGCAACTGAGCATAGGCGTCAGGAAGTTATCCGGGTCGCCGTTATCACCCGCCCATCCGGCGGAGACCATGTCGTGTTCGCCGTTTTTTGCGCGCTTGAGCATTTCACCCCATTCCATCACGCGGATGTCGACCTTGATCCCGACTTTCGCCAGGTCGGCCTGCATCATCTGCGCACCCAGCATTGGGTTGGGGTTGGTCGGGCCGCCGCCGTTGCGAGTAAACAAAGTCAGCACGGTACCTTCCGGCACGCCGGCTTCCTTGAGCAACTGGCGGGCCTTGTCCAGGTCACGGGGCGGGTTCTTCAGTTCGTGATTGAAGCCCAGCAGGGTCGGTGGGTACGGGTTGACCGCCACGGTGGCGTTGCCTTTGCCGAACAAGGCATTGACGTAAGCCTCTTTGTCGAAGGCGATGTCGATGGCTTTGCGCACCCGGACATCACTCAGATACTTGTGCTGGGTGTTCATGGCGACGTAGGACACGGTCATAGCGTCCAGTTCGTCGACTTTCAGGTTGGCGTCTTTCTTGATGCTGGGAATGTCATCGGGCTTGGGATACAGCGCGACCTGGCATTCGTTGGCCTTGAGTTTCTGCAGGCGCACGTTGTTGTCGGTGGCGATGGCCAGTACCAGGGCATCGGCCGGTGGCTTGCCACGGAAGTAGTCCGGGTTGGCCTTGAAACGCACCTGGGCGTCCTTGTTGTAGCGCTGGAACACGAATGGCCCGGTGCCGACCGGCTTGCTGTTCAGGTCGCCGGTCTTGCCGGACTTGAGCAGCTGATCGGCATATTCGGCCGGGTAGATCGAGGAGAAGGCCATGGCGATGTCCGCCAGGAACGGCGCTTCGCGGCGGGTCAGGGTGAACTTGACGGTGTGCTCGTCGACTTTCTCGACGTTCTTGAGCAGCTCTTTGAAGCCCATGCTTTCAAAGTAGGGGAAGCCCACGCTCGAGAGTTTGTGCCATGGGTGATTCGGGTCCAGCTGGCGCTGGAAACTCCAGACCACATCGTCGGCATTGAGCTCGCGGGTCGGCTTGAAGTATTCGGTGGTGTGGAACTTGACGCCCTTACGCAGGTGGAAGGTGTACGTCAGGCCATCTTCACTGATGTCCCAGGATTCGGCCAGGGCCGGAATCACTTCGGTGGTGCCGGGCTTGAAGTCGGCCAGGCGGTTGAAGATGGTTTCCGCCACGGCGTCGGCGGTGACTGCAGTCGTGTACTGGACCATGTCGAAGCCTTCCGGACTGGCTTCTGTGCAAACCACCAGGGGTTTGGCCGTGGCGCCAACGGCGACACTCAGCAGCGCGGCGGCGATGGCTGCGCGTAGGGGAATCATGTTCATCGTCAATCCTCTGCAATCGGTTGAACGGTTAAAGGCCTGACGGCCGACCTTGTGAGTCGGCCGTCAGGCACAGGGTTTACAGGATGTTGAACGGGATGGTGGTGACCAGGCGGAACTCGTTGAGGCTGCCGTCGGCCTGGTTTTCACTGGCGCGGTGTGCGGTATAGGTCGCACGGATCGCGGTGGCTTTGAGCGGGCCGCTCTGTACGGCATAGGATGCGCCAATGCCGTATTCATAGTGGTGTTCGCCGTCCATCGCGGTCACGTCGCTGTAGCCGGTGCTTCTGTAGTGAGTGCCGTCGATGCCCCAGCCGCGCGCCTGGTAGATGTTGAACTTCAGGCCGGGTACGCCGTATTCGGCCATGTTCAGGCCATAGGCGATCTGGAAGGATTTCTCGTTCGGGCCGTTGAAGTCCGACAGCAGGGAGTTGGCCAGGTAGATGCCGTTGGTTTCGTGCAGGTAGTCGAAGTACTCGTTACCGTTCACTTGCTGGTACGAGAACGTCAGGCTGTGGGCCTGGTGGGTCAGGCCGAACGACAGGGAGTAGGTGTCGTTGTCGATGTCGCCCAGTTTGCTTTTGCCCGAGTCCACTGTCTTGTAGTAGTTCAGGCCAGTGGTCAGGCTCAGCACCGAGCTATCGCCCAGTTCATGGGTAGCGCCGAAATAGTACTGGTTCCACATGTCTTCGGCCTCGGTCGCCCAGAGGCTGGTCTTCAGGCTGGCCAGAGGCTGGTAGGTGATACCGGCGGTGTTGACGTGATCGGTTTCAACGCTGCTGTCGCCGTATTCGGAGCGGAACTTGCGCAGGCTCTGTTCGGTACGTGGCGAGTTGCGGTCGAAGGTGGCGATGTCGAAGGACAGGTTCTCCAGCTCTTCGCTGTGCAGGCTTAAACCCTGGAAGCTGGAGGGCAGGGCACGGTTGCCGATGACGTCGACCATCGGGCTGCTGAAGTTCTGGCGGCCGGCGGTCAGGGTGGTGTTCGATACACGAGCCTTGACGTTCGCCAGGCCCAGTTTGCTCCACTGGCCGACGGCGTCGCCGCCTTCGCGGGTCAAGGTACGGTTGTTACCGGCGCCTGGACGGGTGGTCGGCGCGCCGCCATTGTTGGACGCCAGGTCCTTGCGGTCCTGGTCCAGGGCGATGGCGTTGTAGGCGGCCAGTTCAGTGCTGAAACCGACGGTGCCTTCGGTGAAGCCCGAGTTGTACTTGATGATGGTGCCTTGCAGCCAGTTGATCCGGCGGTCGGTCTCGCGTGCTTCACCGTTTTTACGGTAGGTCAGCTTGGTGCCGCGCTTGAACTGCTCGTTGGCGTACCAGTTGCGGGTCGAACCGGTCACCGATTGGCCTTCGATGAAGCCTTTGGCTTCGCTTTGCTCGCTGGTGGTCTTGAGGGTCACCGGGGTGACGGCCTGGCTCTGGGATTCTGCAAAGGCCGTCGAGGTGATGCTGCTGATGGCCAAGGCCAGTATCGCGGTGCTGCTCAACTTCATGGGTAACGCTCCTTTTTCTTTCTTTTTAACGCCGGTCTTTTTTGGTGATACGGCTATCGGTTTTACAACTCATTGCAGCCGCAAACGTTTGCATGGCGCCTGATCGACGAATTCAGGCAAGACGTCTGCGTGAGAGCCCCTGGGGGGGCCCTCGCTGCAGGGCTAATCGGTTATGGGTTCAGGCTGACGCCCGAGAACACGTTGCGACCGAAGGGACTGACCTTGAATCCTTCGACTTTGGCACTCAGCGGCTGGTTGACCGTCGAGTGGGCAACAGGGGTGATCGGCACTTGTTGCTTGAGCAACTGCTGGGCCTGTTTGTAGAGCACGGTGCGCTGGTCGCGGTCGGTGACGACCTTGGCCTGCTTGATCAACTTGTCGTAATCCTGATCGCACCACATGGAGTAGTTGTTGCCGCCAATGGCGTCACAGCTGTACAGCGTGCCGAGCCAGTTGTCCGGGTCGCCGTTGTCGCCGGTCCAGCCGATCAGGCTGACGTCGTGCTCGCCGTTCTTGGTGCGCTTGATGTACTCGCCCCATTCGTAGCTGACGATTTTCACCTTCAGACCGATCTTCGCCCAGTCGGCCTGGAGCATCTCGGCCATCAGCTTGGCGTTGGGGTTATACGGGCGTTGCACAGGCATGGCCCACAGAGTGATCTCGGTGCCTTCCTTGACCCCGGCGGCCTTGAGCAGCTCCTTGGCTTTTTCCGGGTTATAGGGGGTGTCCTTGATGGTGTCGTCGTAGGACCACTGGGTCGGTGGCATGGCGTTCTGTGCCAGTTGTCCCGCGCCCTGGTACACGGCATTGAGGATGCCCTGCTTGTTCACAGCCATGTCCAATGCCCGGCGTACTTCCACCTGGTCGAAGGGTTTGTGACGGGTGTTATAGGCGATGTAGCCGAGGTTGAAGCCAGGCTTTTCGATCAGTTGCAGCTTGGGATCGTTCTTCAAAGCCGGCACGTCGGCCGGACGCGGATGCAGGGTGATCTGGCATTCGTTGGCCTTGAGCTTCTGCACCCGCACCGAGGCGTCGGTGTTGATGGAGAAAATCAGGTTGTTCAGCTTGACCCGTTCCGGCGCCCAGTACTGCTTGTTGGCGACGTAGCGGATGTTGGAGTCCTTCTGGTAGCTCTTGAACTCGAACGGCCCGGTGCCGATGGGCTTCTGGTTGATGTCGCTCGGCTTGCCGTCCTTGAGCAACTGGTCGGCGTACTCGGCCGACAGAATCGAGGCGAAGCTCATGGCGATGTTCTGGATGAACGCGGCGTCCACGCTGTTGAGGGTCATGACCACCGTCAACGGCCCGGTCTTTTCCACCTTGGCAATGTTCTTGTTCAGGCTCATGCCGTTGAAGTACGGGAACTCGGTGGGGTAGGCCTTGCGGAACGGATGCTGCGGATCGAGCATGCGGGTGAACGTGAACACCACGTCGTCGGCGTTGAAATCCCGGGTTGGCGTGAAATAGTCGGTGGTGTGGAACTTCACCCCTTCGCGCAGGTGGAAGGTGTATTTCAAACCGTCTTCGGAAATATCCCAGCTCGTCGCCAGGCCCGGTACGACATTGGTCGCGCCCTTTTCAAACTCGGCCAGGCGGTTGTACAGCGGTTCGGCGGCATCGTTGTCAGTAGCGGTGGTGTACTGCGCGGTGTCAAAACCGGCGGGGCTGCCTTCGGAACAGAACACCAGGCTGCCACCGGTGGCGGCCTGGGCGGCGGATGTCGCGGCCAGCAGGCCAGTACTCAGCAATGCGGATAAAACCAGGGTATGGCGCATGACGCTCCCTCTCTCGTTCGGGGTGTTTGACAGTGAACCGGCGTCCGTCCGGGGACGGGGCCGGGAACACTGGGCTCATTCCATTGTGTACAGCGATGCCGCAGGGCTGGCAGATCTGCCCGGCGCCAACGGTATGGGCCGTGGTTCGGGCAGTAAATGCGTAACGCCTGAAAGACTTGTGAGAAAGGGCGATACGTCCTCGACCGGCTACGGGAATACGCAGGAAGAGTGGGACGCAGGCGATTTCCCGGGTCTTGGCAGATAAAGCAACGGCGCCGTCAGAAGACGCCGCCGTTGCATAC
The DNA here is from genome assembly GCF_022342325.2 of Pseudomonas sp. AF32. Classification (NCBI taxonomy): domain Bacteria; kingdom Pseudomonadati; phylum Pseudomonadota; class Gammaproteobacteria; order Pseudomonadales; family Pseudomonadaceae; genus Pseudomonas; species Pseudomonas sp. AF32. The sequence goes on along the minus strand of NZ_RQJK02000001.1, from coordinate 380,233 downwards.
CTTCAGTTGCTGACGCTGACGCCGTAGAAGGAGTTCAAGCCAAACGGGCTGATCTTGAAGTCCTGCACGTTGGCGCGCATGGGTTGATACACCGTCGAGTGAGCGATAGGTGTCATTGGCACGGCGTCCTTGAGGACGTGTTGTGCCTGTTTGTACAATTCGGTGCGCTTGGCCTGGTCGGTGGTGCGCTTGGCTTCCTTGACCAGTCCGTCGAACTTCTTGTCACACCATTTGGAGAAGTTGTTGCCACTCAGGGAGTCGCAACCGAACAGCACGTTGAGCCAGTTGTCCGGGTCACCGTTGTCACCGCTCCAGCCGATGATCATCGCCTGGTTCTCGCCGCCCTTGGAACGCTTGATGTACTCGCCCCATTCGTAGCTGACGATGTTCACGTTCAGGCCGATTTTCTTCCAGTCGGACTGGAGCATTTCAGCCATAAGCTTGGCGTTCGGGTTGTATGGACGCTGGACCGGCATCGCCCACAGGGTGATGTTGGTGCCTTCCTTAACGCCGGCTTCCTTGAGCAGCTCCTTGGCTTTCTCAGGATCGTACTTGGCGTCCTTGATCGTGGTGTCGTAGGACCATTGGGTCGGAGGCATGGCGTTGACCGCCAGCTGGCCGGCGCCCTGGTAGACCGAGTCGATGATCTGCGGCTTGTTGACCGCCATGTCCAGCGCCTGGCGGACCTTGAGGTTGGCGAGCACGTTCGGCTCGTTGCTGCCCTTGATCTTGTCCATCACGTTGTAGGCGATGTAACCCAGGTTGAAGCCGGCCTGGTCAGGCATCTTCAGGGCCTTGTCGTCCTTCAGCGCCTTGAGGTCGGCGGGACGCGGGAAGAGGGTGACCTGGCACTCGTTCTTCTTCAGCTTCTGGATACGCACCGACGGGTCGGTGGTGATGGCGAAGATCAGGTTGTCGATCTTCACGTCGGAAGGGTTCCAGTAATCCTTGTTCCCGGTGTAACGGATGTTGGAGTCTTTCTGGTAGCTCTTGAACACGAACGGGCCAGTGCCGATCGGCTTCTGGTTGATGTCCGGAGCCTTGCCTTCCTTGAGCAGCTGGGCCGCATATTCGGCGGACTGGATCGAGGCGAAGCTCATGGCCATGTTCTGGATGAATGCAGCGTCGACATCCTTGAGGGTGAACTTGACGGTGTGGTCGTCGACTTTTTCGATCTTGGTGATGTTGGTGTCCATCCCCATGTCGGTGAAGTACGGGAATTCGGTCGGGTACGCCTTACGGAACGGATCATCCTTGTTAATCATGCGATTGAAGGTGAACAGGACGTCGTCGGCGTTGAACTCACGAGTCGGCTTGAAGTAAGGGGTGGTGTGGAACTTGACGCCTTCACGCAGGTGGAAGGTGTAGCTCAGACCGTCTTCGGAAATATCCCACTTGGTCGCCAGGCCAGGAATCACGGCGGTGCCGCCGCGCTCGAACTGGGTGAGGCGGTTGAACATGGTTTCTGCAGAGGCGTCGAAGTCGGTTCCGGTGGTGTATTGACCCGGGTCGAAGCCGGCGGGGCTGCCTTCGGAGCAGAACACCAGGTTAGCCGCCGCTTGGGCGAAGGGTGCGCTGGCCAATAAGCCTGCGCCGACTAAAAACGGAATGACCGCGTGTTTAAGCATGTTGGCCTCATGATTTGTTGTCATTTTTGGATTTGAGGGCGACCTCGTGAGTCGTCCTGCGGATACTTATGCAGGCCCCATACCCAATGCAAGATCCAGAGCGGTTCCAAATCTGAAACAGTGGCACGAACGTACCTTAATGTCGCATCCGTGTAACTTCTGACGCTGTTGATCGTTTGCGTGGGTTTTTTAGGTGCAAAAGGCGCCCTTTACCGGTGCGCGACAGAGGCGCCAAGCACCGGTTTGGGGCGGGTTTCACTTCTGCAAACCCACGCCGTAGAAGGGTGTGAGACCAAAGGGACTGAGTTTGAAATCCACCACGTTTTTGTTTATCGGCTGGAACACCGTGGAGTTCGCAATCGGTGTAATGGGCACCTGTTGCTTGAGGATTTGTTGTGCCTGCCGGTACAGGTCGATGCGCTGCTGGCGGTCGGTGGAGACCTTGGCCTGTTGGATCAGCTTGTCGTAGGCGGGGTCGCACCACTTGGCATAGTTGCTGCCCTTGACCGCCGCGCAGCTGTAGAGCACCCCCAGCCAGTTGTCCGGGTCGCCGTTGTCGCCGGTCCAGCCGTAGATCATCGCGTCGTGCTCGCCGTTCTTGGCACGCTTGATGTACTCGCCCCATTCATAGCTGACGATGTTGGCCTTGATCCCGATTTTCGCCCAGTCCTGCTGGATCATCTGCGCTGACATCCGCGCGTTGGGGTTGGAGGCGCGCTGCACCGTCATCGCCCATAAATTGATGGTAGTACCCGGCGCAACCCCGGCTTCCTGGAGTAGCGCCTTGGCCTTGGTCACGTCATGGGGCGCGTCCTTGATGGCCGGGTCGAACGACCACTGGGCCGGTGGCAAAGCGTTCTGCGCCAGTTGCCCGGCGCTCTGGTACACGGCTTTGATGATTGCCGGCTTGTCGATGGCCATGTCCAGCGCCTGGCGGACCTTGAGTTGGTCCAGGGGCGGGTGCGTCACGTTGTAGGCCAGGAAGCCCAGGTTAAAGCCGGGCTGCCTGAGCACCCGCAGGTTCGGATCCTTCTCCATGATCTCGATGTCGGCGGGGCGCGGGTAGCCGCTGACCTGGCATTCATTGCGCTTGAGCTTTTGCAGGCGCACGGCGGCGTCGGGAGTGATGGAGAAGATCAGGTTGTCGATTCTGACATCTTCGGGTTTCCAGTACGCGGTGTTGACGGCGTAGCGGATCTGCGAGTCCTTCTGATAGCGCTTGAACACGAACGGGCCGGTGCCAACGGGTTTCTGATTGAGGTCGCCGGCCTTGCCTTCCTTTAATAACTGCGCGGCGTATTCGGCGGACTGCACCGACGCAAAACTCATCGCCAGGTTCTGCACGAAAGCGGCATCGACGTTGTTCAGGTTGAAGCGCACGGTGTGCTCGTCGATCTTTTCGACGCGCTTGATCGTGGTGTTCAGGCCCATGTCGGTGAAGTAGGGTGACTCGGTGGGGTAGGCTTGGCGGAACGGGTGCTGCGGGTCGAGCAGCCGCTGGAAGGTGAACACCACATCGTCCGCGTTGAAATCGCGGGTGGGGGTGAAGTAGTCGGTGGTGTGGAACTTGACGCCTTCGCGCAGGTGGAAGGTATAGGCCAGACCGTCGGCAGACACGTCCCAGCTTGTCGCCAGCCCCGGTTCGACTTCGGTGCCGCCGCGCTTGAATTGAGTGAGGCGGTTGAAGACGGTTTCGGCCGAAGCGTCGAAATCGGTGCCGCTGGTGTATTGGCTGGGATCGAACCCGGCGGGGCTGGCTTCGGAGCAGTAGACCAGGGTGGTGGCGGCCTGGGCCATTGGGATGCTGCCGATCAGGGTGAGGGTGAGCAGCAATGGTTTGAAGGTGGTTCTGTCCATGAAAACCCTTGGGTGATGGCGACGGATGGGCGAAGAGTAGCGTTGTAGAGGGCGGCGGGGGAAATAGCCAAAAGTGAGGGGGACCCCTGGGTTTGGGCATAGCGGTTGAAGGCGTGCACCGACCCATAGTGGGAGCGAGCCTGCTCGCGATGGCGGTCTGTCATTCGACATCTGCGTCGACGGATCCAGCGCAATCGCGAGCAGGCTCGCTCCCACAGTTCGACTTTGCATGCCTGGTCTGAGGTAGCTAGCCATGAGGTACGTAGGAACGATTACTACCGGTGACGAAACATCCAACAACTTTTTAAGGTTGTCCCTCGGAAATGCGCTCTCTAACCTTTTTCTGTCGCCACGATTCGACGCCATCGAAGAACTGCTCAAAAACCGCGCCACCGTCGAGCGGGTCTTGAGTCATTACCTCAACCCCAAGCCACCTGAACAAAACACTGATCCACGCATCGACAGTCTGTTTTCAGTGACCGCAAAGGCCGATGCCGACACGCTGCTCACCAGCACCTCCGAAACCCTGGCTTCGGTTAAGGCCATGGCCGAGGATCTGGCTTTCGAGGTGGATGGCACGCGTCGCAGCGTGGCGCTGGGTATTCATCAGTTGGTGGAGTTGTGCCAGTTGCTGGTGGATAAGGCGTTGGATCGGCTTGAGACACCGGCCAGTCCGGTCTGTGGCGAGGGGATTTATCCCCGCTGGGCTGCGTAGCAGACCCAACCTTGACACCTCGATGTGCCAGTATGATTGAGGTCGCTGCCTTTGGGGCTGCTGTGCAGCCCAGCGGGGATAAATCCCCTCGCCACAAAAGGCACTACTGAACTGGATCTCTCCTTCGGCGCATCACTGCATCAACACCTCAACCGACCCATCCGCCGTCATGCTCACCTTGCTGGTGCCGGCTTCTACGTCAGGCGTGACCGACTCGGCGTCCATGGAGCCGGATTTCATCATCATCGGGGCGCGCATGTAGGGTTGTGGATAGCCGTTGGTGTTGAGGTTCAGGCTGACGATCTTGTAGCCCTTGCCACCCAGGGCTTCGGTGGCGAGCTGGGCGCGGGCCTTGAAGGCGGCGACGGCGTCCTTGAGCAGGGCGTCTTCGCCGCTCTGGCGGGTGGCGGTGGAGATGGCGAAGTCCATGCCGCCCATTTTCATGTCGGTGAGCAGTTCACCGGTGAGCTTGGACAGGGCGGCGAAGTCGGCGCTTTCCAGGCGCAATTCGGCGCGTTCGCGCCAGCCGGTGATTTTCTGGCCTTTGCCGTCGTAGATCGGGTAGCTGTTGCGGCTACCCTGGCGCAGGGTGATGTCCTTGACCTGCTTGGCCTGGCCGATAGCCTTGTTCAGCGTGGTGCTGATGGCGGCGGCGAGTTTGGCCGGGTCGGTGTTCTGTTCCTCGGTGTAGAGGGTGACGATCATCAGGTCGCGGGCCACTTCCTGGCTGGCTTCGGCGCGCAGAGATATCTGGTTGTAGTGAAGCTCGTCGGCGGCCAGGGCCGGCAGGCTGGCGACGGTGCCTAGGCTGAGGGCGAGCAGGGCGACGTGGCGGCGGAACGTGTGCATGAAAGCTCCTTGGAAAAGGAGCAGCTTCAAGCGGCAAGCTTCAAGCTGCAAGTAAAAGAGTGTAAGTCTAGCCTCTGGCTTGCAGCTTGCAGCTTGCAGCTTGCAGCTTGCAGCTGCTCCTGTGGCGCTTTGCCGCATATCTGCCTGTGTCAGCCGCGCCTTGGGTATACTCCGTGCGATCCGCCTGGAGCGCTCATCAGGAGAGCTCATGCTCGTCCCTTTGCAAATGACTTCCGCCTCTCGCCAGAACCTCTGGCGCCTGACGTTTATCCGTATCCTGGTCCTGGCGGCCCAGGCTGGGTCGGTGGGGCTTGCCTATTGGTTCCAGTTGCTGCCGCTGCCCTGGCTTCAGCTGGCGATCACTTTGGCCTGTTCATCGGTCCTGTGCGCGCTGACGGCGGTTCGCTTGCGTACGTCCTGGCCGGTGACCGAACTGGAGTACGCGGTGCAGTTGGCCTGCGATTTGTTTATCCACAGCGCACTGCTGTATTTCTCCGGTGGTTCCACCAACCCCTTCGTGTCCTATTACCTGGTGCCGCTGACCATCGCCGCGGTGACATTGCCCTGGCGTTATTCGCTGATCCTGTCCGGCATCGCCCTGGCGCTGTATACCCTGTTGCTGGCGCGCTTCTATCCGCTGGAAACCTTTCCCATCGCCCGCGAAAACCTGCAAATCTACGGCATGTGGCTGAGTTTCGCCCTGGCCGCGGCGGTCATCACGTTTTTCGCCGCACGCATGGCCGAGGAGTTGCGCCGTCAGGAAGAACTGCGGGCCATTCGCCGTGAGGAAGGCTTGCGGGACGAGCAATTGCTGGCCGTAGCGACTCAGGCCGCTGGCGCTGCCCATGAGTTGGGCACGCCGTTGGCAACCATGAGCGTGCTGCTCAAGGAAATGCGCCAGGATCACTCCGACCCGGCGCTGCAGGACGACCTCAGTGTGCTGCAGGATCAGGTCAAGCTCTGCAAGGAAACCCTGCAATACCTGGTGCGCGCCGCCGAGGCCAACCGGCGCCTGGACATCGACATGCAAGCGGTGACTTTCTGGTTGGACGAAGCCCTGAACCGCTGGCACCTGATGCGCCCTGAAGCCAGTTATCGCTTGCAGCACTTGGGCAAGGGTGTGGTTCCACGCATGGCGCCGCCGCCGGATTTGACCCAGGCTTTATTGAACCTGTTGAACAACGCTGCCGATGCCTGCCCCGAAGGCCTGGAGGTGGCGCTGGACTGGAATGACTACGAACTGACCATCTGCATCCGTGACCATGGCGCCGGTGTGCCGCTGGCGATTGCCGAGCAGATCGGCAAGCCTTTCTTTACCACCAAGGGCAAAGGTCTGGGCCTTGGCCTGTTTTTGAGCAAGGCCAGCGTGACACGCGCCGGCGGCTCGGTGAAACTCTACCCCCATGAGGGAGGCGGCACGCTCACCGAGCTGCGCCTGCCTCGTGCCGACCGAGGAGACGAATATGAGTGACGAGATCCAAGTCGACGGCGAAGAACTGCCGCACCTGTTGCTGGTAGATGACGACGCCACGTTCACCCGCGTCATGGCCCGGGCCATGTCCCGTCGCGGGTTTCGCGTCAGCACCGCAGGTTCCGCCGAAGAGGGCCTGACCATCGCCCAGGCCGACCTGCCGGACTACGCGGCCCTGGACCTGAAAATGGACGGCGACTCGGGCCTGGTATTGCTGCCCAAGCTGTTGGAGCTGGACCCGGAAATGCGCGTGGTGATCCTCACCGGTTATTCGAGCATCGCCACGGCGGTCGAGGCCATCAAGCGCGGCGCCTGCAATTACCTGTGCAAACCGGCGGATGCCGATGACGTCCTGGCCGCGCTGCTGTCCGAACACGCCGACCTTGATTCCCTGGTGCCGGAAAACCCCATGTCGGTGGACCGCCTGCAATGGGAGCACATCCAGCGGGTGCTGACCGAGCACGAAGGCAACATTTCCGCCACCGCCCGCGCCTTGGGCATGCACCGGCGTACCTTGCAGCGCAAATTGCAGAAGCGCCCCGTGCGTCGCTGAACCTGCGCTGAACGGATGTTGTCCCCCTCGCGATAAATCGGGCCGATGCTCTATGATCGGCCCGATTGTTTTTATCGGGCTCTAACCATGAATCAGAACGCTGAATATTCCGCGGTCAATGACGCGGTGCGCGGACAGTTTTTCCGCCGTGTCTGGCAAATGACCACGCCATACTGGCGTAGCGAGGAGAAGGGCAAGGCCTGGACGCTATTGATCGCCGTCATTGCGCTGTCGTTGTTCAGCGTGGCGATTTCGGTTTGGATCAACAGTTGGTACAAGGATTTCTACAATGCCCTGCAAGAGAAGAACGACACGGCATTCTGGCAACTGATCCTGTACTTCTGTGGCATCGCCGCGGTGGCGATCCTGGGGGCGGTGTATCGCTTGTACCTGACGCAAATGCTCACTATCCGCTGGCGGGCCTGGCTCACCGAGCAGCATTTTGCGCGTTGGCTAAAGGACAAGAATTACTACCGGCTGGAGCAGGGCGGCTATACCGACAACCCGGACCAGCGGATTTCCGAAGACCTCAACAGCTTCACCACCAACACCCTCGGCCTGGGGTTGGGATTGTTGCGCACCGTGGTCAGCCTGGTGTCGTTCTCGATCATCCTGTGGGGCGTGTCGGGCAGCATCGAAGTGTTCGGCTATACGATCCCGGGCTACATGTTCTGGTGCGCCCTGGTGTATGCCGCGGTGGGCAGTTGGCTGACACACCTGATCGGCCGGCGTCTGATCGGCCTGAACAACAACCAGCAACGCTTCGAGGCGGACCTGCGTTTCTCCATGGTGCGGGTGCGCGAGAATGCCGAGAGCATTGCGCTGTATAACGGCGAACCCAACGAGAACCGGCGCCTGAGCGGGCGTTTTGGCCTGGTCTGGCATAATTTCTGGGACATCATGCGGGTGTCCAAGCGGCTGACCTTCTTCACCTCCGGCTACGGTCAGATCGCAATCATCTTTCCTTTTATCGTCGCCGCCCCGCGCTACTTCGCCGGCAAGATCCAGCTGGGTGAGCTCATGCAGATCAACTCGGCGTTCGGCAACGTGCAGGAGAACTTCAGCTGGTTCATCGATGCCTACGCCCAACTCGCCGAGTGGCGCGCCACGTGTGATCGTCTGCTGAGCTTCCGCCAGGCCATGAGCGATAACGAAGATCGCGTGCCGGCCATCGACGTGGAAAGCCAAGGCAATCTGCTGCAAGTGAAAGGCCTGGGGCTGGATGTGGCCGATGGCCGACACTTGCTCTCCAACGCCGACATGACGGTAGCGCCGGGTGAGCGAGTGATGCTAGGCGGCCGTTCCGGTAGCGGTAAATCCACGCTGTTCCGGGCGATGGGACATCTGTGGCCCACCGGCCACGGACGCATCCTGTTGCCGGCGGCGCGGTATTTGTTCCTGCCGCAAAAACCCTATCTGCCCATTGGCAGCCTGCGCGAAGTGCTGAGTTATCCACAGCCCGGGGACGTCTACCCCAATGAACGTTATGCACAGGTACTGGAAACCTGCCGCCTGCCACACTTGATCTCGCGGCTGGATGAAAGCAACCACTGGCAGCGCATGCTCTCGCCCGGCGAACAACAGCGCCTGGCGTTTGCCCGTGCCTTGCTCTATGCGCCGCTGTGGCTGTACATGGACGAAGCCACGTCGGCGATGGACGAGGAAGACGAGGCGACGCTGTATCAAGCGCTGATCGACCAGTTGCCAGGGCTGAGCATCGTCAGCGTCGGCCACCGAAGCAGTTTGAAACGTTTCCATCCGCGACAGGTGCGCATTGAAGGTGGCCAACTGGTGGAGCATGCCGTGACCGCCTGAAGCAATCCGGGGTTCAACTGCTACACCGAGGTGTTTTCATCGCGAGCAGGCTCGCTCTCACAGTGAATGCGGGGTGCCCGAACCCCTGTGGGAGCGAGCCTGCTCGCGATAGCGGCGCCTCGGTCTGCAGACGAGATTGCGCAGAAAGTGATCGTACAACCACGTTGCGCTATGATGATGCGCATTCAGCCGCCTGCCCGAGACACAGACCCATGGAAAAACCGATCGACGTCCCACGCCTTCCCCGCAAGCGCCGCAGCCTGGCGCAGGAGCTGGTGACGGTGCTGTCCGAGCAGATTCGCGACGGCGTGCTCAAGCGCGGCGATAAACTGCCCACCGAGTCGGCGATCATGGAGGCCCACGGCGTCAGCCGCACGGTGGTGCGCGAGGCGATTTCCCGCTTGCAGGCGGCAGGGCAGGTGGAAACCCGCCACGGCATCGGCACGTTCGTGCTGGACACGCCCAGCCCGAGCGGATTCAGAATCGATCCGGCCACGGTGGTCACATTGCGCGATGTGCTGGCGATTCTGGAACTGCGTATCAGCCTGGAAGTAGAATCCGCCGGCCTCGCGGCCCAGCGCCGCACCGACGAGCAACTGGCGACCATGCGCGCCGCCCTCGACGCGTTGAACGAAAGCGCGGCTCACGCCACCGACGCCGTGGCCTCGGACTTCGCCTTCCACCTGGAAATCGCCCTGTCCACCGGCAACCGCTATTTCACCGACATCATGACCCACCTGGGCACCAGCATCATCCCGCGTACCCGGGTGAATTCGGCGCGCCTGGCCCACGATGACCAGCAGCACTACATGGACCGTCTGAGCCGCGAGCACGAGGAAATCTATGAGGCCATCGCCCGCCAGGACTCCGACGCCGCCCGTGCGGCCATGCGCCTGCACCTGACCAACAGTCGCGAACGGCTGCGCCAGGCTCATGAAGAGGCGCAGGCCCAGGGTTGATCTAACCAGCCGATCCATCGCTATCGCGAGCAGGCTCGCTCCCACATTGATCGCGGCGGCCACTGAGCTGAGGTCCGCCACAGATCCCCTTGTGGGAGCGAGCCTGCTCGCGATGGCGGCGGGTCAGTCAATGAAGATGTTGGATGTGGCGGCCTCTTCGCGAGCAAGCCCGCTCCCACAGTTGACCGCGGCGATCACCGAACTGACGGTCCGCCAAAAATCCCCTGTGGGAGCGGGCTTGCTCGCGAAGACGGTGGGTCAGCCGTTCCCGTACGTGAGCACCTACGGCTCGACCTTCAACTTCACCGACGGATCGGAATACAAGTCATACCCCGACTCACTGGCAAACCGGTAGCGCAGTTCAACCTGTCGGCCCAGATACTTTTGCAGTTCAGCCTTGGGCACGGTGACTTTCAGCCCCGTCAGTTTCACCATGCCGTCGTTGGCATCGTCCCAGGTGCCGGCAGCCACGTGCTGGCCTGACCATTCGGGATAGTCCTTGTTGGCGCCGAGGATCGGATAGACCGACCAATCGGCGGAGATTTCATTCGAATCAGGAATCTGGACTTCCAGATTGGCCCCCAGCTTCGACAGGTTGATCGTGACCTTCTCGGCGGGTTGGTTACCTGAGAACTGAGTGAGGATAGGCAGCGCAAAGTTCGACATGGTGTCTCTCCCTGTGAGGCGGCCGTGACCGTCGCGTACGGGCAACTCACTGTTGGATGTCAAAACAGCCGGCCGGGCGATTGCTCGGCCATTGTTGGGTTATGCCTGCTTGCCGCCACCGCGCCTACTGGCAGAGTTGACAGTGGCGATGAGCGGTCCCCGGCATTGACCGACAAGTTTCATCAGCCTTGCGGCAACGCGCAAAGTCTTGATCCAGAGGGCTTGGCGGCCAACGCGCGGGATTCGACGAGTCACAAAAGACGAAATACAGTTGACGTCTACATTTTAAGTTGTACGATGACCTACAACTTCTGGCCGAAGCTTAACCTCATACACACACAAATTTGCGTCCCAGGGTGTTCGAATAATGAATCCACAAGAACTGAAGTCCATCCTCTCGTCTGGCCTGCTGTCTTTCCCGGTCACCGATTTCACAGCCCAAGGCGATTTCAATCGCGACAGCTACATCAAGCGCCTCGAGTGGCTGGCCCCGTACGGCGCCTCCGCACTGTTCGCAGCGGGCGGCACCGGTGAATTCTTCTCCCTGGCCGCCAGTGAGTACTCCCAAGTCATCAAGACCGCCGTCGATACCTGCGCCACCAGCGTGCCAATCCTCGCCGGTGTCGGCGGTGCCACCCGTCAGGCCATCGAATACGCTCAGGAAGCCGAGCGTCTGGGGGCCAAGGGCCTGTTGCTGCTGCCGCACTACCTGACCGAAGCCAGCCAGGACGGTGTTGCCGCCCACGTTGAAGCCGTATGCAAATCGGTGAAGATTGGCGTGGTGGTGTACAACCGCAACGTTTGCCGCCTGAACGCGGTTCAGCTGGAGCAACTGGCCGAGCGCTGCCCGAACCTGATCGGCTACAAGGATGGTCTGGGCGACATCGAATTGATGGTGTCGATCCGTCGTCGCCTCGGCGATCGTTTCAGCTACCTGGGCGGCCTGCCGACCGCTGAAGTCTACGCTGCGGCCTACAAGGCTCTGGGCGTGCCGGTCTACTCCTCGGCGGTGTTCAACTTCATCCCGAAAACCGCGATGGACTTCTACAACGCCATTGCCCGTGACGACCATGCCACCGTCGGCAAGATCATCGACGACTTCTTCCTGCCTTACCTGGATATCCGCAATCGCAAGGCCGGTTATGCCGTGAGCATCGTCAAGGCCGGTGCGAAGATCGCCGGCTACGACGCAGGCCCTGTGCGCACGCCGCTGACCGACCTGCTGCCGGAAGAATACGAAGCCCTGGCCGCGCTGATCGACAAGCAAGGCAAGCAATAACAGACCCGACGAGGCCGCTGAGCAATCAGCGGCTTTCTACGTAAGGCTTTTTGTAAGGAGGAGCATCCGTGGCAGATGCAAAGCGTTTCGATAACTACATCAACGGTCAGTGGGTAGCCGGTGCCGACTATTGCACCAACATCAACCCATCTGACTTGTCCGATGTCATCGGTGAATACGCCAAGGCTGACGCAGCTCAAGTCAATGCCGCCATCGAAGCTGCCCGTGCTGCGTTCCCGGCCTGGTCGACTTCGGGCATCCAGGCCCGTCACGATGCGCTGGACAAAGTCGGCAGCGAGATCCTCGCCCGTCGCGAAGAACTTGGCCAACTGCTGGCTCGGGAAGAGGGCAAGACCCTGCCCGAAGCCATCGGCGAAGTGACCCGCGCCGGCAACATCTTCAAGTTTTTCGCCGGTGAATGCCTGCGCCTGTCCGGTGATTATGTGCCGTCGGTGCGTCCGGGCGTCAACGTCGAAGTCACCCGTGAAGCCCTGGGCGTGGTCGGCCTGATCACCCCGTGGAACTTCCCGATTGCGATTCCGGCGTGGAAAATCGCCCCGGCCCTGGCCTACGGCAACTGCGTGGTGATCAAGCCGGCCGAGTTGGTTCCGGGGTGTGCCTGGGCCCTGGCCGAGATCATTTCCCGCGCCGGTTTCCCGGCCGGTGCGTTCAACCTGGTGATGGGCAGCGGCCGTGTGGTCGGTGACATCCTGGTCAACAGCCCGAAAGTCGACGGTATCAGCTTCACCGGTTCCGTGGGCGTGGGCCGGCAGATCGCTGTCAGCTGCGTGTCGCGCCAGGCCAAGGTGCAGTTGGAAATGGGTGGCAAGAACCCACAGATCATCCTCGACGATGCCGACCTCAAGCAGGCCGTCGAACTGGCAGTGCAGAGTGCGTTCTACTCTACCGGCCAGCGTTGCACGGCTTCGAGTCGCCTGATTGTGACCGCCGGCATCCACGACAAATTCGTCGCGGCCATGGCCGAGCGCATGCAGTCGATCAAGGTTGGCCACGCATTGAAGGCCGGTACCGACATCGGCCCGGTCGTCTCCGAAGCCCAGCTCAACCAGGACCTGAAGTACATCGACATCGGCCAGAGCGAAGGTGCACGGCTGGTCAGCGGTGGTGGCCTGGTGACCTGCGACACCGAAGGTTACTTCCTGGCGCCGACGCTGTTCAGCGACAGCGAAGCCTCGATGCGCATCAGCCGTGAAGAGATCTTCGGCCCGGTCGCCAACGTGGTGCGCGTGGCGGACTACGAGGCGGCGCTGGCGATGGCCAACGACACCGAGTTCGGTCTGTCGGCCGGTATCGCCACCACCTCCTTGAAGTACGCCAACCACTTCAAGCGCCATTCCCAGGCGGGCATGGTGATGGTCAACCTGCCGACCGCCGGCGTGGATTACCACGTGCCGTTTGGCGGGCGCAAAGGTTCGTCCTATGGTTCGCGCGAGCAAGGTCGCTACGCACAAGAGTTCTACACCGTGGTGAAAACCGCCTACATCGGTTCGTAAACGCAACACCGGCCGGGCTGGTGATCCAGTCCTGGCCGTACAATCTGCTGACCCGCATAAAAATAAATAGTGGGAGTACTGTTACATGCAAGCGACCAAGCCGACGCACGTCCGCTACTTGATCCTGCTCATGCTGTTTGTAGTGACAACGATCAACTATGCCGACCGCGCCACCATCGCCATCGCAGGCTCCAGCCTGCAAAAAGACCTCGGCATCGACGCGGTCACCCTCGGTTATATCTTCTCCGCCTTCGGCTGGGCCTACGTGGCCGGGCAGATTCCCGGCGGCTGGCTGCTCGACCGTTTCGGCTCGAAAAAAATCTATGCCCTGAGCATTTTTACCTGGTCGCTGTTCACCGTGCTGCAAGGCTATGTCGGTGAATTCGGCATGTCCACGGCTGTGGTTGCGCTGTTCATGCTGCGCTTCCTGGTTGGGCTGGCCGAGGCGCCGTCCTTCCCGGGCAACGCACGGATCGTCGCCGCCTGGTTCCCGACCGCAGAACGCGGCACCGCCTCGGCGATCTTCAACTCGGCGCAATATTTCGCCACCGTGTTGTTCGCCCCGCTGATGGGCTGGATCGTCTATCGCTTCGGCTGGCAGCATGTGTTCATCGTGATGGGCGTGATCGGCATCGTGTTCTCGCTGATCTGGTTGAAGGTGATCTACAGCCCGCGTCAACACCCGATGATCAACGAAGCCGAGTTCAATCACATCGCCGCCAACGGTGCGATGGTCGACATGGACCAGGACAAAGGCAAGGAAAAGAAAGCCGACGGTCCGAAGTGGGATTACATCCGCCAGTTGTTGACCAACCGCATGATGCTGGGCGTGTACCTGGGCCAATATTGCATCAACGGCATCACCTACTTCTTCCTGACCTGGTTCCCGGTGTACCTGGTGCAGGAACGCGGCATGACCATCCTCAAGGCCGGTTTCATCGCCTCCTTGCCGGCCATCTGCGGGTTCATCGGGGGTGTGCTGGGCGGGGTGATTTCCGATTACCTGCTGCGCAAGGGCCATTCGCTGACCTTCGCCCGCAAAGCGCCAATCATTGGCGGGCTGCTGGTGTCCAGCAGCATCGTGGCGTGCAACTACGTGGACATCGAATGGATGGTGGTGGGCTTCATGGCCCTGGCCTTCTTCGGTAAAGGCGTGGGTGCGCTGGGCTGGGCCGTGGTGTCCGACACCTCGCCAAAACAGATCGCCGGCCTGAGCGGTGGCCTGTTCAACACCTTCGGCAACCTGGCGTCGATCACTACGCCGATCGTCATCGGTTACATCATCAGCTCCACCGGTTCGTTCAAATGGGCCCTGGTGTTCGTTGGTTGCAACGCGCTGATGGCGGTGTTCAGCTACCTGGTCATCGTCGGGCCGATCAAGCGTGTCGTGCTCAAGGAACCAACGGCCAAGGATGCCGGCATCTCCAGTCTGTCTGAAGCCAAATCCTGAAGGAGCGGCAGCAATGCAATTGATTGAACATGCCGACTCACCCCGTTACATCCGCTTGCACGAGCGGGACAACGTGGTGATCGTCGTCAACGACCAGGGCGTACCGGCCGGGACCGAGTTCCCGGATGGCCTGGTCACCGTGGACTTTGTGCCTCAGAGTCACAAGGTCACGTTGCAGGACATTCCCGAGGGCGGCGAGGTAATTCGCTACGGCCAGGTCATTGGCTATGCATTGCAGCCGATCCCCCGTGGCAGCTGGGTCAAGGAAGACCAGCTGCGCATGCCGACCGCACCGCCGCTGGACAGCTTGCCGCTGTCCACCGACGTGCCGGCGGCCGATGCGCCGCTGGAGGGCTATACCTTCGAAGGCTACCGCAACGCCGACGGCACCGTCGGTACGCGCAATATCCTCGGCATCACCACCACGGTGCAGTGCGTGACCGGTGTGCTGGACCACGCCGTCAAGCGCATCAAGGACGAATTGCTGCCCAAGTACCCGAATGTCGATGACGTGGTGGCGCTGACCCACAGCTATGGCTGTGGCGTGGCGATCACAGCCACCGACGCGTACATCCCGATCCGCACCGTACGCAACCTGGCGCGCAACCCGAACCTGGGCGGCGAAGCCCTGGTGATCAGCCTGGGCTGTGAGAAATTGCAGGCCGGGCAGGTGATGCACGACAACGACAGCTCGGTGGACCTCAGTGAGCCGTGGTTGTATCGCTTGCAGGATTCCAGCCACGGCTTCACCGAAATGATCGAGCAGATCATGGAGCTGGCCGAGACTCGCCTGAAGAAGCTCGACCAGCGCCGCCGCGAAACCGTGCCGGCCTCTGAGCTGATCCTGGGCATGCAATGCGGTGGCAGCGATGCGTTTTCCGGTATCACCGCCAACCCTGCTTTGGGTTATGCCTCGGACTTGCTGCTGCGCGCCGGCGCGACGGTGATGTTTTCCGAAGTCACCGAAGTGCGTGACGCGATCTACTTGCTGACCTCCCGGGCGCAAACCCGGGAAGTCGCCGAGGAGCTGGTGCGCGAAATGGACTGGTACGACCGGTACCTGGCCAAGGGCGAGGCCGATCGCAGCGCCAACACCACGCCTGGCAACAAGAAGGGCGGGTTGTCGAACATCGTCGAGAAGTCCCTGGGCTCGATCGTCAAGTCCGGCAGCAGCGCAATCAACGGCGTGCTCGGTCCGGGCGAGCGCTTCAAGCAAAAGGGCCTGATCTTCTGCGCCACGCCGGCCAGCGATTTCGTCTGCGGCACCTTGCAGTTGGCCGCGGGGATGAACCTGCACGTGTTCACCACCGGTCGCGGCACACCGTACGGTTTGGCGATGGCGCCGGTGGTGAAGGTCTCGACCCGCACCGAACTGGCCCAGCGCTGGCCGGACCTGATCGACATCGACGCCGGCCGGATCGCTACGGGACGGGCGACGATCGAAGAGTTGGGTTGGGAGCTGTTCCACTACTACCTGGACGTGGCCAGCGGCAAGAAGAAGACCTGGGCCGAACAGCACAAACTGTTCAACGACATCACCCTGTTCAACCCGGCACCGATAACCTGATCGGGGGGCGAGAGCAGATCTTGCGCTCGCCGGATATCCAATGTGGGAGCGAGCCTGCTCGCGATAGCGGCTGTAGATGCGACATCTATGTCAACCGAACCACCGCCATCGCGAGCAGGCTCGCTCCCACAGGAGGGCTGCGGCGGACACAGACTCTGTGACCTCCCACGCTCCCTCAGTAATCACCAGACGCCAATGCCGTAAGTGGCTTATCATTAGCTACCTAACGACACCCTCTCCAAAGGTCCCCCGGCATGCTGGCAATTTTCCTCGAAACCCTGAACATCACCGCGCCGGTGTTTGCCATGTTGTTTCTGGGGGTGTTGCTCAAGCGCGTCTACTGGATCAATGACAACTTCATCCACATCGCCTCGTCACTGGTGTTCAACGTCACCATGCCGGCGCTGCTGTTCCTGGGCATCTTGCACGCCGATCTGCACGCGGCATTACAGCCGGACCTGTTGATCTATTTTTCCATTGCGACCCTGGTGAGTTTCGCCATGGCCTGGGGCTGGGCGATCTGGCGTTGTCCGCGTCAGGATCGCGGCATTTACACCCAGGGCGCGTTTCGCGGAAACAACGGCGTGATCGGCCTGGCGCTGGCGGCGAGCATGTATGGCGACTATGGGATTTCCCTCGGGGCCATCCTCGCGGCGCTGGTGATCCTGTTCTACAACACCCTGTCGACCATTGTGCTGGCGGTCTATAGCCCGGTGATCAAGTCCGACCCCTGGAGCATCTGCAAAAGCGTGATCAGCAACCCGTTGATCATCAGCGTGATCGCCGCTGCACCGTTCGCCTACTGGCAGATCGGCCTGCCGAACTGGCTCGAGACCTCGGGCAAGTACCTGGCGCAGATGACCTTGCCCCTGGCGTTGATCTGTATCGGCGGCACGCTGTCCCTGGCGGCCCTGCGCAAGAGCGGCAAGATGGCCCTGAGTTCCAGCCTGGTGAAGATGGTCGGCCTGCCGGTGATCACCACACTCGGCGCCTGGCTCTGGGGCTTTCGCGGCGCGGAGCTGGGGATTCTGTTCCTGTACTTCGGCAGCCCCACCGCCGCCGCCAGCTTCGTCATGGCCCGCGCGGCCGAGGGCAACCACGAACTGGCGGCGGCGATCATCGTCATTACCACGTTGATGGCGGCGATCACCACCAACGTCGGGATCTTTTTGTTGCAGTGGGGCGGGTGGATTTAGCTTGGGCTTGCGCTGGTCTTTAGGGCCAATCGCGAGCAGGCTCGCTCCCACAATGGGTCAGTGTTGACCCCGAATTTTGTGTACGCCATCAATCTACTGTGGGAGCGAGCCTGCTCGCGATAGCGGTCTTTCGGTCACTCAGGTTTCTGGTAGTTATCGATCACTTCCTGCGCCGCCCGAAACGCATCGATCGCCGCCGGCACCCCGGCGTACACCGCGCAATGCAGCAACGCCTCGCGAATCTCCTCCACCGTGCAGCCATTGTTCAACGCGCCGCGCACGTGACCCTTGAGCTCCTGCGGGCATTTGAGGGCGGTGAGGGCGGCGAGGGTGATCAGGCTGCGGGTCTTCAGCGGCAGGCCTTCGCGGCTCCAGACGCTGCCCCAGGCGTGTTCGTTGACGAAGTCTTGCAGCGGCTGGGTGAATTCGGTGGCGTTGCCCAGGGCGCGGTCGACAAAGGCGTCGCCCATCACTTGGCGACGCATGTCCAGGCCGGTCTTTGGAATATCGGTCATGGCAAATCCCTCTTGTGGTGTTGGCGGCGCCAGGCGCGCACGGAGGTGAACAGCAGGAACGCGAGCAGGGTTGGCAGCACGTAGAACAGCATCAACCGTTCCAGTTGGCCGGCCAATGGCATGCCGGTGGTGAACGACACCACATGCAGCCCATAAGCCAGGTACAGGCCCAGCAACAACAGCCCTTCGGCGCGGGTGACGCGGTAGCCGGAATAGAACACCGGCAGGCACAGCACGGCCACGCCGAGCATCACCGGCAAGTCGAAATCCAGGGCGTTGGGGGAGACCGACAGTGGCGAGGGTGCCACGAGGGCGGTCACCCCCAGGACGCCCAGCAGATTGAACAGGTTGCTGCCGATCACGTTGCCTACCGCAATGTCACGTTGGCCGCGCAGCGCGGCGATCAGGGACGTGGCGAGTTCCGGTAGTGATGTGCTGACGGCGACGATGGTCAGGCCAATGATGCGTTCCGATAGCCCGAGGTCGGTGGCCACTTCCACGGCAGCGCCCAGTAACAAATGGCCGGCGAATATCAACATGGCCAACCCCAGCACGATCATCGACAGGCTCTTGAACCAGGACGCCTGTGTAACCTTGATCGCCACCGCATGGGGACGACCCGAGTGGCGCGACTGGCGCAGCAGCAGACCCAGGTAGACCGCCAGGGCCATCAACAGCAGCACGCCGTCCAGCCGTGTCAGTGCCTCGTTCCATGCCAGCACGAACACCAGCAGGCTGGCGCCGATCATCAACGGAATGTCCAGGCGCACCAACTGGCGCGAAACGCGCAGTGGAATGATCAGGGCCGACAGCCCCAGCGTGACGAGGATATTGAAAATGCCGCTGCCGATCACGCTGCCCACGGCGATGTCGGCGTTCTGGGCCAGGGTCGCCTGCAGGCTGACGGCCATTTGTGGCGCGCTGCTGCCGAAGGCGACGACACTCAGGCCGATGATCAGTGGTCGCACTTGCAGGCGTGCGGCCAGGCTAACGGCGGCCCGCACCAAAAGCTCGGCGCCGGCAATCAGTAGTAGCAGGGCGCCGAACAGTTCGATCAGGCTGAACAGTGGCAAGGCTGACAATAGGGAAATGGTCAGGGCTCCGTCTATCAGTCGTCGAGGGCCTGCACGCGCACCCGGGCGGTGCCGCTACGCAGCATACCCAGTTGTTCGGCGGCCGCTCGCGATACGTCGATCAGGCGACCGCGGGTATACGGACCACGGTCGTTGATGCGCACCACAACACTGTCGTTGTTGTTCAGGTTGGTGATTTTCACCCGTGTGCCGAACGGCAACTGGCGATGGGCGGCAGTCAGGCTGTGCTGGTCGAAACGCTCGCCGCTGGCGGTGCGCTTGCCATGGTGCCGGGCACCGTAATAGGAGGCAACGCCGGTCTGGTCGTAGCCGTGTGGATCGACCGTCCCGCTCTGGCTGGCGCAGCCGGCCAGCAGGGACAGCAGGGCGCAGGCGCCAAGGAGACGCTTCATTCGAGAGTTTCCAGATACAAATGTGGGAGCGGGCTTGCTCGCGAAAGGGTCATCACATTCAACACTTAGGTTGACTGTCACACCGCTTTCGCGAGCAAGCCCGCTCCCACAGGGGATTGAGCCAGGTTCAAATACTGGCTCCATGGCAGTCAGCCCTCGAGCTTGCTTTTGAGCAGTTCGTTGACCTGTTGCGGGTTGGCCTTGCCCTTGGACGCTTTCATGGCCTGGCCGACGAAGAAGCCGAACATCTTGCCGCGCTTGGCTTCGTCTGCCGCACGGTATTGTTCGACCTGCTCGGCGTTGGCCGCGAGCATTTCATCGAGCACGGCGCTGATCGCCCCGGTGTCGGTGACCTGCTTCAAGCCGCGCTTCTCGATGATCTCGTCGGCGCTGCCTTCGCCATTGGCCATGGCCTCGAAGACCATCTTGGCGATCTTGCCGGAGATGGTGTTGTCCTTGATCCGCAGCAGCATGCCGCCCAGTTGCTCGGCCGACACCGGCGACTCTTCGATCTCCAGGCCTTGCTTGTTCAGCAGGCTGCCCAGTTCGACCATCACCCAGTTGGCCGCCAGCTTGGCGTCGCCGCCGATGCTCACGACTTTCTCGAAGTAGTCGGCCTGTTCGCGGCTGGTGGCCAGGACGTTGGCGTCATAGCTCGAGAGCCCGAACTGCGCCTGGAAACGCTTGCGTTTCTGTGGCGGAAGTTCCGGCAGGGTGGCGCGTACGTCATTGAGGAAAGAATCCTCGATGACCACCGGCAGCAGATCCGGGTCGGGGAAGTAACGGTAGTCGTTGGCTTCCTCCTTGCTGCGCATCGGACGGGTTTCGTCCTTGTTCGGGTCGTACAGGCGGGTCTGCTGGATGACCTTGCCGCCGTCCTCGATCAGTTCGATCTGGCGCTGGATCTCGCTGTTGATCGCCTTCTCGATGAAGCGGAATGAGTTGACGTTCTTGATCTCGCAGCGCGTACCGAACTCAACCTGGCCCTTGGGCCGGACCGAGACGTTGCAGTCGCAGCGCAACGAACCTTCGGCCATGTTGCCGTCGCAGATGCCCAGGTAGCGCACCAGCGCGTGGATCGCCTTGACGTAGGCCACGGCTTCCTTGGCGCTGCGCATGTCCGGTTCGGAGACGATTTCCAGCAGTGGCGTGCCGGCGCGGTTCAGGTCGATGCCGGTGGCGCCGTTGAATTCCTCGTGCAGGCTCTTGCCGGCGTCTTCTTCCAGGTGCGCACGGGTAATGCCGACGCGCTTGACCGTGCCGTCTTCCAGGGCGATGTCCAGGTGGCCCTTGCCGACGATCGGCAATTCCATCTGGCTGATCTGGTAGCCCTTCGGCAGGTCCGGGTAGAAGTAGTTCTTGCGGGCGAACACGTTGTGCTGGCCGATCTCGGCGTCAATCGCCAGGCCGAACATCACCGCCATGCGCACCGCTTCGGCGTTGAGCACCGGCAGTACGCCGGGCATGCCCAGGTCGACCAGGCTGGCCTGGGTGTTGGGCTCGGAACCGAAAGTGGTCGAGCTGCCGGAAAAGATTTTCGACCGGGTGGTGAGCTGGGTGTGAATCTCCAGCCCGATCACGACTTCCCATTGCATGTGTGTCTCCTCAGAAGCCGGTTGGGGTGCGGGTGTGCCAGTCAGTGTTCAACTGATACTGGTGGGCAACGTTCAACAGGCGGCCTTCCTGGAAATACGGCGCGAGCAATTGCACGCCCACCGGCAGGCCATCGACGAAACCGGCCGGCATGGACAGGCCCGGCAAACCGGCGAGGTTGGCGGTGATGGTGTAGACGTCTTCCAGGTACTCGGCAATCGGGTCACTGTTCTTGGCGCCGAGTTTCCAGGCCGGGTTTGGCGTGGTCGGGCCGAGGATGATGTCGACCTCGTTGAAGGCGGCCATGAAATCGTTCTTCACCAGGCGGCGGATCTTCTGGGCCTTGAGGTAGTAGGCGTCGTAGTAGCCGGCGGACAGCGCGTAGGTGCCGACCATGATCCGGCGCTGCACTTCGGCGCCGAAACCTTCGCCGCGGGAGCGCTTGTACAGGTCCACCAGGTTCTGTGGGTTCTCGCAGCGGTAGCCGAAGCGCACGCCGTCGAAACGCGACAGGTTCGAGGAGGCTTCAGCCGGGGCGATCACGTAGTACGCCGGAATCGCGTGCTGCATGTTCGGCAGGCTGATTTCCTTGATGATCGCGCCGAGCTTTTCCAGTTCCTTGATGCTGTTCTGGACCAGATCGGCGATGCGTGGGTCGAGGCCGGCGCCAAAATACTCTTTCGGCACGCCGATGCGCAGGCCCTGCAGCGAGCCGTTGAGGCTGGCGCTGTAGTCCGGCACCGGTTCGTCGATGCTGGTGGAGTCGTTCGGGTCGAAGCCGGCCATGCCTTGCAGCAGGATCGCGCAGTCTTCGGCGGTGCGGGCCAGTGGGCCGCCCTGGTCGAGGCTGGAGGCGTAGGCGATCATGCCCCAGCGCGACACGCGGCCGTAGGTGGGCTTGAGGCCGGTGAGGTTGGTGAACGCCGCCGGTTGGCGGATCGAGCCACCGGTGTCGGTGGCGGTGGCGGCTGGCAGCAGGCGCGCGGCCACGGCTGCGGCGGAACCGCCGGACGAGCCGCCCGGCACGTGTTTCAGGTTCCACGGGTTCTTCACGGCGCCGTAATGGCTCGACTCGTTGGCCGAGCCCATGGCGAATTCGTCCATGTTGGTCTTGCCCAGGGTCACGGTCCCGGCGGCAGCCAGTTTGGCGACCACGGTCGCGTCGTACGGGGCCTTGAAGTTGTCGAGCATCTTCGAGCCGCAGCTGGTGCGGATGCCCTGGGTGCAGAACAGGTCCTTGTGGGCAATCGGCGCGCCGAGCAGGGCGCCGCTTTCACCGCCTGCACGGCGGGCGTCGGCGGCCTTGGCCTGGCCCAGGGCCAGTTCTTCGGTGAGGCTGATGAAGCTGTTGAGCTGCGGGTCGAGCTGGGCGATGCGCGCCAGCAGGGCCTTGGTCAGCTCTTCGGAGGAAAACTTTTTATCGGCGAGTCCGCGGGCGATCTCGGCCAGGGTCATGTGATGCATGAGAGGCTCTTTCCCTTTAGTCGATGACTTTCGGAACCAGGTACAGGCCGTTTTCGACCGCGGGTGCGATGGATTGGTAGGCCTCGCGGTTATTCGGCTCGGTCACGACGTCTGCGCGCAGGCGCTGGCTGGCTTCCAGTGGGTGGGCCAGGGGTTCGATACCGTCGGTATTGACCGCCTGCATCTCGTCGACCAGCCCCAGAATGCTGTTCAGGGCAGAAGTGATGCGTGGAAGATCGGCTTCATTGAGGCCCAGGCAGGCCAGATGAGCGATTTTTTCCACGTCGGAGCGTTCAAGCGCCATGGGTTTCTCCAGTGGAAAACAGAACGGACGCAGTCGGTCCGTGTGTTAGATTGTCGGAACACTACCGCATTTCTACGGTCCAGTGCCCTGTATCAAAAATACTGATCGAAACAGGGCATTGGCCGCGATTGTAGGGTTTGGTGCACAGAAAAGCGGCCAATTTAACATATTGGCGCCTTGCCCAAAATCCCTGTCGTTGTTAGAGTTTGCCGCACTTTTTTACCCACGCGTTGCCTAGGGTCCCTTTCCCATGTTCAAGAAACTGCGTGGCATGTTTTCCAGCGATCTTTCCATTGACCTGGGCACTGCCAACACCCTTATTTACGTGCGCGAGCGCGGTATCGTCCTGAATGAACCCTCGGTCGTGGCCATCCGCACCCACGGCAACCAGAAAAGTGTCGTGGCTGTCGGTACGGAAGCCAAGCGCATGCTGGGCCGTACGCCGGGCAACATCGCGGCCATTCGCCCGATGAAAGACGGTGTGATCGCCGACTTCAGCGTCTGCGAAAAGATGCTGCAGTACTTCATCAACAAAGTTCACGAAAACAGCTTTCTGCAGCCCAGCCCACGCGTGCTGATCTGCGTTCCATGCAAGTCCACCCAGGTGGAGCGTCGTGCCATCCGTGAATCGGCCCTCGGTGCCGGTGCCCGCGAAGTGTTCCTGATCGAAGAGCCCATGGCAGCAGCCATCGGTGCCGGCTTGCCGGTAGAAGAAGCCCGTGGCTCGATGGTCGTCGACATCGGTGGTGGTACCACCGAAATCGCCCTGATCTCCCTCAACGGTGTGGTCTATGCCGAATCCGTGCGTGTGGGCGGCGACCGCTTCGACGAAGCGATCATCACCTACGTGCGCCGCAACTACGGCAGCCTGATCGGCGAATCCACCGCCGAGCGCATCAAGCAGGAAATCGGCACCGCCTACCCGGGCGGCGAAGTGCGTGAAGTCGACGTGCGCGGTCGCAACCTGGCCGAAGGCGTTCCACGTGCATTCACCCTGAACTCCAACGAAGTGCTGGAAGCTCTGCAAGAGTCCCTGGCTACTATCGTCCAGGCTGTGAAAAGCGCCCTGGAACAATCGCCGCCGGAACTGGCTTCCGACATCGCCGAGCGTGGCCTGGTGTTGACCGGTGGTGGTGCGTTGCTGCGCGATCTCGACAAACTGCTGGCCCAGGAAACCGGGCTGCCGGTGATCGTTGCCGAAGACCCGCTGACCTGTGTTGCCCGCGGCGGTGGCCGTGCATTGGAAATGATGGACAAGCACACCATGGACCTGCTCTCCAGCGAATAATCGCCGGATTTGCATTACATGGGTGAGCGCACAGGCAGCACTTTGCAGTGCTGCCTGTTGGCGTTTATCTTCTGTCATTCGTAGCCAGGCCGGTTCGATACCGTATGAATAAAGAGAACATCTGCCTGGGAGGAGCGGCCTATTAAACCGCTTTTTGCCAAGGGCCCCTCGCTGGGTGTGCGCCTGCTGGTGCTGGCCGTGCTATCGGTTGCGCTGATGGTGGTCGATGCCCGTTTCACGCTGCTCAAGCCTCTGCGCAGCCAGATGTCGCTGGTCCTGATGGAGTCCTACTGGATCACCGACCTGCCGCAGCGGTTGTGGCAAGGTGTGGCCAGCCAGTTCGGCAGCCGGACCGAGCTGGTCGCCGAAAACGAGAAACTCAAGACCGAAAACCTGCTGCTGCAGGGGCGCATGCAGAAACTGGCGGCGCTCACCGAGCAGAACGTGCGCTTGCGCGAGTTGCTCAATTCTTCGGCGCTGGTCAACGAAAAGGTCGAAGTGGCCGAACTCATCGGCATGGACCCCAACCCCTTCACCCATCGAATCATCATCAACAAGGGGGAGCGCGACGGCGTGGTCCTCGGCCAGCCGGTGCTCGATGCCCGAGGCCTGATGGGGCAGGTGGTGGAGTTGATGCCGTACACCTCTCGTGTGCTGTTGCTGACCGACACCACTCACAGCATTCCCGTGCAAGTGAACCGCAACGGCTTGCGGGCGATTGCCAGCGGTACCGGCAACCCGGAGCGCCTGGAGCTGCGGCACGTGGCCGACACCGCCGATATCAAGGAGGGCGACCTGCTGGTCAGCTCCGGTCTTGGCCAGCGATTCCCGGCCGGTTACCCGGTGGCGACGGTCAAGGAAGTCATTCATGACTCCGGCCAGCCATTCGCCATCGTCCGGGCGGTGCCAACGGCTGCGCTGAACCGCAGCCGATATCTGCTATTGGTGTTCAGCGATAACCGTACGCCGGAAGAGCGCGCCAATGATGCCGCTGCCGCCCAGGAGGCGCAGGATCGGCAGGGTGGCGAAGCGACAGCGCACGGCACTTCAGCCCCGGCTCCGACCACGACGCCGAATCCATCGGCGCCCACACCGTCCACATCTGCCCCGGCAACGGCGCCGGCTACCGCTCCCGCACCTGCTGCGACACCTGCCAGGCCGGCTACCGCACCCGCCGCCACACCTGCCAAGCCGGCAGCCCACGCACCGGCGACCCGTCCTGCGCCCAAGCCACCTGCCGCCACGCCAGCCACCAGGGGAGCACGAGAAGAATGAGCAGTACTCAATCCGGTAACGGCTGGATGGTCTGGCTGACCTTCGCCCTGGGCCTGTTGCTCAGTGTTTCGCCACTGCCGCAGTTCATGGAAATCCTGCGTCCACTGTGGCTGGCCCTGCTGCTGGCCTTCTGGGCGCTGGCGCTGCCGCATAAGGTCGGCATGGTTACCGCCTGGTGCCTGGGGCTGGCCGAGGACGTGCTCTATGGCACGTTGCTGGGCCAGAACGCGCTGATCCTGACATTGATCACCTTCCTGGTGCTGTCGCTGCAACAACGCCTGCGCATGTTCCCGATGTGGCAGCAATGCCTGGTGATTCTGGTGATCTTCGGCCTCGCCCAGCTGGTGCAATTGTGGCTCAGTGCGTTGACGGGCAATCGCCAGCCCACCCTGGCGCTGGTGCTGCCCGCCCTGGTCAGTGCCTTGCTCTGGCCCTGGGTCAGCTTCGCTTTGCGCGGTCTGCGCCTGCGTTTCAAGATCAACTGATTCGTTCGGGCATGTAAGAGGAAAGTGTCTTGATGAAACCGCTTTACCTCGCCTCAGGCTCACCGCGTCGACGTGAGCTGCTCACCCAGATCGGTGTGGCCTTCACGACTGTCGGTGCCGACATCGACGAAACTCCCCTGGATTACGAAAGCCCATCGGCCTACGTCGAGCGCCTGGCGCGCGGCAAGGCCGAGGCTGGGCGCCGTGTGCTGCAACCCAGCATGGACGGCTGCGTATTGGGGGCCGACACGGCCGTGGTGCTGGACGGGCGGATTCTTGGCAAGCCGCTGGACCAGGCGGACTCCGTGGCAATGCTCATGGCGCTGTCCGGTCGCGATCACGAAGTATTGACCGCCATTGCCGTGCTGGATGGGCAACGCTGCGAGTCCCGGGTCGTGCGCAGCCGGGTGCGCTTTCGTGCCATCCCCGAGCAGGAGGCGCTTGCCTACTGGGCCAGCGGCGAGCCTCGGGACAAGGCCGGCAGCTATGGCATCCAGGGACTGGGCGCGGTGTTCGTTGCCGGGCTTGAGGGCAGCTATTCTGCGGTGGTCGGCTTGCCGCTGTGTGAAACGGCAGAATTGTTGGGCCATTTCGGCATACCCTGTTGGCAAACCCTGAGCGCGCAATGAGCGCCGTCTGACCTGATGCGGCCATTATCGTGAACATGCCTGAACGAGACCCTGCCATGAGTGAAGAGATCCTGATCAACATCACGCCGATGGAGTCGCGCGTGGCGGTGGTTGAAAACGGTGTGTTGCAAGAAGTGCATGTCGAACGTACGCAAAAGCGCGGCATCGTCGGCAATATCTACAAGGGCAAGGTGGTGCGGGTGTTGCCTGGCATGCAGGCGGCGTTCGTGGATATCGGCCTGGACCGCGCAGCGTTCATCCATGCCTCGGAAATCTCTATGCGCGAAGGCCCGGCGGTGGAGAGCATCGGCGCCCTGGTCCATGAAGGCCAGAGCCTGGTAGTGCAGGTGACCAAGGACCCCATCGGTTCCAAGGGCGCGCGGCTCACCACGCAACTGTCCATTCCGTCGCGTTACCTGGTGTACATGCCACGCACCGCCCACGTCGGCATCTCGCTGAAAATCGAGGACGAAGCCGAGCGCGAACGCCTCAAACAGGTGGTCAGCGATTGCGTGGAGAAGGAGGGCATCAAGGAAGCCGGTGGCTTTATCCTGCGCACTGCCGCCGAAGGGGCCGGGGCCGATGAGATCCTCATGGATATCCGCTACCTGCGCAGGCTCTGGGACCAGATCGCCGCCCAGATCAAGACCATTGCCACCCCCAGCGTGATCTACGAAGACTTGGGCCTGGCGTTGCGCACGCTGCGGGACCTGGTCAGCCCGAAGATCGAAAAGATCCGCATCGATTCCCGGGAAACCTTCCAGAAGACCACCCAGTTCGTGGCCGAGCTGATGCCCGAAATCGCCGACCGCCTCGAACATTATCCCGGTGAGCGACCGATCTTCGACCTGTATGGCGTCGAAGACGAAATCCAGAAAGCCCTTGAGCGCAAGGTGCCGCTCAAGTCCGGTGGCTACCTGGTGGTCGATCCGGCCGAAGCCATGAGCACCATCGACGTCAACACCGGGGCGTTCGTTGGTCATCGCAACCTTGAAGAAACCATCTTCAAGACCAACCTGGAAGCGGCCACTGCCATTGCCCGCCAATTGCGCCTGCGCAACCTGGGCGGGATCATCATCATCGACTTCATCGATATGGAAGATGAAGAGCATCAGCGCCAGGTGTTGAGGACGCTGGAGAAACAACTCGAACGTGACCACGCCAAGACCAACATCATCGGCATCACCGAGCTGGGCCTGGTGCAGATGACCCGCAAGCGCACCCGTGAAAGCCTTGAGCAGGTGTTGTGCGAGCCGTGCAGCAGTTGCCAGGGACGGGGCAAGCTCAAGACTCCGGAAACCGTGTGTTACGAAATCTTCCGGGAAATTCTCCGGGAAGCGCGCGCCTACCAGGCAACCGGCTATAGAGTGTTGGCGAACCAGAAAGTGGTGGACCGTCTGCTCGACGAGGAGTCGGGTAATGTCGCGGAACTGGAGGCCTTTATCGGGCGCACGATTCGCTTCCAGGTCGAAACCATGTATTCCCAGGAACAATACGACGTTGTGCTGCTCTGACGTGGCTCCTGAAACAGCGATCTCGCTGACGTGAACACCATTGCCAGGGGAGTCTGCTGACATGGAGCGTTTGACACGCATTTTAGCCGCGTTGACCCGCTGGGGGCTGGGCCTTTGCGCGCTGCTGCTGGTACTGCTGGCGTTGTATGTCAGCCTCGGCCGGGAACTGGCGCCCCTGGTGGCGGAGTACCGCGCTGAAGTCGAGACCCGCGCCAGTGATGCCTTGGGCTTGCCCGTACGCATCGGTAGCCTGGAAGGTGGCTGGAGTGCTTTGTCCCCCGTTCTGTCGGCTCACGACGTGACGGTCGGGGAGGGCGCCAATGCGCTGCACCTGGACCAGGTGCGGGCCGTGCCCGACGTGTGGGACAGTCTGCTGGCGCGTCAGGCACGCATCGCTCATCTGGAGCTTGGCGGCCTCAAGATCAGCCTCAAGGAAGCCGCCGACGGCCAATGGGCCCTGGAAGGCCTGCCGGTGAAAGGCGATCAGCCAGTCGACCCGCAGCAACTGCTAGAGCGCATGCAGGTGGTTTCCAGGTTATCGATCCTCGATAGCCAGGTCACTTTGCAACCGCTGGAGCAAGCGCCACTGACCCTGACCTACGTCGGCCTGAGCCTGAAGACCGGAGCCACCCGTCAGCGTCTGGATGCCCGCCTGACCCTGCCCGACGGCCAGCCGGTAGCGCTCAACCTGCGCACCCGTATTCGAGCCAGCGACTGGAGGAACGGACGGGCCGATGCCTACCTGAGCCTGCCCCAGAGCGACTGGTCGAAATGGCTGCCGAACGGTCTGACCCGGCAGTGGAATTTTTCCCGGATCAAGGCCGGCGGCGAATTATGGCTGAGCTGGGGAGACGGCACGCTGCAAAGCGCGGCCGTGCGCTTGAACGCCCCGGAACTCACGGGTGCCTATGCCGAACGCACGCCGGTGCAGATCCGCAACCTGGCGCTCGATGGGTATTTCCAGCGCGGTGCGGACGGCTTCACCGCGACGTTCGACTCCCTGGCCATGAGCCTGGGGGATACCCGCTGGTCGTCGCGCCTGCAATTGCAGCAGAGCGCCGCCACCGAGAAGGCCGAAGAGCTCTGGCACCTGCAGGCCGATCGCCTCGACCTGACCCCGCTTACGCCGCTGATCCATTCCCTTGCACCCTTGCCCGACGGCGTCGCAACGGCGATCGACCGGCTCAAGGTGACCGGCGCCTTGCGCAACGTGTTGGTGGACTACCGGCCACAGAACGCCGGCGATCGCAAGGTCAGCTTTGCCACCAATCTGGATACCGTGGGGTTCGATGCCTATCGCGGTGCACCGGCGGCGCGCAATGTCTCGGGCAGCCTCAGTGGCGACCTCGGCGGCGGTGAACTGCGCATGGACAGCAAGGATTTTGTCCTGCACCTGGACCCGATTTTCGCCAAGCCCTGGCAGTATCTGCAGGCCAACGCCCGGCTGACCTGGAAGCTGGACAAGCAAAGTTTCACCCTGATCGCACCGTATCTGAAGGTGCTGGGGGAGGAGGGCAGGATCGCGGGCGATTTCCTGATCCGCCTGCATCTGGATCACAGCCAGGAAGATTACATGGACCTGCGGGTCGGCCTGGTGGATGGCGACGGGCGCTACACCGCCAAGTACCTGCCGGCGGTCCTGAGCCCGGCCCTGGACGAGTGGTTGCGTACGGCCATCGTCAAAGGCGCGGTGGATCAGGGCTTCTTCCAGTATCAAGGTTCGCTGAACCACGGTGCCGGGGACGCGGCCCGCAGCATCAGCCTGTTTTTCAAGGTGCACGACGCCGAGTTGGCGTTCCAGCCGGGCTGGCCTTCGGTCAGCAAGGTCAGCGGCGACGTTTTCGTCGAGGACAGCGGCGTGCGCATCTACGCCTCCCAGGGGCAATTGCTGGACACCCAGGTCAAGGACGTGTCGGTGGAAATCCCCCACGTCCCGAACGGGCAACCCTCGCATCTGCTGCTGGACGGCGGGTTCGCCGGGGGGCTGAAAGACGGTCTGAAAATCCTGCAGACGGCACCGATCGGCACCGCCGAGACGTTCGCTGGCTGGGACGGCGAGGGCGATCTGCAAGGCCGGGTGAAGCTCGATATCCCCTTGGTCAAAGGTGAGCAGCCGAAGATTCTGGTGGACTTCAATACCGACAAGGCCCGGCTCAAGCTCAGTGAGCCGGCGCTGGAGCTCACCCAGCTCAAGGGGGACTTCCGCTTCGACAGCAGCAAGGGGCTGAGCGGCAAGAACATCGCCGCCCAGGCGTTCGACCGGCCCGTGACGGCGCAGATCTTTGCCGAAGGCCGTGCGGGTGCACTCAACACCCGGGTGGCGGCGTCCGGGCGGGTGGAGGTCAAGAAACTTACCGACTGGCTGAATGTTACCCAGCCGTTGCCGGTCACCGGGGTCATTCCGTACCAGTTGCAGGTGATCCTCGACGGCGCCGATAGCCAGTTATCGGTCAACTCCAACCTCAAGGGCGTGGCCGTGAACCTGCCGGCACCCTTTGGCCTGGCGGCAGATGCCGGTCGCGACACGGTGTTCCGCATGACGCTGCAAGGGGCGGAGCGACGCTACTGGGTGGATTATGGCGATGTGGCCAGCTTCACCTATGCGGCACCGAACGGGAAGGTTGCCGAAGGGCGCGGCGAATTGTTGTTGGGGGATGGAGATGCCGTCTTGCCGGGCGCCAAAGGGGTTCGGCTCAGAGGGACGCTCCCGGCGCTGGACGTGGAACCCTGGCAGGATCTGGTGAACAAGTACGCCGGGCAGGACCCGGGCGGCAGTGCCAGGCAGTTGCTCAGCGGTGCTGACCTGAAGGTAGGCAAGCTTACGGCCATGGGCACCACCCTGGACCAGGCGTCGCTGCAGCTCGATCGCAAAGCGGACGCCTGGGCCTTGCGGCTCGACAGCCAGCAGGCGAAGGGCAATGTCAGCCTGCCGGATGCGAAGGCTGCTCCGATCGGTATCAACCTCGATTACGTCCGCTTGCCGGCCGCGGACCCGACGGTACAAGCCGACGAGAACGCACCGGACCCGCTGGCATCGGTCGATCCTGCGCGGATCCCTGCGATGGATATCACCATCGTTCAGCTGTTCCAGGGCACTGATCTCATTGGCGCGTGGTCTCTGAAAGTAAGGCCGACCGCCAAGGGCATCGCGCTGAACAATCTGGATATGGGCCTCAAGGGAATGGTTTTGAACGGCAGTGGTGGTTGGGAAGGCGCGCCTGGCTCCACCAGCAGTTGGTACAAGGGGCGCATCAGCGGCAAGAATCTGGCCGACGTGCTCAAGGGCTGGGGGTTCGCCCCCAGCGTGACCAGCCAGGAATTCCGCCTGGATGTCGATGGCCGTTGGCCCGGCTCACCGGCCTGGGTCGCCACCAAGCGCTTTTCCGGCAGCCTCGATGCTTCGCTGAGCAAGGGCCAGTTTGTCGAGGTCGAAGGCAGCGCCCAGGCACTGCGGGTCTTCGGCCTGCTGAACTTCAACTCCATCGGCCGGCGACTGCGCCTGGATTTCTCCGATCTGTTCGGCAAGGGGCTGAGCTACGACCGGGTCAAGGGACTGCTGGTGGCGAGCAATGGTGTCTACGTGACCCGCGAACCCATCACGCTGACGGGCCCATCGAGCAACCTGGAGCTCAACGGTACGCTGGACATGGTGGCCGACCGGGTCGATGCCAAGCTGCAGGTGACGCTGCCAGTGACCAACAATCTGCCGATTGCCGCGCTGATTGTGGGCGCCCCGGCGGTGGGAGGCGCCTTGTTTCTGATCGACAAGCTGATCGGTGACCGCGTGGCGCGGTTTGCCAGCGTAAGATACGACGTCAAGGGCCCCTGGAAAGAGCCTAAGATTACCTTCGATAAGCCGTTTTGACGGATCGACACCATTCCCTGTGGGAGCGAGCCTGCTCGCGATGAGGCCGGTACATCCAACATGCATGTTGACTGATCCACCGCTATCGCGAGCAGGCTCGCTCCCACAGGGGGAGACAACGACAAGGGGAAGCACCATGCCAGTCGCAGTAATCCAAATGGTCAGCCAGAGCGATGTGCTCGCCAATCTGGCGCGTGCCCGGGTGCTACTGGAACAGGCCGCCGCTGGTGGCGCACGGCTGGCGGTGCTGCCGGAGAACTTCGCCGCCATGGGCCGGCGGGATATCGCTGACATCGGCCGCGCCGAAGCCTTTGGTCAGGGGCCGATCCTGCCCTGGTTGAAACAGGTCGCCCGCGACCTCAGGTTATGGATCGTGGCCGGGACGTTGCCCTTGCCGCCGGTGGACCGACCCGAAGCCAAGGCCCATGCCTGTTCGCTGTTGGTGGACGACCAGGGCCAGGTGGTGGCGCGCTATGACAAGCTGCATCTGTTCGACGTGGACGTGGCGGACAATCGTGGACGCTATCGCGAGTCGGATGACTATGCTTATGGCGGTAACGTGGTGGTCGCCGATACGCCCGTGGGGCGGGTCGGCCTGACGGTCTGCTATGACTTGCGTTTTCCGGAGCTCTATAGCGAGCTGCGGGCTGCCGGGGCAGAACTGATCAGCGCACCGTCGGCGTTCACCGCGGTGACCGGCGCCGCTCATTGGGAGGTGCTGATTCGCGCCCGGGCCATCGAAACCCAGTGCTACGTGCTGGCGGCCGCCCAGGGCGGCGTGCATCCAGGACCGCGTGAAACCTTTGGCCATGCAGCCATTGTCGATCCTTGGGGGCGGGTGCTGGCGCAACAGGATCAAGGTGAAGCCGTGCTGCTGGCCGAACGGGACAGCAACGAACAAGCGTCCATCCGGGCGCGCATGCCGGTGGCGAGCCATCGGCGCTTTTTCTCGCAGGGCGCTCGACAGCGGCCTGTCCAAGACGACGAATTCAAGGCGTAGAACATATGAGCGGGTTGTTGTCCTCAGTCAGCGAACATCTTTTGGCCCCTGGCGGCGTCACTCTGGAAAGCCTTCAGGGCGTGCTGGGCGACCTGGCCGGGCCGGGCATCGATGCCGCCGACCTGTATTTCCAGGGCCAGATTTCCGAGTCCTGGTCGCTGGAAGACGGTATCGTCAAGGAAGGCAGTTTCAACCTTGACCAGGGCGTTGGCGTACGGGCCCAGTCCGGGGAAAAGACCGGTTTTGCCTACAGCAACGCCATTACCCTGGAAGCCCTCGGCGCCGCCGCCCGTGCCGCCCGTTCGATTTCCCGAGCCGGGCAGAACGGCAAGGTCCAGGCTTTCAGCAGCCGGGATGTTGCGCAGCTGTATGCACCAGACAACCCGCTGGAGGTCATGAGCCGCGCTGAAAAGGTCGAGCTGCTCAAGCGCATCGACATCGCCACCCGTGCCCTGGACCCGCGTATCCAGCAGGTGTCGGTGAGCATGGCCGGCGTCTGGGAGCGGATCCTGGTGGCCTCCACCGACGGCGGCCTGGCGGCGGACGTTCGGCCTTTGGTGCGCTTCAACGTCAGTGTGATCGTCGAGCAGAATGGCCGTCGTGAGCGTGGCGGTCATGGTGGCGGCGGGCGCACCGACTACCGCTATTTCCTCAGCGAAGACCGCGCCATGAGCTATGCACGCGAGGCGCTGCGCCAGGCACTGGTCAATCTGGAAGCCATTCCGGCGCCAGCCGGCACATTGCCGGTGGTGCTGGGGTCAGGCTGGTCCGGTGTGCTGCTGCATGAAGCGGTGGGGCATGGCCTGGAAGGCGATTTCAACCGCAAGGGCAGTTCGGCCTACAGCGGACGCATGGGCGAAATGGTTGCCTCGAAACTCTGCACCATTGTCGATGACGGCACCCTGGCCGGGCGCCGCGGTTCCCTGAGCGTCGATGATGAAGGCACGCCGACCGAGTGCACCACGCTGATCGAAAATGGCGTGCTCAAGGGCTACATGCAAGACAAGCTCAACGCTCGGCTGATGGGCGTGGCCCGCACCGGCAACGGTCGACGGGAGTCCTACGCGCACCTGCCGATGCCGCGTATGACCAACACCTACATGCTGGGTGGCCAGAGCGATCCGGCGGAGATCATCGCCTCGGTGAAAAAGGGCATCTACTGCGCCAACCTCGGTGGCGGTCAGGTGGACATCACCAGCGGCAAGTTCGTGTTCTCCACCAGCGAAGCCTACCTGATCGAGGACGGTAAGATCACCGCACCGGTCAAAGGGGCGACGTTGATCGGCAACGGACCGGAGGCGATGAGCAAGGTTTCGATGGTCGGTAACGACCTGGCGCTGGACAGTGGCGTGGGCACATGCGGCAAGGATGGGCAATCGGTGCCCGTAGGTGTCGGCCAGCCGACTTTGAAGATCGATGCGATTACCGTGGGTGGCACGGGCGCATGACAGGAGTCGCGGGTGGAGTATTAAGCCTCCACCCGCTGACGTTACTCAGCGCAGGCCGCGTTGGGTTTCGTCCAGCTCACGAATGTACTTGAAGATTTTACGGCTCGAGGCCGGGGGCTTGTTATGCGCCACCTCGTGCTGGGCCTGACGGATCAGGGAGCGCAGTTGCTGGCGATCAGCCTCCGGGTAGTCGATGACGAATTTTTCCAGGGTGCCGTCATCGCCTGCGATCAAGCGATCGCGCCAGCGTTCCAGATTGTGGAAGCGTTCGTTGTACTGTCGGGTGGAGGCATCGAGTTGATCGAGCAAAACCAGGATGGCGCTGGTGTCCTGATCGCGCATCAGTTTGCCGATGAACTGCAGGTGCCGTTTACGCGCGATGTTCGCGGTGTGCTTGGGCGCATCGGCCAGGGCCCGGCGCAAGGCGTCGGTCAGGGGCAGTTTGGCCAGCAAGTCGGGCTTGAGTGTCGTCAGGCGCTCGCCAAGGTCAACCAGAGCATGCAGCTCGCGTTTGACCTGGGATTTGCTTTTTTCACCCTCGTAGAGGGAGTCGTCGTAAGAATCAACCATGGGGGCAGTCCGCAAAGAAACGCCGCCATGATAACCAGTCGGGGGCCGCTTGTCCGGCCCGGTCGCTAGAAGGCCAAGGGTTTGTATGAAAAGTCGCGCAGGCACTTTTCCCGCAGGCCCCGACCGAAAGCAGAATTTGAGTGGAGAACACCATGAGTGCAGTTCAGAGCGTCGGTCCGCAAGCGTTGCCGGCACTGCAGGAACAAGTCGAGCAGATCCTCGCCGAAGCCCGGCGACAGGGCGCCAGTGCCTGCGAAGTGGCAGTATCCCTGGAGCAGGGCCTGTCGACGTCGGTGCGCCAGCGCGAGGTGGAAACCGTCGAATTCAACCGCGACCAAGGGTTTGGTATCACCTTGTATGTGGGGCAGCGCAAGGGTTCGGCCAGCACGTCGGCCAGTGGCCCCGATGCCATTCGTGAAACCGTCGCCGCAGCGTTGGCGATCGCCAAACACACGTCCGAAGATGAAGCTTCGGGCCTGGCCGATGCCGCGCTGATGTGCAAGCAACAGCCGGATTTCGACCTGTTCCACGCCTGGGACATTACGCCCGAACAGGCCATCGAGCAGGCATTGCGCTGCGAGGCGGCGGCGTTCGACGCCGACAGCCGAATCAAGAACGCCGATGGCGCGACGCTCAATACTCATCAAGGTTGCCGGGTGTACGGCAACAGTCACGGTTTTATCGGTGGTTATGCCTCGACCCGTCACAGCCTCAGCTGCGTGATGATTGCCGAAGCCGACGGCCAGATGCAGCGCGACTATTGGTATGACGTGAACCGTCAGGGCAACTTGTTGGCGGATCCGGTGAGCATCGGCCAGAAAGCCGCTCAGCGAGCGGCCAGTCGTCTGGGCGCTCGTCCGGTACCCACCTGCGAAGTGCCGGTATTGTTTGCCGCCGAGCTGGCCGGCGGGCTGTTCGGTAGCTTCCTGTCGGCGGTGTCTGGTGGCAACCTGTATCGCAAGTCTTCGTTCCTGGAGGGGGCGCTGGGACAGAAATTGTTCCCGGAATGGATGACGATCGATGAACGTCCGCACCTGATGCGGGCCATGGGCAGTTCGGCCTTCGACGGCGATGGGCTGGCGACCTATGCCAAACCGTTCGTGGAGAAGGGGGAGCTGGTGTCCTACATTCTCGGCACCTATTCGGGCCGCAAACTGGGCATGCCGAGCACCGCCAATGCCGGCGGCGTGCATAACCTGTTCGTGAGCCATGGCGAAGAGGATCAGGCCGCCTTGTTGCGCCGCATGGGCCGCGGGTTGCTGGTGACCGAACTGATGGGCCATGGCCTGAACATGGTGACCGGGGACTACTCCCGTGGCGCGGCGGGGTTCTGGGTCGAAAATGGCGAGATCCAGTTCCCGGTCCAGGAAGTGACCATCGCCGGCAACATGCGCGACATGTTCAAGCAGATCCTGGCCGTGGGTAACGACCTGGAACTGCGCAGCAACATCCGCACCGGTTCTGTGCTGATCGAGCGGATGACGGTGGCGGGCAGCTGACCTGCCATCGCAATAAGGACGGCGCGTCATCCTAGCGGGTGACGCGCCTTTTTTGTTTCCGCTTGACCCTATTTGGCCCAAGGACATGGACTCTCCTCGGCACAATGTGTCTCTCCCAAGGCTTGTGTTGCTTCTTATTATCATCTAATAATGAATCTCATTCGCCGATTGAGCCCCGGTCATGAGTCCTGCCTTGCACGAACAGCCTTACCTTGAAAGCTGGCGCTGGATGAGTCGTCAGATCCGATGTGCGATGAACCCGGACGAACCGCGGTTGATCGAGCACTATCTGGCCGAAGGGCGCTATCTGGCCTGCTGTACCGCCACTTCGCCATGGATGATCGGCGAAACGGCCTTTCGCTTGCTGCTCGACACCGCCTCGGATATCGCGCTGCCCTGGCACTGGCGGGCGCTCTGTCTCGATCAGGCCTGGCGGCCATTGCGCGATCTCGAACGACAATCACTCTGCCAATGCCGCCTCAGGCGTTGGCAGAGCCATGCCTGGGCGCTGGCGACCTGCGTCCTGGCTCCCTCCCTCTCTCTTAATGAACCGGTACAAGGATTTCCCGATGAGTAATACCCGTATCGAACGCGACAGCATGGGCGAGCTCCACGTCCCGGCAGATGCCCTGTACGGCGCGCAGACCCAGCGTGCCGTGGATAACTTCCCCGTCAGCGGCCAGCGCATGCCGGCGCCGTTCATTCGCGCACTGATCCTGGCCAAGGCCGCCGCTGCCCAGGCCAACGTGGAACTGGGGCAGATCAGCGCGGCTCAGGGCAAAGCCATTGTCGATGCGGCGCAAGGGCTGCTCGAAGGTCCTTTCATGGATCACTTCCCGGTGGATATCTTCCAGACCGGCTCCGGCACCAGTTCGAACATGAACGCCAACGAAGTGATCGCCACCCTCGCCAGCCGGTTGCTGGGAGAGACGGTCAACCCGAACGACCACGTCAACTGTGGGCAGAGCAGTAACGACATCATCCCCACCTGCATTCATGTCAGCGCCGCACTGGCCTTGCATGAGCAGTTGTTGCCGGCGCTGACACATCTGGTACAGGTGATCGAGCACAAGGCGATGGAGGTTCATCCGTTCATCAAGACCGGTCGTACCCACCTGATGGATGCGATGCCGGTCCGCCTGAGCCAGGTGCTGGAGGGATGGGCGCAGCAGTTGAAAGCCAATATCGGCCATTTGCAGGACCTGCTGCCAAGCCTGCAGGCCTTGGCCCAGGGGGGCACGGCGGTGGGTACCGGGGTCAATGCCCACCCTCGCTTCGCCGAGCTGTTCAGCCAGCAGCTGACCCTGCTGACTCAGGTGCAATTCACCCCTGGCAAGAACCTCTTCGCCCTGATCGGTTCCCAGGACACCGCGGTGGCGGTTTCCGGGCAACTCAAGACCACGGCGGTGTCGTTGATGAAAATCGCCAACGACTTGCGCTGGATGAATTCCGGGCCCCTGGCTGGCCTGGGTGAGATCGAGCTGGAGGGCTTGCAGCCGGGATCCTCCATCATGCCCGGCAAGGTCAACCCAGTGATCCCGGAAGCCACCGCGATGGTCGCGACCCAGGTGATCGGCAACGACACGGTGATCACCGTGGCCGGCCAGTCGGGCAACTTCGAACTGAACGTGATGTTGCCGATCATCGCCCAGAACCTGCTGAGCAGCATGGCCTTGATGGCCAATGTCAGCCGGTTGCTGGCGGACAAGGCCATTGCCACCTTCAAGGTCAACGAGGCCAGGCTCAAGGAGGCGCTGTCGCGCAACCCGATCCTGGTTACAGCACTGAACCCGATCATCGGTTACCAGAAAGCCGCGCAAATCGCCAAGACGGCTTATCAACAAGGCCGCCCGGTGATCGATGTCGCCCTGGAACACACCAACCTGTTGCGTAGCGAACTGGAGGTCTTGCTGGACCCCGAGAAGCTCACGGCGGGTGGTGTGTAATTCCGATCCCTGTGTGGAGGACTCATCATGGAGCACTGGAAACGCACGATCGAACGAGCCAATCGTCATTTCATGCTTGGCGAACTGGTGGATGCCCGCGAAGCCTACCTGCAAGCCCTGGCCCTGGCGCAGGTGCTTTATGAACGCTGGCCTGACGCCGATGAGGCCGTGGCCGCCTGCGTCGTCTCCCACCACAATCTGGCGGACTTGCACCTGCGCCTGAACCAGCCAGAGGAAAGCGCCGAATACTTGTGCGCCATCCATCAACGGTTGCTGCAGACCCTGCAGGACGAGCGCATGCCGGCGGCCCTGCGTGCGGCCGCGATGCGCCAGAGCCACAGGACTTATGTCGAATTGCTGGGTTTCATCAGTGAGCATGGCGAGTACCCCCGCACCCAACGGCTGCTCCACAGCAAAGACACATCACCCTTGCACCGCAATGCCCCTCTTCATTATGGAGTTCATTGAAAATGGCTTTTACCTTGCCTGCGCTGCCCTACGCCTACGATGCCCTGGAACCGCACATCGATGCGAAAACCATGGAAATCCACTACACGAAACACCACCAGACCTATATCAATAACCTCAACGCCGCGGTGGAGGGCAGCGAGTACGCCCAATGGCCCATCGAAAAACTGGTGGCCAGCGTGGAGCAGTTGCCGCAGAACCTGCGGGCGGCGGTAATCAATCAGGGCGGCGGCCATGCCAATCATTCCTTGTTCTGGGAAGTGATGTCCCCCGAGGGCGGCGGTCAACCGGACGGTGCGCTTGGCGCAGCCATCGAGACACAACTGGGGGGCCTGGAGCGATTCAAGGAAGCGTTCACCAAGGCAGCGCTGAGCCGATTCGGCAGCGGCTGGGCCTGGCTGAGCGTGACCCCGCGCAAGACCCTGGTGGTGGAGAGCAGCGCCAACCAGGACAGCCCGCTGATGAACGGCAATACGCCGATCCTGGGCCTGGACGTGTGGGAGCACGCCTATTACCTGCTGTACCAGAACCGTCGCCCCGAATACATCAACGCTTTCTACAACGTGATCAATTGGCCTGAAGTCGCCCGACGCTATCAGGCGGCGCTGGCGTCGAGTCCTTCATGAACACCTTCCAAGGCTGACTATGAATACTCAAACACTGGCGATTGGAAGCGGACGGATGTTCCGCTATGCCTTGGGGTCATTGCTGGTGTTGACCGGGATGACGTTGTTGGCGGCCCATGGCTTGGCGTGGCTGGGCCTGGAGCCCAGGCTGCTGCGGGCCCTTCAAGGCGGTGGACTCTGCGCCTTGGGCACCGCGCTGGGAGCCGTGCCGGTGCTGGTCATCCGGCGCATGCCCCAGGCTGTGAGCGATTCGCTACTGGGCTTCGGTGCCGGGGTGATGCTCGCTGCCACGGCGTTTTCGCTGATCGTGCCGGGCATTGCCGCAGCGGAGCAATTGGGATTCACGCCCTGGGCCGCCAGTGGCCTTATCTGCTTTGGCATTCTGTCGGGGGCGTTCGGGCTGTACTTGGTGGACCGCAAGGTTTCGGCCAGCCCCGAGAGGCTGGTGGCAGCACCAGGACGTCCGATCATCGCGCCGCGGATCTGGTTGTTCGTGTTCGCCATCATCGCCCACAACATTCCAGAAGGCATGGCGGTGGGCGTGTCGGCCGGGGGCGGCATGCCCGATGCCGACAGCCTGGCGATGGGCATCGCCTTGCAGGATGTCCCGGAAGGGCTGGTGATCGCGCTGGTGCTGGCCACGGCGGGCATGTCGCGGGTCAAGGCGTTCTTGATTGGTGCGGCGTCAGGGCTGGTCGAGCCCGTGTTTGCGCTGCTGTGCGCTTGGTTGGTGAGCCTGGCCGAGATGCTCTTGCCCCTGGGCCTGGCGTTGGCGGCTGGGGCGATGCTGCTGGTGGTGACCCACGAGGTCATTCCCGAATCCCGCCGCAATGGTCACGAGAAACTGGCGAGCCTGGGGTTGTTGGTGGGTTTTTGCTTGATGATGGTGCTGGATACGGCATTGGCGTGACAGGGAGAATCTGCGGCGCAGGGATCAATCTGTGGCGAGGGGATAAATCCCCTCGCCACAGAGGTTATTCGCCTTCGTCGAAATAATTGTTGATCAAGGCCACCA
Organism: Pseudomonas sp. AF32; assembly: GCF_022342325.2. Taxonomy (NCBI): domain Bacteria; kingdom Pseudomonadati; phylum Pseudomonadota; class Gammaproteobacteria; order Pseudomonadales; family Pseudomonadaceae; genus Pseudomonas; species Pseudomonas sp. AF32. The sequence goes on along the minus strand of NZ_RQJK02000001.1, from coordinate 339,724 downwards.
GCGCATCCATCGCTTCCTGCTCCTCTTCGCCTTTGGTTTCCAGGTAGATCGTGGTGCCCTTGCCAGCGGCGAGCATCATCATTGCCATGATGCTCTTGCCGTCGATCGTGGCATCTTTCGTACGTCCGACTCTGATCTCGGTGCCAGGAAATCTACCCGCTACACCCACGAACTTGGCTGACGCGCGGGCATGCAAACCCAGTTTGTTAATGATTTCAATTTCCTGAGCTGGCATCGCGATGTGAATCCTTTAGCTGAGGTCGCGGTGGCGAACCTGGACATTCTTCAGGGAGGGCTGCAGGAGGCGACCCAGGCGCTCAGTCAGGTAGACGGAACGATGATGACCACCGGTACAGCCGATGGCGATGGTGACATAGGCGCGATTGCTCGCGGCGAAGCGGGGCAGCCATTTGAGCAGGTAGGCGGAAATGTCCTGGAACATCTCCTCGACATCCGGCTGGGCCGCCAGGTAGTCGATCACTGGCTGATCAAGCCCGGACTGGTCGCGCAGTTCCGGCTTCCAATACGGGTTGGGCAGGCAGCGCACATCGAACACCAGATCGGCATCCACTGGCATGCCGCGCTTGAACCCGAACGACTCCAGCAGGAACGCCGTGCCCGGTTCGGGCTGGTTCAGCAGACGTAATTTGATGGTGTCATGCAACTGGTAAAGGTTCAGGTGCGTGGTATTGAGCTTCAAGTCCGCCAGGTCGGCGATCGGCCCCAGCAACTGGCTTTCGTCGTGGATGGCTTCGGCCAGGGAGCGACTGGCATTGCTCAGCGGGTGGCGGCGACGGGTTTCGGAAAAGCGCTTGAGCAATGTTTCTTCATCGGCGTCCAGGTACAGCACATCGCATTGGATGTGCTTGCTGCGTACCTCGGCGAGCAGTTCGGGAAACCGCGACAGGTGGCTGGGCAGATTGCGTGCGTCGATGGAAACCGCCACCAGCGGTTGCGCCAGCTCGGTATGGATCAGGGCGCGCTCGGCCAGCTCCGGCAGCAGGCCTGCCGGCAGGTTGTCGATGCAATAATAGCCGTTGTCTTCGAGTACATTGAGGGCTGTACTCTTCCCGGAGCCGGAGCGGCCACTGACGATGATCAGGCGCATGTTTAATGACCGTTCTGTTCGTCCAGGACAACCTGATACAAGGCTTCGTTACTCGATGCGCTGCGCAGTCTGTCGCGAACTTCCTTGCGGTCCAGCATGCTGGCGATCTGGCGTAGCAGTTCAAGGTGTGCATCGGTGGCTGCTTCCGGGACCAGCAATACGAACAGCAGGTCGACCGGGGCGCCGTCGATGGCGTCGAAATCTATAGGGGCTTCAAGGTGCAACAGCGCACTGATCGGTGCGGTACAGCCCTTGAGGCGGCAATGGGGAATGGCGATGCCGTTGCCAAAGCCGGTGGAACCGAGCTTCTCGCGGGCAACGAGGGCCTCGAAGACGTCCTGCATTTCCAGATCCCCGACCTCGCGGTGAATCAGGTTCGCAATCTGTTCGAGGGCTTTCTTTTTACTGCCACCCGGCGCGTTCACCTGGGAACGGCCGGGGGTCAGGATGGTTTCTAGTCGGATCATGGATTGGGGGGATTAACGACCGGTCGCGCCCTGGAGGAGGCTCTGGGTCTTTTCCTTATGCTTTTTGAGTTGGCGATCCAGTTTGTCGGTCAGCAGGTCAATCGCGGCATACATGTCTTCATGCGAGGCGTTGGCGACCACTTCTCCACCGGGTATATGCAACGTGGCTTCGATTTTCTGCAGCAGCTTTTCGACGGTCATGATGACTTGAACGTTGGTGATCTTGTCGAAATGCCTCTCCAGTCGGTCGAGTTTTTCGCCGACGTATTGACGTAGAGGTTCGGTCACTTCCAGTTGGTGTCCACTGATGTTGACTTGCATACAGCTTCTCCTTCGTTGCCAGTGCATAAAGCGGCAGGCAGAAATACCTGCCACTGGAACGCTGTGGCGTGGCCTGTTACATCAACCGCTTGCGTTCGCTCGAAGGCGCGATCCCTAGGGATTCACGGTATTTGGCGACGGTACGGCGGGCCACCTGAATGCCTTGTGCCTCCAGTAAACCAGCGATCTTGCTGTCGCTCAACGGCTTTTTCTGATTTTCCGCCGCCACCAGTTTTTTGATGATCGCGCGGATGGCCGTGGACGAGCATTCGCCGCCTTCGGAGGTACTGACGTGGCTGGAGAAAAAGTATTTCAATTCATAGATGCCCCGCGGGGTATGCATGAATTTCTGGGTGGTGACCCGGGAAATCGTCGATTCGTGCATGCCCACCGCCTCGGCGATGTCATGCAGGACCAACGGCTTCATGGCTTCGTCGCCGTACTCCAGGAAACCGCGCTGATGCTCGACGATCTGGGTGGCGACTTTCATCAGGGTTTCGTTACGGCTTTGCAGACTCTTGATGAACCAGCGAGCTTCTTGCAGCTGGTTGCGCATGAAGGTGTTATCGGCGCTGGTGTCGGCGCGCTTTACAAACCCTGCGTACTGGGCATTGACCCGCAACTTGGGGACCGCTTCCTGGTTCAGCTCCACCAGCCAGCGATCGTTGTGTTTGCGCACGATCACGTCGGGGACCACGTATTCGGGTTCGGTGGCCTCGATCTGCGAGCCCGGCCGTGGGTTGAGGCTCTGGACCAGTTCGATCACCTGGCGCAGTTCATCTTCCTTGAGTTTCATGCGCCGCATCAGCTGGCTGTAGTCGCGACCGCCCAACAGGTCGATGTAGTCGGTAACCAGCCGTTTGGCTTCGGCCAGCCAGGGCGTCTTGGCGGGCAACTGGCGCAGTTGCAGCAGCAGACACTCGCCGAGGCTGCGGGCGCCGATGCCGGCCGGCTCGAACTGCTGGATGCGGTGCAGGACGGCTTCGATCTCGTCCAGCTCGATGTCCAGCTCGGGATCGAAGGCTTCCAGGATCTCTTCGAGGGTTTCGTCCAGGTAGCCCTGGTTGTTGATGCAGTCGATCAAGGTCACCGCGATCAGGCGATCGGTGTCCGACATCGGTGCCAGGTTCAACTGCCACAACAGGTGGCTTTGCAGGCTCTCGCCGGCGGACGTGCGGGTGGTGAAGTCCCACTCGTCGTCATCGCCGGTGGGCAGGCTGCTGGCACTGGTCTGGTAGACGTCTTCCCAAGCGGTGTCCACAGGCAGGTCGCTGGGAATGCGTTCGTTCCATTCGCCATCCTCCAGATTGTCCACTGTCGGGGCGGACTGTTCCTGATAGGACGGTTCCTGGATCTCGGTACTGGTTTTCTGCTCGATGTTGTCGGCCAGCGGATCGGTGTTATCGAAGTCGTCGCCTTCTTCCTGGCGCTCGAGCATCGGGTTGGATTCCAGGGCCTCCTGGATTTCCTGTTGCAGGTCCAGGGTCGACAATTGGAGCAAGCGGATGGCCTGTTGCAGCTGCGGCGTCATCGTCAGCTGCTGGCCCATTCTCAAGACTAGCGATGGTTTCATGGCAGGGGCTTAACACCTTATTCGCCGGCGCACATGCGCCATCCACTACATGGCGCCGGAGCGCCAAACCTTAAGCAAATTATATGCCTGAAACTGAAGTGTTTGCCTAGCAATAAAATTAGCGGTGCCGGGCCAATTTACCAAACACGTTAGGCCTACAAGCGGAACTCATGACCCAGATAGACTTCCTTGACCAGTTCATTGGCCAGGATGGTCGCCGCGTCGCCTTCGGCGATCAGTTGTCCGTCATTGACGATGTAGGCGGTTTCGCAGATGTCCAGGGTCTCACGCACGTTGTGGTCGGTGATCAGCACGCCGATCCCCTTGGCCTTGAGGTGGTGAATGATCTGCTTGATGTCACCTACCGAGATCGGGTCCACGCCGGCGAACGGTTCGTCGAGCAGGATGAATTTCGGCGCGGTGGCCAGGGCCCGTGCGATTTCCACTCGACGTCGTTCGCCGCCGGACAGGCTCATGCCCAGGTTGTCGCGGATATGACTGATGTGGAATTCCTGCAGCAGGCTTTCCAGCTCCTGGCGGCGGCCGGCTTTGTCGAGATCCTTGCGGGTTTCGAGGATCGCCATGATGTTGTCGGCCACCGACAGCTTGCGGAAGATCGATGCTTCCTGGGGCAGGTAGCCGATGCCGGCTTTCGCCCGCCCATGCATGGGCTGGTGGCTGACGTCCAGGTCGTCGATCAGTACGCGGCCCTGATCGGCCTGTACCAGGCCGACGATCATGTAGAAACAGGTGGTTTTACCCGCGCCGTTGGGGCCGAGCAGGCCGACGATCTGACCGCTGTCGATGGACAGGCTGACATCACGCACGACCTGGCGGCCCTTGTAGCTCTTGGCCAGGTGCTGAGCTTTCAGAGTTGCCATTACTGGGCCTTCTGCTCGGTTTTCTTTTTCGGCTGGATGACCATGTCGATCCGTGGGCGCTGCTCGGTCACCTTGCTGCCGGTGGCGCGACCGGCGCTGGCGAGTTTCTTGTTGGTGTCGTAGACGATTTTTTCGCCCTGGGTGACGTTGTTGTCCTTGTCGATGACCTTGGCGCGGTCGATCAGCACAACGCGGTCCTGGGAGGCGTGATACTGGATGGTCACGCCGTAGCCCTGGACGGGTTTGGTGTCGCCAGCCGTCTGCAGTTGCTCGAAGTAGGCCAGGTTGCCCACCGAGGTCACCACGTCGATGTCGCCGGACTGGGTGCGGGTGATGGTCACGGTATTGCCGGTCACCTTCATCGAGCCCTGGGTGATGATCACGTCACCTTTATAGGTAGCCACGCCGTTCTTGTCGTCCAGCTGAGCGTCGTCGGCCTGGATGCGGATAGGCTGGTCGCGGTCGTTGGGGAGGGACCAGGCGCTCGCGCTTCCCAGTGCTGCGCCCAGACTGAGCAAAATAGGGAGGGTTTTAGCGAGCTTCATACTGTCCTCTTACGTTCGATAGCAGGTGTATCCTGCTTTCCTTCAGATACGCTTTCATTCCCGTGCCGGTCGATACACCGCCGGCGCCGTCGATTCTAACGGGTTGCTCGGTCTGCGCATATTCTTGCTGCGGGAACACGGTCATGCGACTTGTGGTGATGATGGTTGTACGGTTTTTCTCGTCGGTGCGGGCCACGCGTACCGAGTCGATGAGCTCCACTTCGGTGCCACCGGAATTGACTTCGGCGTGCTTGCTCTGCACATGCCACGGGAAATCGGTGCCACGAAACATGTTCAGGTCCGGCGTGGTCACCAGCGTGATGTCGGTGGCCTTCACATGATCGACCTTGTCGGCCGTCATTTCGTACTGCACCTTGCCGTCGGGCAGGTACTGCAGGGTGTGCGTATTGGTCGCGTACCAGTCTATCTTCTCTTCGACCTGGGCCGCAGGCCGGTCGAGAAAGCGTTCCGGACTGATGTTCCAATAGCCTACCGCCGCGAAAATCGCTGCGATACAGCCGAACACCACAATGGTGCGAATCTTCTTGCTCAGCATAAATGGCTCACAGGTACGCGGCGTTGGCCGCTTCGAGGCGGCCCTGGGCGCGCAGGATCAGTTCGCAGAATTCACGGGCCGCGCCTTCGCCGCCTCGTGCCGTGGTGACGCCGTGGGCGTGCTCGCGCACGAAACCGGCGGCGTTGGCCACCGCCATGCCCAGGCCGACACGGCGGATCACCGGCAGGTCCGGCAGGTCGTCACCCAGGTAGGCGACCTGTTCGTAGCTTAGATTGAGCTGGCCCAGAAGCTCGTCCAGTACCACCAGTTTGTCCTCGCGTCCCTGGTATAGATGAGGAATGCCGAGGTTCTTCGCGCGTCGCTCGACCACGGGAGTCTTGCGACCGCTGATGATGGCGGTCTGTACGCCGGCGGCCATCAGCATCTTGATGCCCTGGCCGTCGAGCGTGTTGAAAGTCTTGAATTCGCTGCCGTCTTCAAGGAAGTACAGGCGGCCATCGGTGAGTACGCCGTCAACGTCGAAAACGGCGAGCTTGATATCTTTGCCTCGTAGCAGCAGGTCGGTCGTCATCACATTACTCCGGCGCGCAGCAGGTCGGACAGGTTGAAGGCGCCGATCGGGCGGTCCTCGTCATCCACCACCACCAGTGCGTTGATCCTGTGGTCTTCCATGATTTTCAAGGCTTCGGCGGCGAGCATGTCGGCGCGGGCCGTCTTGCCATGAAGGGTCATGACTTCGTCGATGGTTGCATTGCGGATGTCGATGGGGCGGTCGAGGGTGCGGCGCAGGTCGCCGTCGGTGAAGATACCGGCGAGTTTGCCGTCGGCTTCGAGAATCACTGTCATGCCCAGTCCCTTGCGGGTCATTTCCATGAGGGCATCCTTGAGTAGCGTGCCTCGCTGGACGTGCGGCAACTCTTCGCCGGCGTGCATCACGTTTTCGACTTTCAGCAACAGGCGGCGACCCAGGGCGCCACCGGGATGGGAAAAAGCGAAATCCTCGGCGGTGAACCCCCTGGCCTCCAGCAGCGCCACGGCGAGGGCGTCGCCCATGACCAGGGCCGCGGTGGTGGACGAGGTCGGGGCGAGGTTCAGCGGGCAGGCTTCGTGCTCGACATGCACGTTGAGATTCACTTCGGCGGCCTTGGCCAGGGGGGAGTCCGGATTTCCGGTGATGCTGATCATCCGGATGCCAAGACGCTTGATCAGCGGCAACAGCGTGAGGATTTCGTTGGTCGAGCCCGAGTTGGACAGGGCCAGGATGACATCGTCCCGGGTGATCATGCCCATGTCGCCATGGCTGGCCTCGGCAGGGTGGACGAAAAATGCCGTGGTGCCCGTGCTGGCCAGGGTCGCGGCGATCTTGTTGCCGATGTGCCCGGACTTGCCCATGCCCACTACGACGACGCGGCCCTTGCTGGCCAGAATCATCTCGCAGGCGCGTACGAAATCAGCGTCGATATGAGGCAGCAAGCCTTGCACGGCTTCGAGCTCGAGGCGGATGGTACGTTGTGCCGATTGAATCAGGTCGCTGGATTGGCTCATGTCAGAAATCGTATAGCCCGATGAAAAGGCGGCGATTATAGCGGCAATGAACAATTCCCTCACGCTAGTTCGTCATGCTTTGTGTGAACGCCTCGCAAGGTTCGCCATAAAACCGGGGCTTTTACCTTAATCCACGCTTAACCGGAGGGGGGTAACCCTTGGGCGCCCGACCGTTGCAGTGATATAGTTCGCCGCCGGTTCGGATGCCCGGCAGTCGCGACATTTGGCCGACTGGCCAGGCATCCGGATCTGAGGCTGCATCGCAAGGAGTTTAGATGAGTGCCGACAACGCCTACGCGGTCGAGCTGAAGGGGCTGTCCTTCAAGCGAGGGACGCGCAGCATTTTCAACAATATCGATATTCGCATCCCGCGCGGCAAGGTCACCGGCATCATGGGACCTTCCGGGTGCGGGAAGACCACGCTGCTGCGCCTGATGGGGGCCCAGTTGCGCCCCAGCGCCGGCGAAGTCTGGGTCAACGGCCAGAATATTCCGACATTGTCGCGCAGTGACCTGTTCGATGCGCGCAAGAACATGGGCGTACTGTTCCAGAGCGGTGCGCTGTTCACCGACCTGGATGTGTTCGAAAACGTGGCCTTTCCCCTGCGGGTCCACACCGACCTGCCGGAAGAAATGATCCGCGACATCGTCCTGCTCAAGTTGCAGGCGGTCGGGTTGCGTGGCGCCCTCGATCTGATGCCGGACGAACTGTCCGGCGGCATGAAGCGCCGTGTCGCACTGGCGCGGGCGATTGCCCTCGACCCGAAGATCCTCATGTACGACGAGCCCTTCGTCGGGCAGGACCCCATTGCCATGGGCGTGCTCGTGCGCCTGATCCGCCTGCTCAACGATGCGCTGGGCATCACCAGCATCGTGGTATCCCATGACCTGGCCGAAACCGCCAGCATCGCCGACTACATCTATGTGGTGGGCGATGGGCAGGTGCTGGGGCAGGGTACGCCTCAAGAGCTGAAGGAATCGGACAATCCCCGCATTCGCCAATTCATGAAGGGCGATGCGGACGGCCCGGTGGCGTTCCATTTTCCGGCCACGGATTACCGTACCGATCTGCTGGGGAAGCGCTGATGCGCAAGAAATCACTGATAGAAAGAATTCGCCTGTTCGGCCACTCCGGTATCGACGTGCTGGCGGTACTGGGTCGCTCGACGCTGTTCCTGGTCCATGCTCTGCTCGGTCGCAACGCGACGGGCGGTGGTTTCGGCCTGCTGGTCAAGCAATTGCATTCGGTGGGCGTGATGTCCCTGGTGATCATCGTGGTCTCCGGGATCTTCATCGGCATGGTATTGGCGCTGCAGGGTTTCAACATCCTGTCCAGCTATGGGTCCGAGCAAGCGGTCGGGCAGATGGTTTCCCTGACGCTGTTGCGTGAGCTGGGTCCCGTGGTCACCGCGTTGCTGTTCGCCGGACGCGCGGGTTCGGCGCTGACGGCCGAGATCGGCAACATGAAATCCACCGAGCAGCTGTCCAGCCTGGAAATGATCGGTGTCGACCCGCTCAAGTACATCATTGCCCCACGCCTCTGGGCCGGTTTCATTTCCCTGCCGGTGCTGGCAATGATCTTCAGCGTCGTCGGGATCTGGGGAGGCTCGTGGGTGGCTGTCGACTGGTTGGGGGTCTACGAAGGTTCCTACTGGTCCAATATGCAGAACAGCGTCGATTTTCTCGACGATGTGCTCAACGGCATCATCAAGAGCGCCGTATTCGCCTTCGTGGTGACCTGGATCGCCGTGTTTCAAGGCTATGACTGTGAGCCCACGTCAGAGGGGATCAGCCGTGCCACAACCAAGACCGTGGTGTACGCCTCGCTGGCCGTCCTGGGCCTTGACTTTATTCTGACCGCCTTGATGTTTGGAGATTTCTGATGCAAAACCGCACCCTGGAAATCGGTGTCGGCCTTTTCCTGCTGGCTGGCATCCTGGCTTTGCTGCTGCTGGCCCTGCGGGTCAGTGGCCTGGCGCCGACCGCCAACACCGATACCTATAAACTCTATGCTTATTTTGACAATATCGCCGGTTTGACGGTCAGAGCCAAAGTGACCATGGCCGGTGTGACCATCGGCAAAGTCACGGCAATCGATCTGGACCGCGACACGTTCACCGGCCGGGTGACGCTGCAGCTGGAAAAACGGGTGGATAACCTGCCGACCGACTCCACTGCATCCATCCTCACTGCCGGTCTGCTGGGCGAGAAATACATCGGTATCAGCGTGGGCGGGGAGGAAACCCTGCTCAAGGATGGTGGCACCATCCACGATACGCAATCGTCGTTGGTGCTCGAGGACCTGATCGGGAAATTCCTGCTCAATACTGTTAGCAAAGACGCTAAATAAGGAGCTTTCGATGATTTCTATCCTGCGACGCACCCTGTTGGTCCTGCTGGCGTCCCTGCCGCTGATAGCCAACGCCGTGGCGGCGCCTTCGGCGCACGACATCATCCAGGACACCACGAACCGGTTGTTGGCCGACCTTTCTGCCAACAAGGAGAAATACAAGCAGGACCCTGGCGCCTTCTATGACGCGCTCAACGGTATCGTCGGTCCCGTGGTGGACGCCGACGGTATCTCCCGCAGCATCATGACCGTGAAGTACTCGCGCAAGGCGACCCCGGAGCAGATGACCCGCTTCCAGGAAAACTTCAAGCGCAGCCTGATGCAGTTCTATGGCAACGCCCTGCTCGAATACAACAACCAGGGCATCACCGTTTCGCCGGCCAAGGATGAAAGTGGTACCCGCACCAGCGTCGACATGCAGGTCAAGGGTAACAACGGCGCGATCTACCCGGTGTCGTACACGCTCGAGAAGCTGAACGGCGAGTGGAAGGTGCGTAATGTGATCATCAACGGCATCAACATCGGCAAGCTGTTCCGCGACCAGTTCGCCGACGCGATGCAGCGCAATGGCAACGACCTGGACAAGACCATCAATGGTTGGGCCGGTGAAGTCGCCAAGGCCAAGGAAGTGGCCGAAGAAGCCAAAGAGAAGCAGGAACAATGAACGAGACGGTAAGCGAGTCTGCCGTCCGTCTGGGCGAGGGGGGCGAATTGCTGCTCAGCGGTGTGCTGGATTACCGCACCGGTCCGGCCCTGCGCAAGCAGGGTCAGGCGCTGATCAGGTCCGCCAGCGCCGCCGAGCTGGTTATCGACTGCTCGGCGGTGCACAAGTCCAGCAGTGTCGGGCTGTCCCTGCTGCTGTGCTTCATGCGGGACGCCCAGGCGGCCGGCAAGGCCTGGAGCATTCGTAACATGCCCGATGACATGCGTGAGATCGCCCAGGTCAGTGAACTGACCGAGTTGCTGGTAAATTCCTGAGCCGTACCCTTTGAAACAAGCCCCCCGTCAGAGTCCGGCTTCGCGGGGTTCGCAGGCGCGGGGCTTTTTTGTATGATGTGCGACCCGCGCGCACTGGGCGCCGATTGAGGTTGAGCATGCAGGCTTACGAAGTGAAGCACTTTCTTGAAGGAAAGCTGCTAGGTACGCAGGTGGAAGTTGAGGGCGAAGGCTGCAATTTCCAGTTGAACGTTATCAGCGATGAACTGGCGGCGTTGAGCCCGGTGAAGCGTCAGCAGAGCATCTATGCCCATTTGAACCCATGGATCGCCGATGGCAGCATCCACGCGGTCACTATGAAATTTTTCAGCCGCGCGGCCTGGGCCGAGCGCACCTGAGCCCAAGGGCGTCGAGATTCCAATGGATAAACTGATTATTACCGGCGGCGTTCGTCTTGATGGCGAAATCCGTATTTCCGGGGCAAAGAACTCCGCCCTGCCGATCCTGGCCGCAACCTTGCTGTGCGACGGTCCGGTGACCGTGGCCAACCTGCCGCACCTGCACGACATTACCACGATGATCGAGCTGTTCGGCCGCATGGGCATCGAGCCTGTCATCGACGAGAAGCTCAGCGTCGAAATCGACCCGCGCACCATCAAGACCCTGGTCGCCCCGTACGAACTGGTGAAGACCATGCGTGCGTCGATCCTGGTACTGGGCCCGATGGTTGCCCGTTTCGGTGAGGCCGAAGTCGCCTTGCCGGGCGGTTGCGCCATCGGTTCACGTCCGGTGGACCTGCACATCCGTGGGCTGGAAGCCATGGGCGCGGTCATCGACGTCGAAGGCGGTTACATCAAGGCCAAGGCCCCTGAGGGTGGCCTGCGCGGTGCACACTTCTTCTTCGACACGGTGAGTGTGACCGGTACCGAGAACATCATGATGGCCGCCGCGCTGGCCAAAGGCCGCAGTGTACTGCAGAACGCCGCCCGTGAGCCCGAGGTCGTCGACCTGGCGAACTTCCTGATCGCCATGGGTGCCAGGATCAGCGGCGCAGGCACCGACACCATCACCATCGATGGCGTTGAGCGCCTGCATTCTGCCACTTACAAGGTGATGCCGGACCGGATCGAGACCGGTACCTACCTGGTAGCCGCTGCCGTCACCGGCGGCCGCGTCAAGGTCAAGGACACCGATCCGACCATCCTTGAAGCTGTCCTGGAAAAACTCAAGGAAGCCGGCGCCGAGGTGACCTGCGGTGAAGACTGGATCGAAGTGAACATGCACGGCAAGCGGCCTAAAGCCGTGAACGTGCGGACCGCTCCGTACCCGGCGTTCCCGACCGACATGCAGGCCCAGTTCATCTCCCTCAACGCCATTGCCGAAGGCACCGGCGCGGTGATCGAGACGATTTTCGAAAACCGTTTCATGCACGTGTATGAATTGCACCGCATGGGCGCCAAGATTCAGGTGGAAGGCAACACCGCCATCGTCACCGGTAACGAGAAGCTCAAGGGCGCGCCTGTCATGGCGACCGACCTGCGGGCCTCGGCCAGCCTGGTGATCTCGGCACTGATCGCCGAAGGCGACACGCTGATCGACCGCATCTACCACATTGACCGTGGCTACGAGTGCATCGAAGAGAAGCTGCAGATGCTGGGTGCCAAGATCCGTCGCGTTCCAGGCTAGTTGTTGCTGCATGGGCGCAAGGATGCGCCCGTTGATTTCGTTACAGGTCGAGGATGTCGCATTCTCGATAAGTGTCCGGCGCCGCTTGCGACCGGACATGAGTACCTTGATAAGGACTGACGTTTCCCATGTTGACCATCGCACTGTCCAAGGGCCGCATCCTTGATGACACTTTGCCGCTTCTGGCTGAAGCGGGCATCGTGCCGACCGAGAATCCGGACAAAAGCCGCAAGCTGATCATCCCCACGACCCAGGCCGATGTGCGCTTGCTGATCGTGCGTGCCACCGATGTGCCGACCTACGTTGAACATGGCGCCGCCGACCTGGGCGTTGCCGGTAAAGACGTGTTGATGGAATACGGCGGCCAGGGCTTGTACGAGCCGCTGGACCTGCGAATCGCCCGTTGCAAGCTGATGACCGCCGGCAAGGTCGGCGCGCCGGAACCCAAGGGGCGCCTGCGGGTGGCCACCAAGTTCGTCAACGTTGCCAAGCGTTATTACGCCGAGCAGGGGCGTCAGGTCGACATCATCAAATTGTACGGTTCGATGGAGCTGGCGCCGCTGATCGGCCTGGCGGACAAGATCATCGACGTGGTCGACACGGGCAACACCCTGCGGGCCAACGGCCTGGAGCCCCAGGACTTCATCGCCGAGATCAGCTCCCGACTGATCGTCAACAAGGCGTCGATGAAAATGCAGCATGCCCGCATCCAGGCTTTGATCGATACCCTGCGCAACGCAGTGGAATCGCGACACCGCGGCTGATACACCTGCGCGACTGCGGTCGCGCCCGTCTATCCGTGTCATAGCCAATTTTCTCAGGTGCCCACGCGAATGGACTGGTAGCTTAGGGCGCCTGAGCATTTGCCATTAATGAGGCCCTCGCTATGACCGCTCCCACTTCGATTCGCCGACTCAACGCTGCCGACCCGGATTTTGCACGTCATCTGGATCATCTGCTGAGCTGGGAAAGTGTGTCCGACGACTCGGTCAATCAGCGGGTGCTGGACATCATCCAGGCTGTGCGCGAGCGTGGCGATGAAGCCTTGGTGGAGTTCACCCAGAAGTTCGACGGCCTGCAAGCGGCATCCATGGCTGACTTGATCCTGCCGCGCGAGCGCCTGGAACTGGCCCTGACTCGCATCAGCGTGCCCCAGCGCGAAGCCCTGGAAAAAGCCGCGTCCCGCGTACGCAGCTATCACGAGCGGCAGAAACAGGACTCCTGGACCTACACCGAAGCCGACGGCACGGTGCTGGGCCAGAAGGTCACGCCGCTGGACCGCGCCGGCCTGTACGTGCCGGGGGGCAAGGCGTCCTATCCGTCCTCGGTGTTGATGAATGCAATCCCGGCCAAGGTCGCCGGTGTGACCGAAGTGGTCATGGTAGTCCCGACCCCGCGCGGTGAAATCAATGAGCTGGTGCTGGCTGCGGCCTGCATCGCCGGGGTGGACCGAGTATTCACCATTGGCGGCGCCCAGGCCGTGGCGGCATTGGCCTACGGCACTGAAAGCGTGCCGCGGGTCGACAAAGTCGTCGGACCTGGCAACATCTATGTCGCCACGGCCAAGCGCCACGTGTTCGGCCAGGTCGGCATCGACATGATCGCCGGTCCCTCGGAGATCCTCGTCGTGTGTGACGGCCAGACCGATCCGGACTGGATCGCCATGGACCTGTTTTCCCAGGCTGAGCACGACGAAGACGCCCAGGCGATCCTGGTCAGCCCGGATGCCGACTTCCTCGACAAAGTCGCGGCCAGCATCGACAAGCTGCTGCCCACCATGGACCGCGCCGAGATCATCAACACCTCGATCAATGGTCGCGGGGCGCTGATCAAGGTCGATGACATGGAGCAGGCCATCGAGGTGGCCAACCGTATCGCACCGGAGCACCTGGAACTGTCAGTGGCTGATCCACAGGCCTGGTTGCCGCAGATCCGTCATGCCGGCGCGATCTTCATGGGCCGCCACACCAGCGAGGCCCTGGGCGACTATTGCGCTGGCCCCAACCACGTGTTGCCAACCTCCGGCACGGCGCGTTTCTCCTCGCCGCTGGGGGTGTACGACTTCCAGAAACGTTCGTCGATCATTTTCTGCTCCGAGCAGGGGGCGTCCGAACTGGGCAAGACCGCTTCCGTGCTGGCCCGTGGCGAATCGCTGAGCGCCCACGCCCGCAGCGCCGAATACCGCATTCTTGATGAGCAGGGGAACTGAACATGAGTAAATTCTGGAGCCCGTTCGTCAAGAACCTGGTGCCCTACGTGCCGGGCGAGCAGCCGAAGCTGACCCGTCTGGTCAAACTGAACACCAACGAGAACCCGTACGGCCCGTCGCCCAAGGCCCTGGCCGCGATGCAGACCGAGCTGAACGACAACCTGCGCCTGTATCCGGACCCCAACAGCGACTTGCTGAAAAACGCCGTGGCCCGGTATTACGGCGTGCAGGCCAACCAGGTTTTCCTGGGCAATGGTTCGGACGAGGTACTGGCGCACATTTTCCACGGCCTGCTGCAACACGATCAGCCGCTGCTGTTCCCTGACATCAGCTACAGCTTCTATCCGGTGTATTGCGGGTTGTATGGCATTCAATACGACGCCGTACCGCTGGACGAGCAGTTCCGGATCGATCCGGCGGATTATGCCCGTCCCAACGGCGGCATCATTTTCCCCAACCCGAACGCCCCCACCGGTTGCCTGCTGGCACTGGAGGCGGTTGAGCAGATCCTCAAGGCGAATCCGGACTCGGTGGTGGTGGTCGACGAAGCCTACATCGACTTCGGCGGAGAGACGGCCATCGCCCTGGTGGACCGCTACCCGAACCTGCTGGTGACCCAGACCTTGTCCAAATCCCGCTCGCTGGCGGGGCTGCGGGTGGGCCTGGCCGTGGGCCATCCGGATCTGATCGAAGCGCTGGAGCGGATCAAGAACAGCTTCAACTCCTATCCGTTGGATCGCCTGGCAAATGTCGGTGGCGCGGCGGCGTTCGACGACCGTGAGTATTTCCAGCAGACCTGCCGGCTGGTCATCGAGCACCGTGAGTGGGTTGTGGCGCAACTGCAGGCCAAAGGCTTTGAAGTGCTGCCGTCGGCAGCCAACTTCGTTTTTGCCCGTCACCCCGCGCACGATGCGGCAGGGCTGGCGGCGAAACTGCGGGAGCAGGGCGTGATCGTGCGGCATTTCAAGCAGGAGCGGATCGCCCAGTTCCTGCGGATCAGCATCGGCACGCCGGAGCAGAACCAGGCGCTGATCGACGGCCTCGGCGAGCTCTAAAACCTGAGTCGGCCTTGTGGGAGCGGGCTTGCTCCCACAATGTTTTCGGGTGTTCGAAGATTTGGATAAGCCGCAAATCCCCTGTGGGAGCGAGCCTGCTCGCGATGACGCAATGTCAGCCAACCTTTATCCGGCTGATTCACCGCTTCGCGAGCAGGCTCGCTCCCACAGTTCGTATATCAGGGCCTCAGTCGTGATGCGGTTCGCCGACGAACGTCAGCGAGGTGAACACGCCGCGTGTCGCTACGTCCTTGTTGTCCTTGAGTGGAATCTCCATCTGCGCGGCGATCACGTTCAGTCCTTCATTGCGTACCAGCACCTTGGCACGGCCTTCGGCGTCGGTTTCAGTGGACACGGTGTCTGGCGCGCTGCGGTAATCCCCCACCAGTTTCACGCCTGCCGCCGGTTTGCCGTCCAGTAATACCCGCACCGGCAGTGACTGGCCCGGACCTACGGTCAGCGGGTCGACTTCCGGCAGGATCAGGAACTTCACCGCGTCCAGCTTCGGCAACTTCGCCCCTGGCTCATAAATCGCCAGGCTGTATTTGAAGGTATGAGTCGACTCGATCGCACCGGGCACCTTGCTGCGACCTTCGTTGATCCATTTCTTGTCGGCGGTCTGGGACCACATGCCGTTGTCCAGCGCCACTGCCAACACAGCCGGTGAGGTGAGCGGTTTCAGGCGGGCGTGGTCCGGCAGGCGTTCCACCGTCACCGGGATCATCTTGCCGCCCAGGTCATAGGCCCAGGCACCGCTGACTTTTTGCGCCTTGAAGGCGTTGTCTTCGGCGCCGTGACCATAGATCACCTCAATGTTGCCACGCCGTTGTTCGGTCCACAGGCCATGGGCCGAAGCCTGTGTTGCCAGGAGCAGGCCGAGAAGGGCGAGAGTCGTGGGGCATTTCATGCTGATTTCCTTTTACAGATCGAGGGTGAGACTGACGGTGAAGTTGCGTGGCTCTCCGGGGTAGACCCAGTAGTTGCTGTAGGAGCGCTCGTAGTATTTTTCGTCGAAGAGGTTGTTCAGGTTCAGGCCCACGGTGACCTGATCGCTGACCTTGTAATGGGCCAGCAGGTCCACGGTGTGGTAGGCCGGCAACTCGAAATCGCTGCCGGCCTGTCCGGAGCGATCCCCAACGTAGGTGAACGCCGCGCCGACATCCGAGCCGCGCAGATGGCCATCCTGGAATTCGTACACCCCCAACAGGCTGCCGCTGCGCTTGGCAACGCCCAGGATCCGGCTGCCCGTGGGAAGGGTCTTATCGCCTTGGGTGACTTGCGCATCGATGTAGGCAAAGGCACCGATCACCCGTATGGCGTCGGTCACCTGGCCGGTCACTTGCAGATCGATACCTTGGCTGCGTGCCTTGCCCATGGCCCGGTTGGTGTCGGTCGTCGGGTCCAGCGCCAGAACGTTTTCCTTCTCGATATGGAACGCCGCCAGGGTGCTGCTCAGGCGATCATCGAACAGTTCGCTTTTGATCCCGACTTCGTAACCCACGCCTTCTTCCGGATCGAAGGACTTGCCGCTGGCCTCCAGGCCATTGTTGGGCTTGAACGAGGTGGAGGCGTTGGCGAACAGCCCGACTTCGGGCGTCAGTTGATACAGCAAACCGGCGCGTTGCGTCACGGCCTCGTGGCGTTGGCGGTCGGTGACGTTGCGGGTGTGATCGTCGATGCTCTGTTCGAAGTGCTCGTAACGTACGCCCAGCATGCCTCGCAGCTTGTCGGTGAAGACAATCTGGTCTTGAAGGTTCAGCGCACGGCTTTGCACATGCTCGAAGAAATCCGTGCCGGTGCGCAGGCCGTCGGGTTTTGGCTGGCCGTAGATCGGTTGATAGATGTCGATGGGATAGGTGCCACCGTTGATGGTGGTCACGCGTTCGTTCTTGCGGTAATCCTCGTATTCAGTACCGATCAGCAGTTCATGCTGCCAGGGGCCCAGATCGAACAGACCGCGCAACTCCAGCTGGGTGATGCTGTCGTGCCAATCGTTATCGCGCTCGCGATAACGTCGGTTCACCGTGTGACCGTCGGCGTTGAGCGGACGCGCTTCGGAGGCGAATCCCCAGAGCTCACCCTGCTTGTAGTGGCTGGCCAGACGCAGTTGCCATGCGTCACTGAGCTGATGCTCCAGAGCGGCCTGGAGCATGTTGTTGTGGTTGTCGATGTCGCCGTCGTTGGGTTCGCCCAGGAATGTGGAACGAGAAACGCCGCTCCAGCGATTGTTCGGGGCGACGATGCCGCGGTCGAACGTCGAGCTGTGGCGCACAATCTCGCTTTCTACCAGAAGTCGGGTGTCGGGATTCAATTGCCAACTGAGGGAGGGTGCGACGAAGACGCGCTTGCTGCCAACATAATCACGAAAACTGTGGTTGTCCTCGACTGCCAGGTTGACCCGTGACAACAGGTTGCCTTCGGCGTCCAGAGGCGTGTTGACGTCCAGGGCGGTGCGGTAGCGATCCCAACTGCCGGCACTGGTTTGCAGTGTGGTGAACGCTTCAGGCTGGGGCTTCTTGGTGACGATGTTCACCGTGCCACCCGGATCACCACGTCCGTACAGGCTGGCCGCCGGCCCCTTGAGCACTTCGATGCGTTCGATATTGGCCGCATCCGGTGTGCTCGGATAGCCTCGGTTGGCGCTGAAGCCATCCTTATAGAATTCCGATGTCGTGAACCCGCGCACGCTGTATTCGTAGAGAGTCAGCCCGCCGAAGTTATTCTGTTTCGATACGCCACCAGCGAACTCCAGTGCCCGCTCGACACGGGTGCTGCCCAGGTCCTTGAGCACACTGGCGGGGATCACGCTGATCGATTGCGGGATATCGCGCAGGGCGGTGTCGGTTTTGGTTGCGCTGGCGGAGCGGGTGGCGCGGTAGCCCGACACCGGTCCGGTGGGGGATTCGTAATCGGATCTCACGCTGATCGTTTCCAGTTCCAGAGGCAAGAGGTCTTCGGCGAAAACCGGATTGCCGAGCAGGCCCAAGGCCAGGCTGGCGAGAGAAATCCGTTTGGAAGATGACATGTTATGTTGTTCCAATTCGAGTTATTGAAACAATATAACACTACTAATGAGAATTTATGCTATCTGTGTTTTCAAGCAAAGTCAGGTACAAAATTCTTTAGAGAGATGCGGTCATTGTGGCGAGGGGATTTATCCCCGCGGGGCTGCAAAGCAGCCCCGACAGGTTTCAATGATCAACCTGACACTGCGAGGTGGAAGATTTGGGCTGCTGCGCAGCCCAGCGGGGATAAATCCCCTCGCCACAGAGTCTTGTTGGCCTTTGGGATCGGTGGCGGTTTGCTTATTGCTCTTCCTTGACGGGCACCGGTGCCGGTGGCGGACGCAGGCCGATTTCAGCCGTGAGCTTGAGCTCCTTGCCGTTGCGCATCACCTGGATCGTGACCTTGTCGGTGGGCTTGATCCGCGCCACCTGGTTCATCGAACGGCGGCCATCGCCGGCCGGTTCGCCATCAATGCTCAGTATCACGTCGCCCAGTTGCAGGCCGGCCTTCTGCGCCGGACCGTCGCGGAAGATTCCCGCCACCACGATGCCTGGACGCCCCGAAAGACCGAAGGACTCAGCCAGCTCCTGAGTCAGCGGCTGCACTTCGATGCCCAGCCAGCCGCGAATCACCTGGCCGTGTTCGATGATGGATTTCATCACTTCCATCGCCAGTTTCACGGGGATGGCAAAGCCAATGCCCTGGCTGCCGCCGGACTTGGAGAAGATCGCTGTGTTGATCCCGGTGAGGTTGCCGTTGGCATCCACCAGCGCGCCGCCGGAGTTGCCGGGGTTGATCGCGGCATCGGTCTGGATGAAGTCTTCGTAATTGTTGAGGCCGAGCTGGTTGCGCCCGGTGGCGCTGATGATGCCCATGGTCACGGTCTGGCCGACACCAAACGGATTGCCGATGGCCAGGGCGACGTCGCCGATGCGGATGCTGTCGGATCGGCCGATGGTGATGGCGGGCAGGTTCTTAAGGTCGATCTTCAGGACCGCGAGGTCGGTCTCCGGGTCGCTGCCGATTACACGGGCCAGGGTTTCGCGCCCATCCTTGAGGGCGACTACGATCTGGTCGGCACCGGCAGTGACGTGATTGTTGGTCAGTATGTAACCTTCCGGACTCATGATCACGCCCGAACCCAGGCTCGACTCCATGCGTTTCTGCTTGGGCGAGTTGTCGCCGAAGAAACGTCGGAACTGCGGATCTTCGAACAGTGGATGGCTGGGCTTGTTGATGACTTTGGTGGTGTACAGGTTGACCACCGCTGGCGCGGCGAGGGTCACGGCGTCGGCATAAGACACCGGCCCCTGTTGCGGCGCCTTGGCCTGCGGTGCCTGCTGCAGATTGACATCGAGGCTGGGCAGGCCGACCCATTCCGGGTAACGCTGGATTATCAGTAAAGCAACAAGCACGCCAGCCAACAGCGGCCAGCCGGAAAAACGCAGCGCCTTGAGCATTAAGCACGTCCTACGAAGGTTGCAGACGGGATGGGACCGCCCATAATGTCGCGCATTATACGAGGCCGCGCGTGCCTCTGAACGGGATATTTAGGAGTCTTTTCATGGCCGTAGCCCTGAGCACCCTGGTCGAAGAAGCGGACCGCTACCTGGCAAGCAGCCGGATTGCCGATTACTGCCCCAACGGCCTGCAGGTCGAAGGGGCGCCCCAAGTGATGCGGATCGTCAGCGGTGTGACCGCGAGCCAGGCCCTGCTCGATGCCGCCGTTGACGCTGATGCGGACTTGGTGCTGGTGCACCATGGTTATTTCTGGAAGGGCGAGAATCCATGCATCACTGGCATGAAACAGCGTCGCCTCAAGACCCTGCTCAAGCACGATATCAGCCTGCTGGCGTATCACCTGCCGTTGGACCTGCATCCCGAAGTGGGCAATAACGTGCAACTGGCCCGGCAACTGGAGATCACCGTCGAAGGGCCGCTGGATCCGGAAAACCCCAAGGTCGTCGGCCTGGTGGGCTCTTTGTCCGAACCGATGACGGCTCGGGATTTCGCGCGCAGGGTCCAGGAGGTCATGGGCCGTGAACCGTTGCTGATCGAAGGCGAGCAGATGATCCGCCGGGTCGGCTGGTGCACCGGTGGCGGCCAGGGCTACATCGATCAGGCGGTATCGGCCGGCGTCGACCTGTACCTCAGCGGCGAAGCCTCGGAACAGACCTTCCACAGCGCCCGGGAAAACGGCATCAGCTTTATCGCCGCCGGGCACCACGCCACCGAACGCTATGGCGTACAGGCGCTGGGTGACTACTTGGCACGGCGGTTTGCGCTGGAGCATATCTTTATCGATTGCCCGAATCCGATTTGATGCAGTAACCCGGGATCCCCTGTGGGAGCGGGCTTGCTCGCGAAAGCGGTGGTTCAGTTGCATAAATGTTGACTGACCCACCGCCTTCGCGAGCAAGCCCGCTCCCACAAAAGGTTGGCGCAACACCCGAACCGCGGGGCATATCCATATGCTGTTTCGATCTAGTTGGCGCCCTGATTAGAAGAGGTCGCTGTGCTAGGATTCTTCGCTCGAACACGGCCCGCTGGCCGTTCATAAGAAAGTTTTCGTGAGTAGCCATGGTCGACAAACTGACGCATCTGAAACAGCTGGAGGCGGAAAGCATCCACATCATCCGCGAGGTGGCCGCCGAGTTCGATAACCCGGTGATGCTGTACTCCATCGGTAAAGATTCCGCCGTGATGCTGCACCTGGCACGCAAGGCGTTTTTCCCTGGCAAGCTGCCGTTTCCGGTGATGCACGTCGACACCCGCTGGAAATTCCAGGAAATGTACAAATTCCGCGACCGCATGGTCGAGGAAATGGGCCTGGACCTGATTACCCATGTGAACCCGGACGGCGTGGCGCAGGGGATCAACCCCTTTACCCACGGCAGCGCCAAACACACCGACATCATGAAGACCGAAGGCTTGAAGCAGGCCTTGGACAAGTATGGTTTCGACGCCGCCTTCGGTGGTGCCCGCCGCGATGAAGAGAAATCCCGCGCCAAGGAGCGCGTGTACTCGTTCCGCGACAGCAAGCACCGCTGGGACCCGAAGAACCAGCGTCCCGAGTTGTGGAATGTCTACAACGGCAAGGTCAACAAGGGCGAGTCGATCCGCGTCTTCCCGCTGTCGAACTGGACCGAACTGGACATCTGGCAGTACATCTACCTTGAAGGCATCCCGATCGTACCGCTGTACTTTGCCGCTGAGCGCGAAGTCATCGAGAAGAACGGCACGCTGATCATGATCGATGACGAGCGCATCCTCGAACACCTGTCCGAGGAAGAAAAGGCCCGTATCGTCAAGAAGAAAGTGCGTTTCCGTACCCTTGGCTGCTACCCGTTGACGGGCGCGGTGGAGTCCGAGGCCGAAAGCCTGACGGACATCATTCAGGAAATGCTCCTGACGCGGACTTCCGAGCGCCAGGGCCGGGTCATCGACCACGATGGCGCAGGCTCCATGGAAGACAAGAAACGGCAAGGATACTTTTAAGCTTCGAGTTACAAGCTGCAAGCTGCAAGTTAAAGGCGGTATGCGTAACTTCGCAGCTTGGTGCTTGCAGCCGGTTGTTGCGAGCCGTCATCGGATGATTCTCAATGGATTTCGAGAAACTGATTGTCTGGCAAAGGAGCAAGTGTCTGGCGGTGGGGATTTTTAGAGAGTTTGCGCGATGCGGGGACTTTGGTTTCAAAGATCAGATCACTCGTTCCGCACTCTCGGTACCTTCCAATATTGCAGAAGGCATGGAGCGTGGTAGCGCTAGAGAAAAAGTTCGTTTTCTTTGGATCGCAAAAGCCTCCTGTGGGGAATTACGTACCCAGGTCCTCATCGGCCGTGAGATTGCCTACATCGCAGACCCGCTGGCTGTGAATTGGATTACAGAAACCCGCGAGCTATCGAAAATGCTCTGCGGCTTGATCAACAAAATTTCTGACTAGCTGTACGCCGACAAGCTTGCCGCTTGAAGCTTACAGCTCGGAGCTTGAATGCAATGAGCCACCAATCTGATTTGATCAGCGAGGACATCCTCGCCTACCTGGGCCAGCACGAGCGTAAGGAACTGCTGCGCTTCCTGACCTGCGGTAACGTCGATGACGGCAAGAGCACCCTGATCGGGCGCCTGCTGCACGACTCCAAGATGATCTACGAGGATCATCTGGAAGCCATCACCCGCGATTCGAAGAAAGTCGGCACCACCGGTGACGACATCGACCTGGCGCTGCTGGTCGACGGTTTGCAGGCCGAGCGCGAGCAAGGCATCACCATCGATGTCGCGTACCGCTATTTCTCCACCGCCAAGCGCAAGTTCATCATCGCCGACACCCCAGGCCATGAGCAGTACACCCGCAACATGGCCACCGGTGCTTCCACCTGTGACCTGGCGATCATTCTGGTGGACGCCCGCTACGGCGTGCAGACCCAGACCCGTCGCCACAGCTTCATCGCCTCGTTGCTGGGCATCAAACATATCGTCGTGGCCATCAACAAGATGGACCTCAAGGACTTCGACCAGGGTGTGTTCGAGTCGATCAAGGCCGACTACCTGAAGTTCGCCGAAGGCTTGAAGATAAAGCCCACCACCTTGCATTTCGTGCCCATGTCCGCTCTCAAGGGCGATAACGTGGTGAACAAGTCCGAACGCTCGCCGTGGTATACCGGCCAGTCGCTGATGGAAATCCTCGAGACCGTGGAAGTGTCGGGCGACCGCAACTTCACCGACCTGCGTTTCCCGGTGCAGTACGTCAACCGCCCGAACCTGAATTTCCGCGGTTTCGCCGGCACCCTCGCCAGCGGCATCGTGCACAAGGGCGACGAAGTGGTGGTGCTGCCGTCGGGCAAGAGCAGCCGCGTGAAATCCATCGTCACTTTCGAAGGCGAGCTGGAGCACGCCGGCCCTGGCCAGGCGGTGACGCTGACCATGGAAGACGAGATCGATATCTCCCGTGGCGACCTGCTGGTGCATGCCGACAACGTGCCGCCGGTCACCGACAGCTTCGAAGCGATGCTGGTGTGGATGGCCGAGGAGCCAATGCTCCCGGGCAAGAAATACGACATCAAGCGTGCCACCAGCTACGTGCCAGGCTCGATTGCCAGCATCGTCAACCGGGTCGATGTGAACACCCTTGAGGAAGGTCCGGCCAGCGCGTTGCAGCTCAATGAAATCGGCAAGGTGAAGATCGCCCTGGATGCGCCGATTGCCCTGGACGGCTACGAGAGCAACCGCACCACCGGCGCCTTCATCGTCATCGATCGCTTGACCAACGGCACCGTCGGCGCCGGCATGATCGTCGCCCAGCCGCTGGCCCACGGCAGCAGCAGCCATCACGGCAAGCTGGCCCATGTGTCGGTGGAAGAGCGCACGCAGCGCTTCGGCCAGCAGCCGGCCACGGTGCTGTTCAGCGGCCTGTCGGGCGCCGGCAAAAGCACGTTGGCTTATGCCGTGGAGCGCAAGCTGTTCGACATGGGCCGTGCGGTCTTCGTACTCGACGGCCAGAATTTGCGCCATGACCTGAACAAGGGCCTGCCGCAGGATCGTGCCGGGCGCACCGAAAATTGGCGCCGTGCGGCTCACGTGGCCCGCCAGTTCAACGAAGCCGGCCTGCTGACCCTGGCTGCGTTCGTTGCGCCGAGCGCCGAAGGGCGTGAGCAGGCCAAGGACCTGATCGGTCGGGAGCGTCTGCTGACGGTCTACGTCCAGGCCTCGCCGACGGTGTGTGCCCAGCGTGATCCGCAAGGGTTGTATGCCGCCGCTGGCGACAACATCCCGGGTGAGTCCTTCCCGTATGACGTGCCGCTGGATGCCGACCTGGTAATCGATACCCAGTCGCTGACGCTGGAAGAAAGCGTCAAGCAAGTGCTGGAGCTGTTGCGCAAGCGCGGCGCGATCTAAGCGTCAGCCGGAAAAGAAAAAGCCCGCCGATGAGCAATCATCGGCGGGCTTTTTCATTGGCTCGGACCCTGTGGGAGCGGGCTTGCTCGCGAAAGCGGTGTGTCAGTCGACATCTGTTTTGGATGTCAGTCCGCATTCGCGAGCAAGCCCGCTCCCACAAAGGCAGTCAGCGGCGGTCCGGATATTCCCGATGCATCTGCGCAAGCAACGCATCCTTGTCCTGCCACAGCTGGTTGATCCAGCCTTGGAACTCCAGGCGATAGGCGCCGTCCTGGTCGTAGTTCTTGCCAACGAACTGTGGCGCAATCGTCAGCTCCTGAAAATGCACCACCACCTCGTCGACCTTGCCGCACAGCAAATCCCAATAGCCCGGACGACCGCCCGGATAATGGATCGTCACATTGATGATCGACTCCAGTTGTTCACCCATGGCATCGAGCACGAACGCGATGCCGCCGGCCTTGGGCTTGAGCAGGTAGCGAAACGGTGACTGTTGCTGGGCGTGCTTGGCTTCGGTGAAGCGGGTGCCTTCGGCGAAGTTGAAGATCCCTACGGGATTGTCGCGAAACTTCGCGCAGGTCCGGCGGGTGGTTTCCAGGTCCTTGCCTTTCTTCTCCGGGTGCTTTTCCAGGTAAGCCTTGGAGTAGCGCTTCATGAATGGAAAGCCCAGGGCCCACCAGGCAAGGCCGATCACCGGCACCCAGATCAGTTCTTGCTTGAGAAAGAACTTCAACGGGCGGATGCGCCGGTTCAATACGTATTGCAGCACCATGATGTCGACCCAGCTCTGGTGATTGCTGGTGATCAGGTACGAGTGCTGGTAATCCAGCCCTTCGAGGCCGCTGAGGTGCCAGCGGGTGCGGCGCAGCAGGTTCATCCAGGCCTTGTTGTTGCTGATCCAGGCTTCGTGGATATGACTCATCAGCCAATCGGTGAAGCGCTGGGCGGCGGGGAAGGGCAGCAACAGTTTGAAGATCGCCACGACAAACAGCGGCGTACAGCAGAGGATCGTGTTCAGCGCCAACAGCAGCGAAGCGATGACGCCGCGCAGGGCGGCGGGCAGGAAGTCCAGCATTTAAATATCCATGGGTCGGTTGGCAGCCTGGATCGCCGTCAAGGCGATGGTGTACACGATGTCATCGACCTGGGCGCCGCGGGGCAAGTCGTTCACCGGTTTACGCAGGCCTTGCAGCATCGGCCCGAGGCTGACGCAATCGGCGCTGCGCTGCACGGCCTTGTGGGTGGTATTGCCGGTGTTCAGGTCCGGGAAGATGAACACCGTCGCCCGGCCCGCCACCTGGCTGTTGGGGGCCAGTTGCCGCGCCACGGTTTCGTTGGCGGCGGCGTCGTATTGCAGCGGGCCGTCGATCAGCAGACCGTGCTGCGCCTCATGGGCCAGCAAGGTAGCCTCGCGGACCTTTTCCACCTCTTCGCCACTGGCCGATTCGCCGCTGGAATAGCTGAGCATCGCCACCCTTGGCGTGATGCCGAACGCGGCGGCCGAGTCGGCGCTTTGCAGAGCGATTTCAGCCAGCTCCGCAGCGCTGGGGTGCGGGTTCATCACGCAGTCGCCGTAGACCAGCACTTCCTCGGGGAACAGCATGAAAAAGACCGAAGACACCAGGGAGCAACCCGGTGCGGTCTTGATCAGTTGCAAGGCCGGGCGGATGGTGTTGGCGGTGGAGTGGATCACCCCGGAAACCAGTCCGTCCACTTCATCGAGCGCCAGCATCATGGTGCCGATGACCACGGTGTCTTCCAGTTGCTGCTCGGCCATCGGTGCGTTCAGGCTTTTGCTCTTGCGCAGTTTCACCATGGGTTCGACGTAACGCTCGCGAATCGCGTCCGGATCGAGAATCTCCAACCCCGGTGGCAGTTCCATACCCTGAGCCCGGGCCACCGCTTCGACGTCGGCCGGTTTGGCCAGCAGCACACAACGGGCAATGCCCCGGGCCTGGCAAATGGCGGCGGCCTGTACGGTCAGCGGTTCGCTGCCTTCGGGCAGGACGATGCGCTTGTTGGCAGCCTGGGCGCGCTGGATCAGTTGATAGCGGAACACGGCCGGCGACAAGCGCATTTCCCGAGGCGTGCCACAGCGCTGGTGCAGCCATTGGGCATCCAGGTGGCTGGCGACGAAATCAGTGATGATCTCCGCACGTTCGCGGTCATCGATTGGAATTTCCTTGTTCAAGCCGTTGAGCAGGTTCGCGGTGTCGTAGGAGCCGGTGCTCACCGACAGCACCGGTAGCCCGGCCTGCAACGCACCTCGGCACAGCTCCATGATGCGTGGATCGGGCAGGGTGTCGCTGGTCAGCAGCAGGCCGGCCAGCGGTACGCCGTTGATCGCCGCCAGGCTCACGGCCAGGATGATGTCGTCGCGATCGCCAGGGGTCACCACCAACACGCCGGGCTTGAGCAGTTCCACCGTGTTGCGCATGGTACGGGCGCAAATGATGATGTTGCTCATGCGCCGGGTTTCGTAGTCGCCGGCATTGAGCACTTGCGCACCCATCAAGTCGGCGACGTCGCGGGTGCGGGGGGCGTTGAGTTCGGGTCGGAACGGAATACAGCCCAGCAGGCGGAAATCGCCGCTGCGCAGCAAGGGAGAGTGCTCCCGCAGCCGTGCGCTGAACGCTTCGATGCTTCCGTCAGTACGCACCTTGTTCAGGATGACACCGAGGACTTTCGGATCCTTCGGCCCGCCGAACAATTGCGCCTGTAGCTCCACGCGTCCGGAAAGTTCGGTCAGCACTTCGTTTTCCGGGGCCGATACCAGGATCACCTCGGCGTCCAGGCTCTTGGCCAGGTGCAGGTTGACCCGGGCGGCGTAACTGGCGCTGCGGGTGGGCACCATGCCTTCGACAACGAGCACGTCCTTGCCGACGGCTGCCTGTTGGTAGAGGGTGATGATTTCTTCCAGCAATTCATCCAGCTGTCCGTCGCCAAGCATGCGCTCGACGTGGGCCAGGCCCAGGGGCTGGGGTGGCTTGAGGCCGTGGGTGCGGGCTACCAGTTCGGTGGAGCGCTCCGGCCCGGTGTCGCCAGGGTGGGGTTGGGCAATGGGTTTGAAAAAGCCGACTTTCAGCCCGGCCCTTTCCAGCGTACGCACCAGCCCGAGGCTGATGGAGGTCAGACCCACACCAAAATCGGTGGGCGCGATAAAAAAAGTTTGCATGCCGATTCCCTAGAGGTGCATGACAAAGGGCGAGGCCTATGGTTGGCCCCTGCCATCGAATTCAGTCGCCAAGGTTATCGCTAACCGAGGCCTGCGCGCACCAGCCGCAATCAAAGGACTGGCCTATTTTTTCAATACGTTGCAGTGGATCCAGGACCCAGGCCCGGGCTTGCCACGGTGGCTGGTGGCGCAGATGCTGGGTATGGCCGCAGGACAGCTCGACCACCCAGTGGCCTTCCTCGTCCTGATGGAAACCGGTGACCGTCGGTCTGTTCGGACGAGCCCGTTTGTCCGGGTTCCGTTCGCTTTCGGGCAAATCCTTGTTTAGACTTGTCCGTTCTTCATTCTTTTGCAAAAGGTCTTGCCCCATGCTGATCGCCGCCAATAAGGCTGTCTCCATCGACTATACCCTGACCAACGACGCTGGTGAGGTCATCGACAGCTCTGCCGGCGGCGCTCCGCTGGTCTACCTGCATGGCGCAGGCAACATCATTCCGGGCCTGGAAAAAGCCCTGGAAGGTAAAACCGCCGGTGACGAGCTGAACGTTGCCGTCGAGCCGGAAGACGCTTACGGTGAATACTCCGCCGAGCTGGTCAGCACGCTGAGCCGCAGCATGTTCGAAGGTGTGGACGAGCTGGAAGTGGGCATGCAATTCCACGCTTCGGCGCCCGATGGCCAGATGCAGATCGTCACTATCCGTGACCTGGAAGGCGACGACGTCACCGTCGACGGTAACCACCCGTTGGCCGGCCAGCGTCTGAACTTCAAGGTCAAGGTCGTCGACATCCGTGACGCCAGCCAGGAAGAAATCGCCCATGGTCACGTCCATGGCGAAGGCGGTCATCACCACTGATTTCTGCGCTACGCTCAAGTGAACGGGAAAGGCGCCTTGCGGCGCCTTTTTTGTCGCTTGCTGTTAGCATCGCTCACAGTTGTTTCGAAATTGGCTAGAGCCTAATGTGGAGTTCGTCATGAGTGCTTTTCACGACCTGAAACTTAAAGCCCTGAATGGTCAGGAGCTTGCTCTGGCGCCCTTCAAGGGGCAAGTCGTGCTGGTGGTCAACGTCGCCTCCAAATGTGGCCTGACGCCGCAGTACAAGGCGTTGGAGGAGCTTCATCAGCGCTACAAGGACAGGGGCTTCAGTGTGCTGGGCCTGCCGTGCAATCAATTTGCCGGGCAGGAGCCGGGTACCGAGCAGGAGATTCAATCGTTCTGCAGCCTCAACTACGGGGTGACGTTCCCGCTGTCCGGCAAGCTGGACGTGAACGGTCCCGATCGCCATCAGCTCTATCGCCTGCTGGCGGGCGAGGGGGCGGAATTCCCTGGGGAGATCACCTGGAACTTCGAGAAATTCCTGCTGGGCAAGGACGGCCGCGTCCTGGCGCGCTTCTCGCCACGCACGGCGCCGGATGACCCTGCCGTGATCCAGGCGATCGAAAAAGCCCTGGCATGATGCGTTGGCATTGAAACCTGTGGCGAGGGGATTTATCCCCGCTGGGCTGCGAAGCAGCCCTAAATTTGATACCTCGGTGTGTCAGCATGATCGAGTCGCTTGTTCTTGGGACTGCTGCGCAGCCCAGCGGGGATAAATCCCCTCGCCACAGTTTTTTGTACCCAGCTGTGCATTCGGCCCGCCCACACGCGATCCTCTCAGCTTCCTTCTGATCCTTAATCACTCCAATCAATAGTGCTACCCAGCACGGCAGGCGCTGCATATTGTCGCCGTCATATCGACCTGCGATCCCATTCCATGGAGTGCCCCATGCCAGTAGAAGCCTTGTTCAAGCCCTTCCAACTCGGCGCTTTCGAGCTGCCGACCCGGGTGGTGATGGCCCCGATGACCCGGTCCTTTTCGCCAGGTGGCGTGCCCAATGCCAAAGTGGTCGAGTACTACCGTCGTCGCGCGGCAGCCGGCGTCGGCCTGATCATCACCGAGGGCACCACGGTCGGGCACAAGGCTTCCAACGGCTATCCGAACGTGCCGCACTTCTATGGCGAAGACGCGCTGGCCGGTTGGAAGCAGGTGGTCGATGCGGTCCATGCCGAAGGCGGCAAGATCGTGCCACAGCTGTGGCATGTCGGCAGCGTGCGTCGCATCGGGACCGAGCCGGACGCCAGCGTGCCGGGTTACGGCCCTTCGGAAAAGCTCAAGGACGGTCAAGTCGTGGTGCATGGCATGACCCAGGCGGACATCGACGACGTCATCGCCGCCTTTGCCCAAGCGGCAAAGGATGCCCAGCGCATCGGCATGGACGGCGTGGAGATCCACGGCGCCCACGGTTACCTGATCGACCAGTTCTTCTGGGAAGGCAGTAACCAGCGCACCGACGGTTATGGCGGCAGCCTGGCCAACCGTTCGCGTTTTGCCATTGAGTTGATCCGTGCCGTGCGTGCGGCGGTGGGCGAAGGGTTCCCAATCATCTTCCGGTTTTCCCAATGGAAGCAGCAGGACTACACGGCGCGTCTGGTGCAGACCCCGCAAGCCCTGGGCGAATTCCTCAAGCCCTTGGCCGAGGCTGGCGTGGACATTTTCCATTGTTCGACGCGGCGCTTCTGGGAGCCGGAATTCGAAGGCTCCGAGCTGAACCTGGCCGGCTGGACCCGCAAACTCACCGGCAAGCCCACCATTACCGTGGGCAGCGTTGGCCTGGATGGTGAGTTCCTGCAATTCATGGTCAATACCGACAAAGTCGCGCAGCCGGCCAGTCTGGAAAAGTTGCTGGAACGTTTGAATAACGATGAGTTCGACCTGGTGGCGGTAGGACGTGCGCTGCTGGTGGACCCGGACTGGGCGCGCAAAGTGCGCGACGGACGGGAGCAGGAGATTCTGCCGTTCAGTCGCGAGGCGTTGATGACGTTGGTCTGAGCGGCGTTTGCCCTGACGCTATCGCGAGCAGGCTCGCTCCCACAGGGGGCTAGGCGGGACACAAACGTGTGTTCACCGAGAACTCATGTGGGAGCGAGCCCTGCTCGCGATGGCGGCCTCAGCGTCACTGAAGGTTCAAGGCACGGTCGGCGCAGCAGGCATCACCTGTTCGCCGACAAAAGCCCCCCGCAACTGCACCTCGAACTGCTCGATCACCGATGCCCAACCTTGGCGGCTGGCGTGCTGACGAGCATTGAGCCTCACGCAGCGCAGGGTCTCGCGCTCCTCCAGCAACCAGCGGGCCGCGTCACAGAACGCGTCTTCATCCCCCGGCATGGCCAGTACGCCGTTATAGCCATGGCGGATATGCTGCGCCGCTGCGGCCTGATCGTAGGCCACCACACCCAACCCGGACGCCAGCGCTTCCAGTACGACATTGCCAAAGGTTTCGGTCAGGCTCGGAAAGACAAACACATCCCCCGACGCATAATGGCTGGCCAGTGCTTCGCCCCGCTGGGTGCCACAGAAAATCGCTTCGGGCAGTTCCTGTTCGAGCGCGGCCCGCTGCGGGCCGTCACCGATGACCACCAGCCTCAGGCGCCGCTCCGGGAAAGCGCCACGCAATGTCTCGAAACTGCGCTTGAGCAGCCCCAGGTTCTTCTCCGGCGCCAGACGCCCGACATGGATCACCGCAATGTCATCATCGGCCAGGCCCCAGGCTTCACGCAGGGCTGCTGAACGCTTGATCGGATGAAACAACTGGCTGTCCACGCCACGGGACAGCAGCGACACGCGTTCGAAGTGGCGGCGCTCCAGCTCCAGCCGCTGGCTGAGGCTGGGTACCAAGGTGACGGCGGTGCGATTATGAAACCAGCGCAGGTAATGGGTGAGTCCGCGGCTCAACAACCCAAGGCCGTACTGCTGGGTGTATTGCTGGAAGTTGGTGTGGAAACCACTGACCACCGAAATGCCCAGGCGTCGTGCCGCTCGCAGTGCCGACAACCCCAGCGGCCCTTCGGTGGCAATGTAGAGCACATCCGGTCGATGACGTTTCCAGCGGCGCAGCAATTTGTGCATGGAAACCTGGCCCCACTGCAAGCCTGGATACCCTGGTAATGGCCAGCCTCGACACAGCAGCACGTGTTCATCTCCGGGCTGGCGTGGGTCGGTGGCCTGGCGCGGCCGTACCAGCTCAACCCGGTGCCCGCGATCACGCAAGCCGTCATACAGGCGGCCCAGGGTGTTGGCCACGCCGTTGATTTCCGGCGGGAAGGTTTCGGTAATGAGGGTAACGTGCAGGTGTGTGGTCATGACCCCAGTGTCGGCCGGGGCCATGTCGCCATTGTGACGTCCAGGTGATGGATTTGTGACGGCTCAGCCTTGCCGGGCCAGCGCGGCCTCGGCGCCTTGCTCGCGCACCCAGAACAGGGTGGCCCCGGCCACCGCAGCCGGCATCATCAGAATGTTCACCAGCGGGATCAGCAGCACCAGGTACACACTGCCGCCAAAGCCCAGGCTCTGCCAGCGCTTCTGCCGCAGCCAGGCGAGCATTTCGTTCCAGCCCAGCTTGTGGTTGTCCGCCGGGTAGTCGATGTACTGGATCGCCATCATCCACACGCCGAAGAGCAGCCACAACGGCGCGGCCACCAGATTGAGCACCGGCACGAACGACAGCACGAACAGCCCCAGGGCCCTGGGCAGGAAATAGCCCAGCTTGCGGGCTTCCCGGGCCAGAGTGCGGGGCACCATGGCGACCAGTTCACCCCAGCTGAAGGCCGGGAAATCATCGGTGCCCCGGATCACCACTTCGACTTTCTCCGCAAGGAAACCATTGAACGGTGCGGCGATGATGTTGGCGAGCATGGTGAAGGTGAAAAACACCATCAGGATCACCAGGACCACGAACAGCGGCCAGAGGATATAGCCAAGAAAGCTGAGCCAGTCCGGCAGCGACGGCATCAGGGTGTCGACCCACAGGCTGAACTGGTGACCGGCCAGGTAGATCAGGCCGATGAACAACAGCAGGTTGATCGCCAGCGGCAGCAGCACGAACAGGCGCAGGCCCGGGCTGAGGACCAGCTTGAGACCTTCTTGCAGATACTGCGGGCCGGACAGGACGGGGGCGGGCATGGGAAGCTCCGAGCGAAAGTTAACGCGCCGACCTTACCGGCTTTGCCCCGCCTGGGAAAGCGTCTACATCGCCTGTAACAGGATTGTTGAACGGGCTGCCCTATCGACGGGTCCACTGCGGATAGAACGCAGCTATGAGCTGGATTGTTAAACCGTATTTCCTTAATCTTCGCTCCCTCGATACGCTGCACCCATTCTTTTTCAGGGCCGTCGAACCAAAGCCTTCCCCAAGTGCATCAACGGTCCTTTTTTATTCCCGCCGCTCACCCGGCGTTCCGGTCCGCGAGGTCCGGTCAACAGGAGCAGGTCATGTCTGAAGTTCGTCATTCGCGAGTGATTATTCTCGGTTCCGGCCCTGCCGGTTACAGCGCTGCAGTCTACGCGGCCCGTGCCAACCTCAAGCCGCTGCTGATCACCGGCATGCAGGCCGGCGGTCAATTGACCACCACCACCGAAGTCGACAACTGGCCGGGCGACGTCCATGGCCTGACCGGTCCGGCTTTGATGGAGCGCATGAAAGAACACGCCGAGCGTTTCGAAACCGAAATCGTCTTCGACCACATCAATGCCGTGGATTTTGCCGCCAAGCCGTACACCCTGACTGGTGACAGCGCCACCTACACCTGCGATGCCCTGATCATCGCCACCGGTGCCAGCGCTCGTTACCTGGGACTGCCGTCGGAAGAGGCTTTCATGGGCAAAGGCGTGTCCGCCTGTGCGACCTGCGACGGTTTCTTCTATCGCAACAAACCTGTGGCCGTGGTCGGTGGCGGTAACACCGCCGTCGAGGAAGCCCTGTACCTAGCCAACATCGCCAGCACGGTCACCTTGATCCATCGCCGCGAAACCTTCCGCGCCGAGAAGATCCTCATCGACAAGCTCAATGCACGCGTGGCCGAGGGCAAGATCATTCTCAAGCTCAACGCCACCCTGGACGAAGTACTGGGCGACAACATGGGCGTGACCGGTGCTCGCCTGAAGAACAACGACGGCAGCTTCGACGAAATCAAGGTCGACGGCGTATTCATTGCCATCGGTCATACTCCGAACACCTCGCTGTTTGAAGGCCAGTTGGAGCTCAAGGACGGCTACCTGGTGGTCAAGGGCGGCCGCGACGGCAACGCCACCGCCACCAGCGTCGAAGGCATCTTCGCCGCCGGCGACGTGGCCGACCACGTCTACCGCCAGGCCATCACCTCGGCCGGTGCCGGCTGCATGGCGGCCCTGGACACCGAGCGCTACCTGGACGGCTTGCAGAACGCTTCGTTCTGATTCGTCAGGCATGAAAAAACCGGCTTCGGCCGGTTTTTTGTGGGCGGGTTTCAACCTGAGTTCAATGTGGGAGCGAGCCTGCTCGCGATGGCATCAGTTCAGTCACAATCCCATTGGCTGACAGCCGCTATCGCGAGCAGGCTCGCTCCCACAGGGCTCTGTACTCACACCAGTTTCGCCAGGCACGCTTCCAGAATATCCAACCCTTCCTCCAGCACTTTCGCCTCGGTTGTCAACGGCGCCAGCAACCGGATGATGTGCCGCGATCTGCCACTGGGCATCAAGAGCAAGCCCGCTTCCCGCGCCAGTGCCAGCAGCTGCGTCAACTGTGCCGACGCCGGAGTGCCGTCGGCGTGGGCCAGCTCGATGCCGCGCATGGCGCCGACGCCCGTCAAGCGTCCCAGATAAGGCGTGAGCCCGCGGCTGCGCCACGATTCGTAGCGGCTGACAATCGCTTCTTCCTGCTGCGTACCCCAGGCCTGCAAACGCTCGTCGGTCATCGTGTCCAGGGTTGCCAGCGCGGCGGCGCAGGCAATAGGGTTGCCTGAATAGGTGCCGCCCAGTCCACCCTTGGGCAGGTTGTCCAGCAGCGCCTTGCGCCCCACTACCGCGCCCAAGGGCACGCCGCCGGCAATGCTCTTGCCCAGCAGGATCAGATCCGGCTCGATACCCAGGCGCGAGAACGCGAAGCGCTGGCCGGTGCGTCCGAAACCGGACTGGATCTCATCGATGATCAACACGATGCCCTTCTCATTGCAGAACTGTCGCAGTGCCTGGGCGAAGGCCATGTCCAGCGGGAGAAAACCGGCTTCGCCCTGCACCGGTTCGACGATGAAGCAGGCCACGTCGTTGACGTCGATCTCGACACTGAACAGCCGCTCCATCGCTCTCAACGCTTCGGTACAGGTCACGCCGTTGTCCTTGCTGGGATAGGGCAGGTGATACACCGGTCCGGGCAGCACGCCGACTTTCTGCTTGTACGGCGCCACCTTGCCGTTGAGGTTGAGTGTCGCCAGCGTCCGGCCGTGGAAACCGCCATCGAATGCAATGACGGCGGTGCGACCCGTGGCGCCGCGTACGATCTTCAAGGCGTTCTCCGCAGCTTCGGCGCCGCTGTTGGTGAGCATGCCGCTGACCGGGTATTGCACCGGCACAAATGCCGTCAGCCGCTCCATCAGTTCAATGTAAGGGGCATGGGGCGCAGCGTTGAAAGCGTAATGAGTCAGCCGGGTGGCCTGTTCGCGGATCGCTTCGACGATATGTGGGTGGCAATGGCCGAGGTTCAACACGCCGATACCACCGACGAAGTCGATATAGCGCTTGCCATCGGTGTCCCAGACCTCGGCGTTTCTGCCGTGGCTGAGGCTGATCGGATGCACGAAGGAAATCGACTGGCTGATGGTTTCGCTGCTCATGGATGACGGCTCGAAGGAAGTAAGGATTTCCTTTATCTAAGCCGCGAGCAGAGGGCGCCGGCAAACGAAATAAAGTTGCCGGGTCAATCTTAAAAGTCGGGATGTGGCGAGGTGTTCGTCAGTAAGGATGTACGCAGCTCTTTGTGGCGCGGGGATAAATCCCCTCGCCACAAAAGCGGATCTCACTACAGGTAGGATCGATCAGCGCCGTTGCAGAGGTAACTCGTCGAACTTCACACCCGCCAGCCCATGGGCCATCAGTGCGCGGATGTTGCCGTGGTCGGTGCCCTCTGGGGTGCCCAGCACCGAGCGGTAGTGTTCGCCAAACGCCAGCAGGGCTTCTTCGTCGCTCAGGCCTTCAAGCAGCGCCAGACCCAGGGTCCTGCATGAGCCTTCGTTTTGACCGGCGGCATTTTTCACGTCGCCGTTGGTGAAAGCCTGTGGCTGGTATTCATAACCATCGGCAATGAAAGCCAGGGTGTCGGCAAAAACGTGCTCGCCGCTTTTGAGGCGGGCGCGGAAGGTGTTCAGATCAGGCATCGGGTTTTCCTTTGGCAAACGCCGCTTGTTGTTCGGCGCTGGCTTCTTTCTGGTATTGGGCTTTCCATTCGGCGTACGGCATGCCGTAGACCACTTCACGGGCGTCGTCGAGGCTGACCTCGATCTGGCGCTCGTCAGCGGCGGCCTTGTACCACTTGGACAGGCAGTTGCGGCAGAAGCCGGCGAGGTTCATCAGGTCGATGTTCTGCACATCCTTGCGGCTGTCCAGGTGGGCAACCAGCCGACGGAAAGCGGCGGCTTCGAGTTCGAGGCGTTGTTGGTCGGTCATGGTGGTCTCTGCGAGACAGCTGTAAGCGGCAAGCTTCAAGCTGCAAGATGGATTGAGGTAGCCAAGCTTACAGCTTGTGGCTTGCAGCTTGAAGCGGCTACGCAGTAGCCCTGCTTGCCGCCAAAGTAATCGATACCGATTCGGCAAATCGCAGGGCGTGGGGTTTGTCGACTTCCACTTCGGCGTATTGCACCGATTCGTTGCTCATGACCAGATCCAGCAATTCCTGGGTCAAGCGTTCGAGCAGGGCGAAGCGATTGCCTTCCACGTGGGCGATGATCGCCTTGGTAATGGTGCGGTAGTTCAGTGCGTGATCGATGTCGTTGTCGCGTACCGCGTCCTGGGCCGGGTAGAGGATGGTCAGGTTGATCAATACATCCTGCTTGTTGAGGATTTCGTCCTCGTTGATACCGATGAAGGTACGCAGGCGCAGATCCTTGACCCGGATGCGCGCCATGGCTGGCTGAAGTTGTGGCATTTAGTTGCTCCGTCGAATCAATTGCAGGAACTCCTGGCGGGTGGTGCTGGACTCGCGAAAGGCACCCAGCATGACCGAAGTGTTCATGGTCGAGTTCTGTTTTTCGACACCGCGCATCATCATGCACATGTGCTGGGCTTCGATCACCACCGCCACGCCGGCGGCCTGGGTCACCTGCTGCACCGCATCGGCGATCTGCCGGGTGAGGTTTTCCTGGATCTGCAGGCGGCGGGCGAACATGTCCACCAGCCGGGCGATCTTCGACAGCCCCAGGACCTTGCCCGTAGGAATATAAGCCACATGGGCCTTGCCGATGAAGGGCAGCAGGTGATGTTCGCACAGGGAATAGAGTTCGATGTCGGCGACGATCACCATTTCATCGCTGTCCGAGGCGAACAGGGCACCATTGACGATCTGCTCGACGCTTTGCTCATAGCCATGGCAGAGGTACTGCATGGCCTTGGCGGCACGCAGCGGCGTGTCCAGCAAGCCTTCGCGCTCAGGGTCTTCGCCCAGGCCGATGAGAATTTCGCGGTAATGCTGGGGCAGGGTTAGCGCCATGATGACTCCTCGAAGCAAGCTACTTGACGTGCCGCCCGCCGTTGACGGTCAGGGTAGTGCCGGTGACATAGGGGTTGTCCAGCAGGTAACGCAGGCTCTGGTAGATCACTTCGCTGCCGGGCTCGATGCCCAGCGCCGACTTGGCCAGGGCCTTGGCGCGGTAAGCCGCATCGTCATCGGCATTGAACAGTAGCAGGGCCGGGGCGACACCGTTGACCTTGATGGCCGGTGCATACTTCGCCGCAAACGACAGGGTCAGGCTTTCGAGGCCGGCCTTGGTGGCGCAATACGCTATGTGCTTGCTGCTGCCCTTGCGGGTGACGTCATCGCTGATGTGCACGATGTCCGCCGGAGTCGAGCGTAGCAGCAACTCGGCGCAATGCAGGTTGATCAGGTACGGCGCGAGCATGTGTACGCCGAACATGGCCGTGAAGGCGCTGGTTTCGTCGCCGGGGGGTTCGGCCAGCCACGCCGAGGCGTTGTGCACGATCGCCCGCAGCCGGTCGGTGTGCTGCTTGAGTTGTTCGATAAAGGCCAGGATCCCGGCTTCGCCGGAAAAATCGGCGAACAGCACGGTCGCACCGAGATCCCGCAGCGTTTGTACGCCCGGGCGCTCGGTGCGATAGGTGGCGATCACCGGATGGCCTTCTTCCAGCAGGCGCTGAGCGCAATGCAAGCCAACGCGCTGGGCTGCGCCGGTGAGCAGGATCGGAGCGTTTGCACTGGGCATGGGGCGGCTCGGTTCAAGGCAGGGTGCAAAACTATAACAGCCGCTGGGGAGCCGTACCTACGAGGGCTTTTGACAGATCCGCGTATCGATCAGCGTTGCGCTTGTCATCGTATGACTAAGAAGGAGTAAGATAGGATCCAATTCGCCATGGATGTCTTCCAAGATGAGCGTAGTGTCCGACGATAAGATCCTTTTCCGGGCGTCAAACGCTATGGATCGAGAGGATCTGTTTCCTATTCGCGAGGTGTCTCGACTGACCGGCGTGAACCCGGTGACATTGCGTGCGTGGGAACGCCGCTATGGTCTGATCCAGCCGACGCGTACCGAAAGCGGTCACCGCCTGTATTCCCTGGGGGACATCGAGAAGGTCCGCACCATCCTGACGTGGATCGATCGTGGCGTGGCGGTCAGCAAGGTGAGCAAAATCCTGGCCAGGACCGATTCGGTGAAATCGGGCATCCCCTTGATTCCATCCGGTCGGGTAATCAATGACTATGCCCAGTGGCAACAGCAGGTGGCCGATGCAGTCGGTAACTTTGACGATATTCAACTGGACCGTGTCTACGGGCAGATCTTTTCCACCTATTCGGTGCCGATCGTATTCCAGAACATATTGATGCCGCTGTGGGGGCAACTGCTGCAACGCCAGCAGGAGTTCGGGCAAGCCAGCGAATGGCTGTTCTACGATGGTTTCCTGCGTTCGCGTGTCGCGCAACGACTTTTACTCAAGCGAGACTCCCCATCGCGACGTATTCTGATCACCGCCATCGCCGGTCAGTGTCGCGAACTGGAGTTGTTGATTACGGCGCTGTTCCTCTCCAAGGCAGAAGTAGGCATCAGATTATTGACGGTCGGGCAGCCGTTCGATGAGCTGGCCCTGGTGTGCCAGAAGGTAAAGCCTGTGGCACTGGTGCTGGTGTCCAACCATGCGCCGGCGCCCGAGCTAGCCAAGCGCTTGAACAAACTGGCGATGAGTCTGGATTGTCCCTTGATGCTGGCGGGCGATGTTTCCGATTTGATGCAGGACAGTCTGGCGGGGTCGTCCATCGGCTGCCTGGGTAATGAGGGGACGGTGATGCGCCAACGCCTGCGTCAACTATTGGCGGGAAACCTGGACACTTGAAGTCGCGTGATCACGGGCCGACGAAGCTTATACATGCATGGCCGGGTGGGTCAGACGATGCTGCTGGAGGATGTACTGACGCAGGCGCTCGGTTTCGTCCTGGTCATCCTGGCTCAGATGGTAGGCATACAGGCCCTGATGGGTTTCCCGTTCGAAGGTGCCGCGCAATGAAATTCTTTCGTAGCCTGACGGGCTGAACCACAGAACGAATTGCTTCGGTGGCTTGATGCGGCTGCGGTTTTCCAGCAGCACCCCCTTGCACGACACCTCGTGGACCCATAAGGGGACTGGCTGCCCCTTGGCGTTCTCCAGCGCCACCGGTTCTTCGAGCGCCAGGCGCCACGGACGCACCTTCGGACCGTCTTCGTAGATGCTCGGTACGCCCAGACGCAGGTGCATCGCGTGAAATTCGTCTTCCACCAGATGCAACGGGAACGTCATCTGCTGGTTATCGAAATGGGCTTGCAGTGTGACCTGTTCGTTTGCCGCCAGACGCGTCAGCAGGTCACGGATCTGCGATCCGCCATTGACCAGCAGGCTCGACGTGACATCCCGTTCGTTGAGTTGCGGGTTGTGCTGCATGGTCCGGATGAAGTCCAGCTCATCCTGGGTCAAGAGGGCGTCGCGCTGCATGGTGTGCTCGGAATGTTTTTACATGTTTACGGTGGAGTGTAGCGATTGACTCTTAATTCGCCGTTTTGTTTTCGCCGTTCGTCGCTTCCAGGCGTGCAATCTCGGCCTTGGCGTCCGCCAGTTCCTTTTCCAGCTGGGCGATGCGCTTTTGCGCCTTGACCTGGGCTGTCACGTCTTTTTGTACGCCGACGAAGTAGGTATTGCCATCCGCTTCGCTCTTCACCGTGGACAGCGACAATTCGTTCCAGAACGCAGTACCATCCTTGCGATAGTTGCGAAGCACTTCCCGGCAGACGCCGCCTTGTTTCAATGTTCTGCGTATATGCTCCAGCGCTGGCTGGTCGCGATCACCCGACTGCAGGAAGCGGCAATCCTGATACAGGATTTCGTCGCGGCTATAACCGGTCAGTCGTTCGAAGGCCGGATTCACATAGATCAGGATGTTGTCTTCGTCGCCTTCCTTTTCGGCGATGACGATTCCGTCATTGGAAGCGTTTATCACCAGTTGCATCAGTTGCCCGTTGATCATGGATCTCGTCCTTTGGAAATCCTTGGAAATACAGAATTTTAGAAGAAACCGATGGGCTATCCAATGGCCATTATGCAGTTGGGCGTCAATCGCAGCCTTATCGCTCAGCCTGTTACTATCCCGACTCTTTTTCATATCAGGTTCAGGACCACGCTGATGAAAATCGCCATCCTTTGCGGCTCGGTATACGGCACCGCCGAAGAAGTCGCCCGCCACGCCGCCACACTGCTCGGTGGGGCCGGTTTCGAAACCTTGTGCAATCCCCGGGCGACCTTGGCGGACATCCAGGCGTTCGCACCACAGGCTCTGCTGGCCGTGACATCCACCACCGGCATGGGGGAATTGCCGGATAACCTGATCCCCTTGTATTCGGCCATGCGTGATCAGTTGCCCGCATTTTTTCGTGGCTTACCCGGCGCTGTGATCGGTCTGGGGGATGCCAGCTACGGCGATACGTTCTGCGGCGGTGGCGAGCAGATGCGCGAGTTGTTCGCCGAGCTTGGCGTGGCCGAGGTGCTGCCCATGTTGCGTCTGGATGCCAGCGAAAGCGTCACCCCGGAAACCGATGCCGAGCCATGGCTGGGGGAATTGATCGAGGCATTGCGTCGCTGAAGAAAGGTGACCTGCGCACCGGGCGGTGTGACTCGCTCGGTCAGTAAGCTGGCTGCAAAGGCAACTAGCGCCCCCGTCAGAGCTGA
The DNA here is from genome assembly GCF_022342325.2 of Pseudomonas sp. AF32. Classification (NCBI taxonomy): domain Bacteria; kingdom Pseudomonadati; phylum Pseudomonadota; class Gammaproteobacteria; order Pseudomonadales; family Pseudomonadaceae; genus Pseudomonas; species Pseudomonas sp. AF32. Next base: position 299,189 of record NZ_RQJK02000001.1, on the reverse strand, counting down.
CTAGACTCATCCTCTTGTGCACGGTGTGTTCGTGACACCTTATAACGATAAGCCAGAGGTCAGAGCCGTGAGCGTAGCGCCCATCCAATCGACACTCAGCATCAAAGAACAGGTCAGTGCAGCGGAATGGCAGACTCGGGTCGACCTGGCCGCCTGTTACCGGTTGGTCGCATTGCACGGCTGGGATGATCTGATCTTCACGCATATCTCCGCAAAGGTTCCCGGCACCGAAGATTTCCTGATCAACCCGTTCGGGATGATGTTTCACGAAATCACCGCGTCGAGCCTGGTCAAAGTCGACCTGGCCGGTAACAAACTGATGGACAGCCCCTACGAGATCAATCCGGCCGGTTACACGATCCACAGTGCGGTGCACGAGGCGCGGCACGATGTAGCCTGTGTGTTGCATACCCACACCGCCGCCGGTGTCGCCGTATCGGCACAGAAGCAAGGGGTGCTGCCCATCAGTCAGCAATCGGTGTTCGTGTTGTCGAGCCTCGCGTATCACCCTTACGAGGGTGTGGCGCTCAATCCCGAGGAGAAGGCTCGTCTGCAGGCCGACCTGGCCGATAACAGCTTCATGATGCTGCACAACCACGGCCTGTTGACCTGTGGCGCTAGCATCGCCGATACCTTCCTGATGATGTTCACGTTCCAGCGCACCTGTGAGATCCAGGTGCTGGCCCAGAACGGCGGGGCGGAGTTGATTGCCATCGAGCCGCCGATCCTGGCCGGTGCCCGGGCGATGATCGCCGGCGTCACCAAGAGCGCGCAGGGCATGGGGGGGGGGCTGGCCTGGCCGGCATTGCTGCGCAAACTCGATCAGCAAGACTCGGGTTATAAAAACTGATGCCCATGGTACAGGTTCCCCTGCGTATCTGGCGCCAGCGTGGGCAGACCTTCATGTTCCGGGGGCACGCCATTCGGTACTGGGTGGCGGGGCAGGGTGAGCCGTTATTGCTGATCCACGGATTTCCCACCGCCAGTTGGGATTGGCATTACCTGTGGCAGCCCCTGGCACAGCGTTACCGGGTAATCGCCTGCGATATGCTCGGGTTCGGCGATTCGGCCAAGCCGGTGGACCACGTCTACAGCCTGCTGGAACAGGCCGATCTGCAGCAGGCACTGTTGGCACACCTGAATGTAAGGCAAGCGGTCCACGTGCTCGCTCACGATTATGGGGACAGCGTGGCCCAGGAGTTGATCGCTCGCCATTGCGAGGCGCGGGTCGACATTGCCAGTTGTGTGTTCCTCAATGGCGGCCTGTTCCCCGAAACCCATCGTCCGGTGCTCGTGCAGAAGTTGTTGCTCAGCCCTTTGGGCTGGCTGGTGGGCCGGGCTGTTTCCCGAGAGGGTATCGCCAAAAGTTTCCGGCAAATCTTCGGTCCGTGGACAGGTCCCAGCGAAAGCGAACTGGACGACTACTGGAGTCTGGTGCAAAGCCATGACGGACCGCGGATCATGCATAAACTTATCCGCTACATTCCCGAACGCCGTGTGCAGCGTGATCGCTGGGTGCAGGCGATGCAGCGTGGCGAAGTGCCTATGCGCGTCATAGACGGCGCGTTCGATCCGATTTCCGGCGCGCACATGGTGGCGCGCTATGAGGCGCTGATTCCGAATGCGGACACGGTGCTGTTGCCGGACATCGGCCACTACCCCCAGGCCGAGGCCCCGGTACAGGTACTCAAACATTATCTGGCGTTTCGTGCGGGAATCGCCGGGCCGGTACGGCAGAGGGTCTACTCGTGACGTCTGTTTCAGGGCGATGGAGTTGAGCCAAGCCAAGGCACGGGTTTTCGCCCAGCGGGGCATCCAAGCATCATCCCCTCACCTTATCGCCCACCATTCACTCCCTGCCGTGTTGATTGAAGGTCGTGCCCTCTGTACCGGACACTCGGGCTTTGCAAACCATTCGGCCTGCTGGAGTTCTGCCCATGAGTGAATCTGTGCGCTTCGAAGATAAAGTGGTGATCGTCACCGGCGCTGGCGGTGGCCTGGGGCGGGCTCATGCCCTGCTGTTCGCCAGGCAGGGAGCCCGAGTAGTGGTCAACGACCTCGGTGGTTCTGCCCAGGGCGAGGGGGCCAATGCCTCGGCGGCAGACCGGGTGGTGGCTGAAATTCGCGAAGCCGGTGGTATCGCCGAGGCGAACCACGATTCGGTTACCGATGGCGACAAGCTGGTACAGAACGCGCTCGATGTGTTCGGCCGGGTCGATGTGGTGGTCAACAACGCCGGCATCCTGCGGGACAAGACCTTTCACAAAATGGATGACGCCGATTGGGACCTGGTCTACCGCGTCCATGTCGAGGGCGCCTATAAGGTCACCCGTGCCGCGTGGCCACACCTGCGCGAACAGAATTATGGCCGGGTGATCTTCACGGCTTCCACGTCCGGTATCTATGGCAACTTCGGCCAGTCCAACTACGGCATGGCCAAGCTCGGTCTCTACGGGTTGACGCGGACCCTGGCCATTGAGGGGCGCAAGCACAACATCCTGGTCAACGCCATCGCGCCTACCGGCGGGACCCGTATGACCGAAGGCCTGATGCCGCCGCAGGTATTCGAGCAACTCAAGCCTGAACTGGTCAGCCCACTGGTGGTGTACCTGGCCAGCGAAGCGTGCCAGGAAACCTCCGGGTTGTTCGAGGTGGGCGGCGGCTGGATGGGCAAGGTTCGCTGGGAGCGCAGCCTCGGTGCCGGATTCGATCCGGGCAAGGGCTTTTCACCCGAGGACGTCGCCGCCTACTGGCAGCAGATCTGTGACTTCGAAAACGCCGTGCATCCCAATGACAACCTTGAAGCCTTGAAGGAAATGATGGCGAATCTGCAACGCTACGCCGTTTGATTCGTGACCTCGACCGGTTGCCGTCAGCGACGGCAACGTTGGTCAGGGAAAATACTTATTCACCAGCGCCGCCAGGTTTGCAGCGGTTTCGAAGTCCATCAACCCATCATATCTGGCCGGGCGAAAGTGCAGCTGAAAGGCGCGCACCAGGCGCTGGAAACCCGCACTTGTCGTGGCGGCCGAAGTGTCATACCCATATTTCTTGAACAGTCCGAGCAAATGCTCGCGAGGGGGCAAGCCGTTGCATTGGTAAGCCTCCAGATAGGCCTTTTGCGTCGGCCCATCAAACCAGGCACCGATGCCCTTGGCGTACAGTGTCTGCCAGGGAAACATCGGGCCGGGATCGCTTTTTCTGCCGGCGGCGATGTCTGAATGAGCCACCACGTTGACCGGGCTGATGTCGGGATAGCGCTTGAGTATGTCGAGCGCCAACTGCTCCACGGCCTCTATCTGCTGCGGCTGATAAGGAGGAAACGTGAACTGCCCCTGGTAATCGGCGGCCAGGTTGACGATTTCCACTCCGATGGAGGTGTCATTCAAATTATTGCGATTACCCCAACTACTCACGCCCGCGTGCCAGGCGCGGTGCTGCTCGTCCACCAGATTGAAAATCTGTGGCTCGTTGAAACCTGCTTTCAAATAAGTGGGGTCGGTAAAGTCCGGGATCAGGTAATGGGCGCTGACCGACGGGCCTGTCAGTGCGTTGATGGAAGAAGAAAAATTGGCGGCGGTGTAATGGAAGACCAGGGAACGAATGCGGTTGTTATAACCCTTTTTTGAGCGATAACTGCTGGAGTTTATTGGATACATAAAGAGCTCACTGATAACTGAAGAAGGTCGAAGCGACAAGCTGGGACCGGTTTCAGGCTAACAATGATCGTGGGGTTGGCATGTAGTGAAGGTCTGGGTTTGATGTGGGAATAGGCGTTTGGTTTGTAAGAAAATCGAGGTCAGGAAGAAGGCACCGCTGTTGGGGCGGCGCCTTCAGGGGGCGGGCAGTGTTACGTGTATCGTTTTTCAGTTACGAATTTTGGGGCTTTCCAGTTGGGGCCTTTGATTGCTACAGGCCCGTCACCGTTGGCAAGTATTCCCTCTTCAAATAGCTTGGTGTAGGTTCTTAACAATTCACCGTTTGCCACTTCATCAAAGCGATAACGACCAACCATTCTGTCAAGCGATGGATAGGCTAGACCAATGCCGAATGCGGAAACGATATCTTCAATCGATTCGTTTTTTATAATTTGCTCTATGCTATTCATTAAAGCTCTCCTTTCAGAAGGCGTTTGTATATTGCTTCCATTTGTTTGTTCGCGGCGGTGAGAGCCTCAGGGGAGTACAGCGATGATTCTTTGCTGTCCAGTTTGTAGTCTTCCAGTGTAGCGGTATGGGCGTTGTTCCATTCCACCAAGTCATCACCTGGATTGAAGCTGTCAGTGAGTCCTAGGGCTCTGAACCTCTCCAGCTCTCTGATTTCATGGGTGTAGAAGCGTTTATCGACATCCGTTACAGTCAACTGACCCTTCTGAATTCTCTCTAATCGGTCAATCATGACGATATTCGCGTCGGACTGATCCAAGCGCGCAATATGCAGCTTCACTTCTTCAATCCCTTTCGGGGTAATGGTCGCCGTCCTCCAATCCAATTCAAGAATCGGCCCACCCGCCTGCTCGGGATTGAATCTGCGTCCACTGTGCTCCCCTGTCGCTTGTGAGTGGTTACAGACACCACAACTCTGTATGTCGTCCCCATCTGAGGCGACGAGCAAGATTATGAGTTCTGATTCAAAAGCCAGGCAGGTGAGAGATTCCGACAGAGCTGTAGGAATACTGAATTTTTTCCACGAATAGACCTACATAAAAAAGGCCGCTGCAACAAAGCAGCGGCCTAAGCATGACGTTGCAAAGGAGCTACAAATCAACGTCGGCAAGCACGGGGTGATGGACCGATAACCCATCCATCCGAATGACGGTGCGCCAGGCGTGAGGGATGCCATGGCGGATGTTGCAGGCCCGTTACCCTGCAAGCCCGGCCAGCATAAGGATTGACCGCGGCGGGAAACAGCCCGGATCCGGACATGCACTGTTGCATCAGGCGCAATAGTGCTGCCCGTTGAGATCAGTATGGGTGGCGCTGATGACCCATCATCCAGTGCATCCATGGTCGGCGCAAAGCCCCGCCCCACAAGGGCTGTAATCCTTTCGAGCGACAGCGCGAATACCTCCTTGGTGCGCTTATCGCCCGCCCCGGCCGGCAGTAGGGTGAAGGCTCTGTCACTCACCGGGGAAGACGCATGACAACAATAACAATGCGCGCCATCTTCAAGCCGCAGGCGCTGGCCGTTGCGGTGGCCTTGGGTTGCTGTGCCCAGGCGCAGGCCGTTTCATTCAACATTGGCGAGATCGAGGGTCAGTTCGACTCCTCGTTGTCCGTGGGCGCAAGCTGGGGCATGCGCGATGCCGACAGGGACCTGGTTGGCACTGTCAACGGCGGTCGGGGCCAATCGTCCACCGGTGATGATGGGCGGCTGAATTTCAAGAAAGGCGAGACCTTTTCCAAAATATTCAAAGGTCTGCACGACCTCGAACTCAAGTACGGCGATACCGGCGTGTTCGTGCGCGGCAAGTACTGGTATGACTTCGAGCTCAAGGATGAAGGCCGCGAGTTCAAGGACATCAGCGACAGCAATCGCAAGGAAGGCGCCAAGTCCTCGGGGGCGCAGATTCTCGATGCCTTCGTCTATCACAACTATTCCATTGCCGATTTGCCGGGCACCGTGCGCGCCGGTAAGCAGGTGGTGAGTTGGGGCGAAAGCACCTTCATCGGTAACTCGATCAACAGCATCAACCCGGTGGACGTTTCTGCGTTCCGCCGTCCGGGCGCCGAGATCAAGGAGGGCCTGATCCCGGTGAACATGCTGTTCGCTTCCCAGGGCCTGACCGACAAACTCACCCTTGAGGGGTTCTACCAACTGGAGTGGGACCAGACGGTGGTCGATAACTGCGGCACGTTTTTCGGCAACGACGTGGTCGCCGACGGATGCACCACCGGCTACACGGTGGGCAGCCCGGCCATCGCGCCGTTCGTGCCGCTGACCCAGCTGTTCGGCCAGGGCATTCAAGTGGCCGACGAAGGGGTGATCATCCCCCGGGGCGGCGACCGCGATGCGCGGGACTCCGGCCAGTGGGGTACGGCGTTGCGCTGGCTCGGCGATGACACTGAGTACGGCCTGTATTTCATGAACTACCACAGCCGCACACCTACCGTCGGCACCACCACGGCCGGTGCTTCCACGCTGGCGGCGTTGCCGGGGATGGTCGCGATTGCCAACGGTATTTTTCCGGGCAGCGGCGCCGGCCTGGCGCAAAGCGTGATGCTGGGACGCGGTCAGTACTACCTGGAATACCCCGAGGATATTCGCCTGTACGGCGCCAGCTTCTCAACCACACTGCCCACCGGCACCGCATGGACCGGGGAAATCAGCTACCGCCCCAACGCGCCGGTACAGCTCAACACCAACGACCTGACCCTGGCCTTGCTCAATCCAATCGCCGGTGGTGCCGCATCGCCCATCGCGACGTCGGCAGGGGCGGATAACACCGGTTACCGGCGCAAGGAAATCACTCAGATCCAGAGCACCATGACGCATTTCTTCGACCAGGTGCTGGGCGCCGATCGCCTGACTCTGGTGGGCGAGGCGGCGGTGGTGCATGTCGGCGGGCTGGAGTCCAAGGACAAACTGCGTTATGGCCGCGACTCGGTCTACGGTCAGTACGGATTCAACGGTGACACCGACGGCTTCGTCACGTCGACCTCCTGGGGTTATCGCGCCCGGGCAATCCTCGATTACTCCAACGTCGTCGCCGGCATCAACTTCAAGCCCAACCTGTCCTGGTCCCATGACGTGGCCGGCTACGGCCCCAACGGTCTTTTCAACGAAGGCGCCAAGGCCGTCAGCGTTGGTGTCGATGCCGACTACCGCAACACCTACACCGCCAGCCTGAGCTACACCGATTTCTTTGGCGGCGATTACAACGTTCTCGAAGACCGCGACTTCCTCGCGCTGAGCTTCGGCGTGAACTTCTGATCTGGCTGACAAGGAAAACCCAATGCGCAAGATGATCCTGCAATGCGGTGCCCTGGCCTTGAGCCTGCTGGCCGCGAACGTGATGGCGGCGGTCTCGCCGGAAGAAGCCAACAAACTGGGGACGAGCCTCACGCCGGTGGGGGCCGAGAAGGCGGGTAACGCCGACGGCTCGATCCCGGCCTGGACCGGCGGCATTCCCAAGAACGCCGGTGCGGTAGACAGCAAGGGGTTCCTGGCCGACCCGTTCGCCAATGAAAAACCGCTGTTCACCATCACCGCCGCGACCGTGGACAAGTACAAGGACAAGCTGTCCGAAGGCCAGGTCGCGATGTTCAAGCGCTACCCCGAAACCTACAAGATCCCTGTCTACCCGACTCATCGCAGCGTGGGCCTGCCGCCGGAAATCTACGAGTCGATCAAGCGCAGCGCACTCAACGTCACTGCCATCAACGACGGCAACGGCTTGGCCAATTTCACCGGTAACCGCTATTACGCCTTCCCGATTCCCAAGAACGGTGTGGAAGTGTTGTGGAACCACGTCACTCGTTATCACGGTGGCAACCTGCGGCGTGTCATCACTCAGGCCACGCCACAGACCAACGGCAGTTTCACGCCGATCCGTTTTGAAGAAGAAATTGCCGTGCCGTTCCTGATCAAGGACGCCGATCCGGAAAAGGCCAGCAACGTGCTGACCTATTTCAAGCAGGAAGTCACCGCCCCGGCACGCCTGGCCGGCAACGTGCTGCTGGTGCATGAAACCCTGGACCAGGTGAAGGAGCCGCGTCTGGCCTGGATCTACAACGCGGGCCAGCGTCGCGTGCGCCGTGCGCCACAAGTAGCCTATGACGGTCCGGGCACCGCGGCCGACGGGTTGCGCACCTCCGATAACTTCGACCTGTTCTCCGGAGCGCCGGATCGCTACGACTGGAAGCTGGTCGGCAAGAAGGAAATGTACATTCCGTACAACAGCTACAAGCTCGACTCGCCCAATCTCAAGTACGACGATGTGATCAAGGCCGGACACATCAACCAGGACCTGACTCGTTATGAGTTGCACCGGGTCTGGGAAGTGATCGGTACGGTCAAGCCCAACGAGCGGCACATCTATGCCAAGCGCCACATGTACATCGACGAGGACAGTTGGCAGGCCGCCCTGGTGGATCACTATGACGGTCGCGGCCAACTGTGGCGCGTGGCCGAAGGGCATGCCCAGTTCTACTACGATCATCAGAACCCGGGCTATACCCTCGAGGCGCTCTACGATCTGATCGCCGGTCGCTACATTGCACTGGGCATGAAGAACGAAGAAAAGCACAGCTACGTATATGGTTTCGAGGCCCGTGCGGCCGACTATACGCCGGCGGCGCTGCGCTCTACGGGCGTGCGTTAAGGCCTGACGGCTGGGGATTTACTTGATTTGATCAGCACGAACGACCGACAGTCGCATCTGCCGGTCGTTTTTTTATGGGAGCCAATCAGCGCGCTGAATACTTCTCCAAAGGTCGACGACAGAGGACTAGGCTCTGTCTGAAAAGCCTTGATACTCGTTCATGCTGCGTTGAAAACCGGCTCGGAATGCTCATTTACTCCAGTAAACTCCGCTTCCTCGCCGTTTTTCGCCTTGCCTGACCTTCGTCTCAAGACTTTTCAAACAGAGCCTAGGGTGGTGGAAGAACAATAAAAAGGACCTGCACACATGACCGCCATGACCCCGTGCCCGGACCGTCCTGGATTACTGCCTCGCCTGTCTGTAACGCATGTGTCGCGCAGGTCCCTGAGCGAGCCCCTGCTGACCTCGGGGGCGCGGGTGAAATTGCTGTGCGCCCCGGCGGGTAGCGGCAAGAGCGCGTTGTTCGCCGAATGCTTCCTGCAAGCCCCCAGCAACTGCCGATTGCACTGGTTGCCACTGGCAGGCGCTGCGTTGGATGGGGCGCAGATGTGCGAGCGACTGGCGCAAGCCCTCGGCTTGCCCGTGATGGATGAAGCCGGGCTGCTGAATCATCTGGCCCGTCTGCAAACCCCCACCTGGCTGTTCCTGGACGATTACTGCCGGGTGCCGAATCCCGAACTGGACCGTTTGCTCGACCGTTTGTTGAATGTCGGCAGTCCGTTGCTTCATCTGTGGCTCAATGGCCGCCGACGTCCACACTGCAACTGGACGCGCCTGCTGCTCGATGACGAGCTGTACGAGTTCGATGCCAAGGCACTGGTCTTCACGCCCGACGATATCCTGCCCTTGCTCGGTCACCTGCCCGCACCCCAGGCGACCCGCACGGCCCGCGAAGTCATACAGCGCAGCGGTGGTTGGTGCGCCGGGGTGCGCATCGCCTTGCTCGAACGGTGTGAATGGGCGCGCCGTCACGCGTCGCCAGGGCGGCCCGGGACCCTGCTGGACTACCTTGAGTATGAGCTGTTCAGTACGCTGACGGAGGACCTGGCGCAAGCCTGGCGCGTGCTGGCGCATCTGCCGCGGTTCAATGCCCGTCTTTGTGAACACCTGTTCGGGGACACCGTCGGGGTGGAATGTCTTCCCCTGTTGTTGGACCTGGGCTGTTTCATCGAGCCGTGGGAACAATCCTCGGACTGGTTGCAGGTCTATCCGCCCCTGGCCCGGCTGGTGCGTGACGAGCCCTGGCCGCAGGGACGTTCCTGGCATCGACGGGCCTGCCAGTGGTTCGCCGCCGAGCAGGACTGGCAAATGGCGTTCGAGCAGGCCATCCAGGCCGAGGAGTTCGAAACGGCCCTCAGTTTCCTGCAGCACCTGAGTTTCGAGCACCTCCTGCAGCGCGACAATGTGCTGCTATTGCTCGACCTGCATGATCAACAAGGCGAGGCGCTGACGCTGAGCACTCCGCAGTCGGTGGGGTTGGTCACTGCCGCGCTGCTGTTCGCCGGACGCTTCGACCAGGCATCGGTGTGCATTGAGCAGTTGACCCGCTTCGTGCCGCAACCACAGGCCTGCCAACAGCGAGAGTTGGTGGCTCGCTGGCAGGTGCTTCGGGGCTGGTTGTTGCATCTGTCGGGCGACGGCGAACGAGCCCGCGAGCACTTTCTCCAGGCCCAGGCCAGCCTGGACCCGCACACCTGGGCCTTGCAGTTGCTATGCCTGTCGGGATTGACGCAGCAGGCGCTGCTCAAGGGCGAACTGGCCAGCGCCCAGTGGACCAGTCGCCAGGCGTTATGCCTGGCGCGTGCTCATGGCTCGCTGGTGTTTGAAGGTTTGCTGGAGCTGGATCATGCCCAGATCCTGGAGCAGCGTGGCGCACCCCATCGAGCCGACGCTCTGCTGAGTGCGGTCCAGGCGTTGCTTGATAAGCCGGGCCAGGATTTTTCGGCGCTACTGGGGCGCATCGCCTTGCGCCGTGGGCGCCTGGCACTGCGCATGGGCTTCGATGAGCAGGCCGCCGAGCAATTCCAGTTGGGGCTGGAGACGGCTATGCGCTACCAGGACAAGCAAGTGCTTTATGGTTTCCTTGGCAAAGCCAACCTGGCCGTCAACCGGGGCGATTACGGCGAGGCGTTCATGCAGTTGCGCGATGCAGAGCGGATCATGCAGCAGCGAAACATCCCCGACACGGTTTATCGTGGCGTGTTGTTGCAAACCAGTTGCCAGTTCTGGTTGCAGCAAGGGCGCCCGGAACTGGCCCACGAAGCCCTGACCCGAGTCCTTCGCCATTTCCATGGGCCCCAGGCCAAGCAAGCGCCTCCGGCGACGCTGGAGCTGATCCCGCGACTTGAATACCTGCTGGTGCTCACCGAGGTCTATCTGCATCGGGCGCAAGACCCGCAGGCGCGCCTGAAGGCAATGATCGACCAGGCGCAGCGCTGCGGCATGCATGGGCTGGAAACCGAGTTGCACCTGGCTCTGGCGGAAGTTGCCTGGCTGTCCGCCGATCACGCCCAGGCACGCGCACTCATGCGGGAGGGACTTGAACGAGTCGCCTGCTGGCGGGCAGAGCACGCGTTGCACGAGCTGCGCTTGCGCCAGCCTGAGCTGTTGCGCTGGTCACAGGCGGCGCAACCTATCGACCCGCACGTGAGCGTGGCTGAAGAAACATTGCTGAGCCAGCGGGAGCTGGAAGTGTTGGGATTGATTGCGCAAGGTCATTCCAACCAACAGATTGCCGAACAGCTGTTCATCTCGCTGCACACCGTGAAAACCCACGCGCGTCGGATCCACAGCAAACTGGGCGTGCAGCGGCGTACTCAAGCGGTGGCGAAGGCCAAGGGCATGGGGGTCATGAACTAGTGCCCTCGCATTCGTAGCCCATCCGCCAGCTCACCGCCCGGGTGGCCGCCAATAACCGTTGTGCCGCCGGGCCATGTTCGTCGGCATGAAACAGTGAAGTCGGGCCGACGATGGTCATGACGGCAGCCACCTGGCCGACAGCATTGAAGACCGGGGCGGACAACGCATCCACCCCCGGCATCAGCAAGCCGTGCACATGGTGCAGGCCGCGACTGCGAATCTGTTCGCACAGGCTGGCATAGGCCTGGTCATCGGCCAGGAGATGCCCATGGGTACTCTTCACTTCCTGCTCACGCAGCTCGATCGTCTCACGCTCCGGCAGATAGGCGCTGAACACCAGTCCGGTAGACGAACTGAGTAACGGCAGTACCGAGCCCAGTTGCGTGACCACCGTCACCGCTCGCACGGCGGGTTCGATTCGTACCACGGTCGCGCCGTGGTTACCCCACACAGCCAGGAAACAGGTTTCGTTAAGGTCGTCCCGCAGCTCGGCCAGGGGCAGGGCGGCCACCTGCAGCACGTCCATGCCGTTCAACGCCGCCAGGCCCACCCGCAGCGCTTCGCGCCCCAGACCGTAATGGTTGGTCGCCGTGTTTTGCTCGGCAAAACCACTGGCGATCAAGGCTTGCAGGTAGCGATGAACCTTGCTTGCCGGCATCTGCACGTGTTCGGCCAGGCGCGACAGCGAGGTGGATGGAGAGAGTTCGGCCAGGGCCTTGAGAATGTCGGTACCGACTTCGGCCGAGCGGACTTTCTGTTTGCCGTTATTGAGCGGGTTTTCCATGGAGGCGCAGGGTCCAGAGGCGAATGGGCGTCTTTATAGCTTGACGGTCGCTGTCGAGCAAATTACGTTATGCGTAATTCGATTACGATAAAAATAACAGGCGTTCAGGAGACTCCATGAACCTCGATCCCACTGCATCGGACCTGATCTATCAATCGGGCTTCGGCAACGAATTCGCCAGTGAAGCGCTGCCGGGTGCATTGCCCGTTGGCCAGAACTCCCCGCAGAAAGCCCCGTACGGACTGTACGCCGAGCTGTTTTCCGGTACTGCGTTCACCATGGCCCGCAGCGAAGCGCGACGCACCTGGATGTACCGCATCCGGCCGTCGGCCAATCATCCGGCCTTTACCCGACTGGAACGCCAGCTCGATGGTGGTCCGCTGGGGGACGTCACGCCCAATCGCCTGCGTTGGAACCCGTTGGACATCCCCGCCGAGCCTACCGACTTCATCGACGGACTGGTGCGCATGGCGGCCAATGCCAATCAGGACAAGCCGGCCGGCATCAGCCTTTACCATTACCGCGCCAATCGCTCCATGGAGCGGGTGTTCTTCAACGCCGACGGTGAATGGCTGCTCGTGCCGCAGCTGGGACGGCTGCGGATTGCTACCGAGCTGGGTGTGCTGGAACTGGCTCCGCTGGAAATCGCCGTGCTGCCTCGCGGGCTGAAATTCCGGATCGAACTGCTCGACCCGCAGGCCCGAGGTTACCTCGCCGAAAACCATGGCGCAGCGCTTCGCCTGCCGGACCTCGGGCCCATCGGCAGCAACGGCCTGGCCAACCCGCGGGATTTCCTCACACCGGTGGCCCATTACGAGAACGTTGCGCAACCGACCACGCTGGTGCAGAAGTTCCTTGGCGAGTTGTGGGCCTGCGAGCTGGACCACTCACCGCTTGATGTAGTGGCCTGGCATGGCAACAACGTGCCGTACAAGTACGACCTGCGCCGCTTCAACACCATTGGCACGGTCAGTTTCGACCACCCGGACCCTTCGATTTTCACCGTATTGACGTCGCCGACCAGCGTCCACGGCCTGGCCAACCTCGACTTCGTGATCTTCCCGCCGCGCTGGATGGTGGCGGAAAACACCTTCCGTCCACCGTGGTTCCATCGCAACCTGATGAACGAATTCATGGGCCTGATCCAGGGCGCCTACGATGCCAAGGCCGAAGGTTTCCTGCCCGGTGGTGCCTCCTTGCACAGCTGCATGAGCGCCCATGGCCCGGACGGCGAAACCTGCACCAGGGCGATCAATGCCGCGCTTGAACCGGCGAAGATCGACAACACCATGGCGTTCATGTTCGAGACCAGCCAAGTGCTGCGTCCGACTCGTTTCGCCCTGGGCTGCCCGCAACTGCAAACCGACTATGATGCCTGCTGGGCTTCGCTGCCTGTCACGTTCGACCCGACCCGGAGATAAACCATGACCCAAGTATCCGCTGCCCGTAGCTGGGTCGCCTCCGCCAACGGCCATGCCGATTTCCCCCTGCAGAACCTGCCGTTAGGCATCTTCAGCACGGGCAATGGCGCCCCGCGCAGCGGCGTTGCCATCGGCGATCATATCTTCGACCTGCAGGCTGCGCTCGAGGCGGGCCTCTTCGATGGCATGGCCCGTGAAGCGGTCGAGGCCATGGGCGATGGCCAGTTGAACGCTTTCTTCGAATTGGGCCGCCCCGCCCGGGTGGCCTTGCGCGAACGGCTGCTGACGCTGTTGGGCGAAGACAGTCCGCAGCGTGACCAGATCCTGGGCCTGGGTGCAAAACTGCTTCCCCTGGCCTCTGACTGCCAGATGCACTTGCCGGCCAGGATCAACGACTACACCGATTTCTATGTCGGCATCGAACACGCGCAAAATGTCGGCAAGCTGTTCCGTCCCGACAATCCATTGCTGCCCAACTACAAACACGTTCCCATCGGCTACCACGGCCGCGCTTCGACCGTGCGCCCTTCCGGCACCGATGTGCGCCGTCCCAAGGGCCAGACCCTGCCTGTCGGCCAGACGGAACCGACTTTCGGCCCTTGTGCGCGGCTGGATTACGAACTGGAACTGGGCATCTGGATCGGCCAGGGCAACGCCTTGGGCGAGCCCATCGCCATCGGTGATGCTGCCGAACATATCGGTGGTTTTTGCCTGCTCAACGACTGGTCGGCGCGAGATATCCAGGCCTGGGAATACCAGCCGCTGGGGCCGTTCCTGTCGAAGAGTTTCCTCACCAGCGTGTCGCCCTGGGTGGTGACGGCCGAAGCCCTCGAACCGTTCCGACGCCCGCAACCGGCGCGCCCGGAAGGCGATCCACAACCGCTGCCGTATCTACTGGACAAGCGTGATCAGGCTGGCGGCGCATTCGATATCGAACTGGAAGTGCTGCTGCTGACCGAAACCATGCGCGAGCGGAACCTGCCGGCCCATCGCCTGACGCTGAGCAACACGCGGTACATGTACTGGACCGTGGCGCAGATGGTCGCCCACCACAGCGTCAACGGTTGCCAGTTGCAGGCGGGCGACCTGTTTGGATCGGGCACCTTGTCGGGACCTGAAAGCGGACAGTTCGGCAGTCTCCTGGAAATCACCGAAGGCGGTAAAAAACCGGTCGAACTGGCCTCCGGCGAAGTACGCAAATTCCTTGAGGACGGTGACGAAATCATTTTGCGAGCCCGTTGCAGCCGGGAGGGCGTCGCGTCCATCGGTTTCGGTGAGTGCCGCGGCAAGATCCTGCCGGCGCGTTAAGGAGCAGGGGCATGGAACTCTACACCTATTACCGCTCGACTTCCTCGTACCGGGTACGTATTGCCCTGGCGCTCAAGGGGCTGGATTACCAGGCCTTGCCGGTCAACCTGATCGCACCGCCAGGCGGGGAGCATCGCCAACCGGCTTATCTGGCGATCAACCCGCAGGGGCGTGTACCGGCGCTGCGCACCGACGAGGGCGCGCTGCTGGTGCAGTCACCCGCCATTATCGAGTACCTGGAGGAGCGTTATCCACAGGTGCCGTTGCTCAACCCGGACCTGACGGTTCGGGCCCATGAGCGGGGTGTTGCCGCGCTGATCGGCTGTGACATTCATCCACTGCACAATGTCAGCGTGCTCAACAAGCTGCGGCAGTGGGGGCACGACGAAACGCAGGTGACGGGGTGGATCGGGCACTGGATCGTCCAGGGCCTGGCGGCGGTGGAACAGTTGATCGGCGAGGACGGCTATTGTTTCGGCCCCGAGCCAGGACTGGCGGACGTTTATTTGATCCCGCAGTTGTACGCGGCCGAACGGTTCAACGTTTCGTTGCAGGCCTACCCTCGGATTCGTCGTGTCGCGGCATTGGCGGCTTCGCACCCCGCCTTCCGGCAAGCACACCCGGCCAACCAGCCGGACACTCCCTGAGCGTGCTCCCACAGTTACAGCATTCTCCGCGCTCGCGAGGGTGCTGTGCTCAATGCACGATCGAGTTCGGTGGCAAGTGCCCCAGCCGTTCCGTCAGCCGGATCCGCTGAATCGGGTCTTCGCTGAGCATCAGGGCGTGTTCCAGGTCGAAGCGTTCGGCATTGGGGCAGTCGAGCCGCTGGTACAGGCTGGCGCGGGCCAGGTAATCGGCGGCGCTGGCATCCCCCAGTTCCAATACCCGTTCGGCGTCGATCAAGGCATCGATGAATTCGTCGTTGGTCAGGTGCAATTGTCGTAGGTTACGCGACAACCGCTGGAACATCTGCACCGGTTCGGCGGTGGCCAGGTGTTCTGCCTTGAGCGACATGTTCTCCCCGTATTGGCGTTGCAGCAATTCCCTGCAGTCATTGGGATAAAGCCGGCGGCCGCCGCACGGGTCGAGCAAATGGTCGGCGCCGGGTACGCGCAGCAGGAAATGTCCGGGGAAGTTGACGCCGACCATTGGAATTTCCAGCCTTCGCGCCAGCTCCAGGGCAATCAGGGACAGCGCCAACGGTTGCCCGCGTTTGCGCGCCAGCACCTTGTGGAGCAACGCGGCGCGAGGACGCAGTGGGGTGAAGTCATCCTGGGCGAACCCCAGGTCATTGAGGCATCGCAACAGGGGCTGGCCCAGTTCCGCGACAGGAAGCATCGGCAGGTTTTGGCTGACACGATGTTGCAGATCCACGAAATCTTTCAGCAAGGCCGGCACGTCCACATCGCGATCGTGTTCGGCGGCTATCCAGAGCGCCGCTTCGAAAAGCGCCGGTGGCGAGCGGTGCAGGCAGTCGAAAAAAGCTTGGCGCGGTTTCATCACAGTCTCCGGGCATTGCCTCGTTTTTAGCTCTGCCATGGGGTTTCGTCCAGTCCCGGACTGTCCTTGTTCTGGTTATTTCCGAAAAGACTGACGCTTGATACGGCTTATTCCGGCGTGCTCCAGCATTTTTCGACTACACGCCTATACTGGCGGAACAAACAAAAGTGATTCGGGAGCCTTTCGATGTTTGCTCTCATGCAAAGCTCCCGCCTTGAATCGCTGCACTTAAGCGTAGACCCGACGACCGGGTTGAAGGCGGTCATTGCCATTCATTGCAGCCGTCCTGGGCCGGCCCTGGGAGGGTGTCGTTATCTGTCCTACCCTGATGACGAAAGTGCCGTGGTCGACGCGGTGCGCCTAGCCCAGGGTATGAGCTACAAGGCAGCCCTGGCCGGCCTTCCGGTGGGCGGCGGCGTCGCAGTGATCATGCGCCCGGCCCATGTCCAGAACCGGGCCGCGCTGTTCGAAGCCTTCGGCCGCTGCATCGAGCAACTCGACGGTCGCTACATCACGGCCATCGACAGCGGCACATCGGTGGCCGACATGGATTGCATTGCCCAGCAGACCCGCCATGTCACCAGCACCACAGCATCCGGAGACCCTGCGCCTCATGCGGCGATGGGGGTGTTCGCCGGCATCCGCGCCACGGCCATGGCGCGCCTGGGCAGCGATAATCTGGAAAGCCTGCGCGTGGCCATCCAGGGCCTGGGCAACGTGGGTTATGCCTTGGCCGAACAACTGCACGCGGCGGGCGCCGAATTGCTGGTCAGCGACATCGACCCGGGCAAGGTGCAGCTGGCGATGGAGCAACTGGGCGCCCATCCCATCGCCAACGACGCATTGCTCAGCACACCCTGCGATATTCTTGCGCCCTGTGGCCTCGGCGGCGTGCTCAACAGCCACAGCGTGGCGCAACTGCGCTGCTCGGCCGTGGCCGGCTCGGCCCACAACCAGTTGAGCAGTCTGCAAGTGGCCGATCAACTGGAGAGGCGTGGGATTCTCTATGCGCCGGACTATGTGATCAATTCCGGTGGCCTGATCTACGTGGCCCTGAAGCATCGCGGCGAAGAGCTGCCGACGATTACGGCCCACCTGTCGAAAATAGGCGCCCGGCTGACCGAAGTCTTCGCCCATGCCCAGGCAGAGAAGCGCTCACCGGCGCGGGTAGCGGACGAACTGGCGGAGCGTCTGCTGTACAAATGAACCGATAGGAAAAGATCGCGGCCTTCCGGCAGCGTGCGCTGCTGGAAGGCCGCGATCTTTTTTATTCGGCGGAAGGATTGAGCAATTCGGACAATGCATCCGGTTGGCTCTTGAATGCCTTGGCGAACACATCGCGATTTTTCGCCATGTAGATGCCGACTTCCTCTACCTGCTGCTCGTTCAGCGATGGAACGGCTTTTTGCAACACTTCGGCCAGCAGTTCGGCGAGTTCCAGCATTTTGTCATGACGGTCAGCTTCGGCTTTATCCATGAACAAGCGCTCCAGATCTCGGCTGCTGCGGTATACCACTTCGACGGCCATTCACCACCTCACATGCCTTCACATTGGTTGTTTTCTGATTACTGTATTTATATACAGGCAAAAGAATACGCGAAATCATTTCCCTTTGGGTAGTGGCTTTTTAATGTAGACCGGTTTCGGTATTTGTCTTGACGGTGCGGAGCCGAGTGGGAGCGAGCCTGCTTGCGATGAGGCCGGCACGAGCCCCTGCGAAAAGTGTCGGAACATGGCCCATCACCATCTCACCCATAGCCGCTGGCCTTTTTTCTGCATGCAGAAAAACCGTCACGTCCAACCCGCATCATCCGGTCGAAACGACCTAAGGAAACCACACCGTGAAAATCAACTGGGCCGAGAATTTGCGGCAAAACGTGCATCAAGTGGCCGAGTCCCTGGGCAATCTGTTCGTCGAGACGTTTCATTACCTGGCGTTATTCGCCATCGGGGCGGTAACCGCATGGGCGGCGGTGATGGAATTCTTGCAGATGATCGAGGAGGGGCACATCAAGATCGATGACATCCTCCTGTTGTTCATCTACCTGGAATTGGGAGCGATGGTCGGGATCTACTTCAAGACCAATCACATGCCGGTACGGTTTCTGATCTACGTGGCCATCACCGCGCTGACCCGTTTGTTGATTTCCAACGTTTCCCATCACAGCCCGCCGGATCTCGGGATCATCTACCTGTGTGGTGGCATCCTGCTGCTGGCGTTCTCGATCCTGGTCGTGCGCTACGCCTCTTCGCAATTCCCTTCGGTGAAGATCGAACACCCGCACCGTAAGGTCGGTGCGGGTTCCAGTGAGCATGCCGAAGTAGAGAAAGGGGAGATTTAAGACGTGCACGAAACGTTGCGCAGACGCTCCGTACACCAAACCTAGAGGCTGGCGGCGGGGGCGCCCTGGGTTTGTGCCTGCCGGGGTGGCAGCCTGACGTTGTCACCGCCGGTCATGGCTTCGAGGATGGCCACGGCGCTGTGGCCCTGCTCGATGGCGATGCCGAACTGGATGCTTTGCACCAGCCGCTTGAGGCGTTCCGGATCGTTGCGTTGCTGGGCACTTATCATACGCCGGGCGACGATCCGTCCGGCCTTGGACAAGGTCAGCATAATGCTGCCGTCGAGGCCCTGGATGCTCAGGTTGACCTGATAGTGCGGCGCAAAAGCGTCGGTAATGATCTGAAAAGGGTTGTCCATGATGCGTCACCGCCTGATTGAACGTGCAGTTGTTGACCGGTCCTGATCGGGATTAGTTCGCAATACCGGACCATCGGCCATTCCATGTTCGTGTTCATCCTCTGCTTCAAGACGGCAGGCGGGTGGCCATTTGATAGTTATCGCTTGCGCCTGCGTCTGCCTGACAGGTAGCAAGGGACATGCCGGAAAAATCTTCGAATAATGGTTCCAGGCGCATCGATACGCAGCGCTCCGGGAGCGGCTGCGATGACTGCCCGTTTCGGGGCGCAATGATCGTTGACGGTGCAGAAAAGAGGGGGGCTACGGGGGACGGCGGGGCAAGGCAATTCCCGACATTAGCAGCGCTTTCGCGCGTTGTCCGCCTTTATTTGCAAATGAATATTTATCTTTCTCAAGGGCTTGAATTGTTCCTCCACCAGCCCGACTCTGTACTCAAGGGGCCGTTACGCCAACGTCGACAGGCCCCTGGCGAGCTAGCCGAGATAAGGGATGAACTATGCAAATCCAAGTCAACAGCGATAACCATATTCAAAGCAGCATCCGACTGGAGGAGTGGGTACGTACAACCATTGAAAGCACGCTCGAACGTTATGAAGACGACCTGACTCGGGTCGAGGTTCACTTGGGAGATGAAAACGGCGACAAGCCCGGACCCCATGATATGCGTTGCCAGATCGAAGCTCGGCCAAAGGGCCATCAGCCGGTCTCCGTGACGCACAAGGCCGGTTCGCTGGAAGCGGCCATCGAAGGCGCGGCAACCAAGCTTGAAAACGCCCTGGAACATCTGTTCGGCAAGCTGCGCGGCAAGCGCACCGCGGCAGTCAAGACCGAGTCCGTGGCACTGGCCGATGCGATGCTGGAGGAAGAATTCCTGGAAAACGAGCGGGCTGCCCTTAACGGCTGAGCCTGATTCAAATTCACTGACCTACGACACGGGCCTGCAGATGCAGGCCCGTTCCGTTTCAGCGCTGACATGGCAGGACGCTGCTTGCGGTCGATCAGAACGCTACGGAGGTCTGCACATACAACGTGCGCGGTTCCCCTACGTACTTGCCCCGGTTGTTGTCGTCGAAGGAGCGGGTGAAGTACTGGGTATTGAAAATATTCTTCACCCCCACGGCGACATTCAGGTCCGACAGCTGCGGGCCGAAATCGTAGGCGGCACGGCTGCTGAAGAGCATGTAGCCAGGAATATTGCCGGTGCTGCCGTCGGCGCTTTCGGTGCGGGTGTTGGCGTTGTCGGCGAACTGCGCACTCTGGTAGGTACTGTCCAGGTTGAGCTTCCAGGGGCCTTCGGTGTAACCGATCCCCAGGGTGCCTTTGTGTTTCGAGGAAAACGGCACGCGGTTGCCCTTGTTCGGCCCGTCTTCGCGGATCGTGGCGTCGACGAAGGCGTAGGTGGCGTAGACATCGAAACCGGTCAGCGCCGGGCTCAGGCCATCGAGGGCATAGTTGATGCTGGTTTCGAGGCCTTGGTGACGCGTTTCGCCGCGGGCGATCACCGAGTCGTTGGTCTGGTTGCTTTCATACTGGTTATCGAAGTTGATCAGGAACGCGCCAATCTCCGCCTTCAGGTTGCCATTGTCATAGCGGGTGCCGAGCTCCCACGTGCGGGCTTTCTCCGGTTTCACTTCGCCGCTGCTGACGCGGTTGGGCATCTGGCTGTACTGCACGCTGCCGAAGGAACCTTCGGTGTTGGCATACAAGTTCCAATCGTCAGTCAGGTGATACAGCACGTTCAGCGCCGGGAGGGCGGTGTTGTAGTCGCCTTTGTACTTCACATTCGTCAGGTTGTTGGTTTGCTGCGATTCGATCATCTCGTAGCGAATACCCGGCGTGATGGTCCACTTGCCGATGTCGATCCGGTCATCAATGAAAAACGCATTGGCTTGCGTGCCGCCACGGGTGTCTCGGTCGTTTCGGCTGTTGGTCGTCGGCAACTCATTGCTGGCGATGGGGGTGCGATAGCGCAACTCGTGACCGTCTTCGTTGATGTAACGGTAGCCGACCCCGACTTCGTGGCGGGTCGGGCCGAGGTCGAAGCCCTGGGCGAATCGGGTTTCCAGGCCGCGCACCCAATATTCGCGAGGCGACAGCGAGAGGAACGAGCCTTGGTCCAGGTAACCGCTGCGCAAGGTCTTGGTGAAGAATGTGCTGGCGGTGAACTCCCGGCGGTCTTGCTGGTAGCGGTAGCCGACGTTGACCAGGGTGCGACGTCCCCAGAACCGGTCGTTCGGCCGAGTGGACTGGTACGGGTCGGCATTGTAGTCGGCGACATTCAGGCCGCCGGGCATATCGGCTTCACCCTCGTAGTACTGCGCCATGGCATTGAAGCTGTTGGCATCGTCCAACTGGTAATTGCCTTTGAGGATCAGGTCGTCGATTTGCGTGTCGCTGTGTTCGCGCCAGTCGCCACCACGCGTTCCGGAATACAGCAGCGCCCCACCCAGGCCGTTGTCGGCGGTGCCGCCGGCCAGCAGGTTGGAAGACGTCTTGAAGCCGTCGTGGCTGGAGGACGGGCTCGTCTCGGTCTGGAAGCCACCCTTGACCGTCGGCGCATCGGGAATTGCCCGGGTCACGAAGTTGACCACGCCGCCGACGTTCTGCGGGCCATAGCGCACCGCACCGCCGCCGCGCACGACATCCACGGCGTCCATGTTTCCCATGCTGACCGGGGCGAACGACAGTTGCGGCTGCCCGTATGGAGCGAAGGGTACCGGGATGCCGTCCATCAACACCGTGGAACGTGAGGCCAGGCGTGGATTGAGGCCCCGGATGCCGAAGTTCAGCGCCATATCGTGGCTGCCGGTGCCGTTGTTCTCGGGTGCGTTGACCCCGGGAATACGGTTGAGTACGTCCCGGGCCTGGGTCGCGCCCTGTCGTTCGAACGCTTCGCGACGGATGACGTCACGGGCACCGGGATGCTCGAACACATTGACCTGCGCGGCATCGCCTAGCCAGTCGCCCACCACGGTGGTGGTTCCCAGGTCCAGCGCGGCGTCGCTGACCGGTTGCAGGCTGAAGGCGTTGTCGCCTTCGGGACGGGCTTGCAGTCCTGTGCCTTCAAGCAGCGCATCCAGGGCCTGCTCGGGGTTGTAGCTGCCTTCCAGGCCGCGGCTTTTCAACCCGCTGGTCACTTGCGAGCCGAAGGAAATCAAGACCCCCGCTTCTCGACCGAACTGATTGAGGGCCTCTTCCAGCGAGGATGGCGCGATGTGGTAGGCCCTGGTCTCGGCTGCCTGCACTGGCGGTAACGCAACGAGGCCCAGGCTCGCTCCCAACAGCAGTTGGCGCAGGGTGCGAGTGATCGGGGAGAGGCGGCTAGGAAGTTGCTGCATGAAGGAGGGTCCTGAGAAGGTTGCGTCAAAGTGGCTTTACTTCTCTGTCACCCGAGGTGTCGGAAACGGCTCACCGGAACATTATTTTTTTGAAACCGGGCGCATCCGGGTTCGTTCGAAGGCGATGCCTGCACTCGTCATGTTCAACTGCGAGCTTCGACGCTGACCCAGTAGCGGGTAAACCGCCGCACAGTCACCGGCAGGCTGACTTCCAGCAGGTCGAGGATGCGTTCGCTGTTGTCCAGTGGGTAGCTTCCGGAAATCAGCAGGTTGGCGACCGCTTCGTCACAGTGCAACTGGCCGCGCCGGTAGCGGCTGAGTTCGTCGAGGAAATCCGCCAGGCGCATGTGTGACGCCACCAGCATGCCCTCGGTCCAGGCGCCACTGTTGGCGTCCAGTGCCGTGACCGGGCCGGGGCCGTTGACGCCCAGGCCCAGTTGTCGCGAGGCCGTCAGCAAGAGTGACGCCCCCTGCCGGTCGCGGACTTGCATTTGCCCGTCGAACACCGCCACCTGGGTGTGGTCGGCAAATTCACGGACGTTGAATCGCGCGCCATGCGTTTCCAGCAGGCCGTAGGCGGTCATCATCTGCAGCGGACGAGGATCCCGAGCACTGGCCAGTTGCAGTTCCCCTTCGAGAAGGCGGATCACGCGGCGTTGGGCGTCAAAGCGAACGTCCACGGCGCTGCCGGTATTGAGCTGTAACTGGCTGCCATCGTCCAGGGTCAGGCGACGACGCTCGCCCACCGGGCTGCGATAGTCAGCCAGCAGTGGGGGCAGCACTTGACGCTCGTGCAGACCCCAGGTCAAGGCCGAACCGGCGCCCAGGATCGAGAGCAGTTTGAGCGCCTGGCGCCGGGTACTGCGCTTCGGTGCATTGAGGGCCGCGTGGGCCAAGGGGGACGACACGCTGCGCAGTCGTTGGTTGACGCGTTGGATGTGCTCCCAGGCGCGGCGATGTTCGCTGTGGGCATCGAGCCACTGTTCCCAGGCCTGTTGCTGACGTGGGGTGAGTGTCCCCTGTTGCATTTCCAGCAGCCAATGGACCGCCTGCTCGGCGACGCGCGTGCTCACATTGGGAGGCATATTCATGGGTTCACAGCGCAAAATAGCAGCGCATCGCTGCCTTGTTCAGGTGTCGTTTGACCGTTGCCAGGGAGATGCCCAGTTCGCGGGCGATTTCGTTGTAGGTCAGCCCATCGACCTGGGCCAGCAAAAAGGCGCGTTTGACCGCACGCGGCAGGCCGTCGAGCAACTGATCGAGTTCCAACAGGGTTTGCAGAATGATCGCCCGATCCTCCTCCGACGGCGCCGCCTGCTCGGGCAATTGAGCCAGGGCTTCGAGGTAGGCGCGCTCCAGGTCCTGGCGGCGGTAATGGTTGAACAGCACGCGTTTGGCGATGGTGGTGAGAAAGGCCCGTGGTTCGAGGATCGGTTGTGGATCGCGAGCGGTCAGTACCCGAATGAACGTGTCCTGTGCCAGGTCGGCGGCGCTGTCGGGGCAGCCGAGCCTGCGTCGCAGCCAGCCGTTGAGCCAGTTGTGATGGGCGGTATAAAGCACTTCGACGGTGGTGGCGGGCGGCAACGGGGACACTCCGACGGCGATCAACTACGTTAGAGAACAAGAATTGTTCGCATTGTAGGGGCGCGACGGGGGCAACGGCAATCGGGATGAGTATCGGGTTCTTTCGTTGAACCGGTTACTTGAGCGTCTGGCGCAAAAAGGCCTGCCGATACTCTCCAGGCGTGGCGGCCAGGGCCTGGCGGAAACGGTGGGTAAAATGACTGGCGCTGGCGAATCCACAAGCCAGTGCGACATCCGCCAAGGGGTGTGAGGTGGTGCGTAGCAGGTGTCGCGCCCGGGCAAGACGCCGCGCAAGCAGGTATTGATGAGGGGGCAGTCCGAAGCTCTCGCGAAACATTCGGGCAAAGTGATACTCGGACAAGGCACACAACGCCGCCAGTTGCCCAAGGCTGATGGCATCGGCCAGATGGCTGTCGATGTAGTCCACCAGCAACCGTCGCTGGTGAGCGGCCAGCCCGCCCTTGAGGCGCAGCCCCTGGCGCGGGCTGACCTGGCTCAGCAGCAAATGACCGAGCAGATCATGGGCCAGGCTGGTGCAAAGCAGGCGTTCGGCAGGTTCGTTCCAGTCCAGGCCGATCAACTGGCGAAACCGCTGCGCTTGTTGCGGGTCGTCGAGAAAGGTCGCTTCGTGCAATTGGACTTGCCGGGGTTCGCGGTCGAGCAACGTGATACAACCCAAGGCAAATTGCTCAGGGCTGAAATACAGGTGGGCGAGGCGGATGTCGCCGTTGATGACCCAGGCCGATTCATGGCCGGCCGGCAGTACGCAGAGCTTGTCCGGCGCCCCCGTCGTCTCGGGGCGCTCGCGGCGAAAGGTACCGGTGCCGCCAGCGATGTAGCACGACAGCGTATGGTGAGTCGGCGCCTCGTAGTCCCGGGCGTCGTGATGATTGCTCCACAACGCGGCCGCCATGCCATCCCCCAGCTCGGCGCTGTACTCCAGGCGAGCATTGGGCGAGCTGTTGAGGGCTTGAAAGACTTGCAGGGTTTGCAGTGTGGACATGATCGTTCTCTCCAGCCTGCATCCTACTCCGTAGGCCGCTCCATGCCAGCCCGCCCACTGAGAAAACCGCAAGTTTACGCAACTGGCCGTCGACCCATGGCGTGACACTGTTGGCCACTGTCAGGAGCCGCCGTCATGAATCTCTCGCTGTACTTGCTTACCGTACTGATCTGGGGCACCACCTGGATCGCGTTGAAATTGCAGTTGGGCGTCGTTGCGATTCCCGTGTCGATCGTCTATCGCTTCGCTCTCGCGGCGCTGATTCTGTTTGCAATGCTTTTGCTCAGCCGGCGCCTGCAAGCGATGAATCGGCGCGGCCATCTGATTTGCCTGGCCCAGGGCCTGTGTCTGTTCTGCATCAACTTCATGTGTTTCCTCACCGCCAGCCAATGGATTCCCAGTGGCCTGGTGGCCGTGGTGTTTTCGACCGCCACTCTGTGGAACGCCCTCAACGCCCGGATCTTCTTCGGCCAGCGGATCGCACGAAATGTACTGCTGGGCGGCGCCTTGGGATTGTCGGGGTTGGGCCTGCTGTTCTGGCCGGAACTGGCCGGTCATCAAGCGAGCCCGCAGACCCTGCTGGGGTTGGCGTTGGCGCTGTTGGGTACCTTGTGTTTCTCGGCGGGCAACATGCTGTCGAGCCTGCAACAGAAAGCCGGGCTCAAGCCGTTGACGACCAATGCCTGGGGCATGGCTTATGGCGCGACGATGCTGGCTGTGTGGTGCCTGTTCAACGGCATCCCTTTCGACATGGAGTGGAACACCCGCTATATCGGCTCACTGATGTACCTGGTGATTCCCGGCTCGGTGATCGGTTTCACCGCGTACCTGACGCTGGTGGGGCGCATGGGACCGGAGCGGGCGGCGTATTGCACGGTGCTGTTTCCGGTAGTGGCCTTGAACGTCTCGGCGTTTGCTGAAGGTTACCAGTGGACAGCTCCGGCGCTGGTCGGGCTGGTGCTGGTGATGCTGGGCAACGTGCTGGTGTTCCGCAAACCCCGGCCAGTGGCCGCGAAGGTTGCCTGGGGCGCACGCTGAATCGACAGCGATGGCAGGCCCGTCAGATCGGGCCTGCCACAAGCGTCATTTCCAGACTTGAGGGTTGACCAGGTTCTGTGGCCGTTCGCCCATCAGCGCACTGCGCAGGTTATCCACAGCCAGATTGGCCATGGCTTCACGCGTCTCGTGGGTGGCCGAACCGATGTGGGGCAGGGTGACGGCGTTTTTCAACTGGAACAGCGGCGACTCGGCCAAGGGTTCTTTCTCGTAGACATCCAGTCCCGCGCCCCGGATGCGGTTGTTCTGCAGGGCCTCGATCAATGCCGGCTCGTCCACCACCGGACCGCGGGAAATGTTGACAAGGATGGCGCCTGGCTTCATCAGCGACAGTTCGCGTTGACCAATCAGATGGCGGGTCTTCTCGCTCAAGGGCACCACGAGGCACACGAAGTCCGCTTCGGCCAGCAACTGCTCCAGGCTGCGAAATTGCGCGCCCAGCTGGTTTTCCAGCTCGGTCTTGCGGCTGTTGCCGCTGTACAGGATCGGCATGTTGAAGCCCAGGCGGCCCCGTCGGGCAATGGCCGCGCCGATGTTGCCCATGCCGACGATACCCAGCGTCTTGCCATGCACGTCACTGCCGAACAGTTGCGGACCGACCGTGGCCTGCCATTGGCCGGCCTTGGTCCAGGCATCCAGCTCGGCGACGCGCCGGGCGCTGCTCATCAGCAAGGCAAAAGCCAGGTCGGCAGTGCTTTCGGTGAGCACGTCGGGGGTGTTGGTGAGCATGATGCCGCGTTCATTGAAGTAGGCCAGGTCGTAGTTGTCATAGCCCACCGACACGCTGGACACCACTTGCAGGTTCGCGGCGCTTTGCAGCTGTTCGCGTCCGAGCTTGCGCCCTACACCGATCAGGCCATGGGCGTGGGGCAAGGCCTCGTTGAACTGAGCGTTGATGTCGCCGTTCGCCGGGTTGGGCACGATCACGTCGAAATCCTGTTGCAGGCGCTCGACGGTCTGGGGCGTGATACGGCTGAAGGCAAGTACGGTTTTTTTCATCATGCAAGGCTCGTCTGGCAGAGAATACCAAGCACGCTAACATTCTTGGCGAGGATTAGGCGAGAGGAAAGACCGAGCGGACCAAGTCACAATGCATAACCTGTGGGAGCGAACCTGCTCGCGATAGCGGAATTTCAGCTTGCATGGTTGCTGACTGATCCACTGCTATCGGGAGCAGGCTCGCACCCACAAGGGATGTATGTTGTTTCTTCTTAGTCCTACGCTGCCCGCAGCGAAATAAACGTATAGTCCAGCGGCGTGCCCGTCACGACCTGCGCCCCACAGGCCGCGACCTGGCCGGCCAGGTCCTCACCGGACAGGTGGAGTTGCCATTCACCGGCTTGCTGCTCCAGCGGCTGCAAACGCACCCGATCGATCGTCGTGGCGAAGGCAGTCATGTCTGGCAGGTACGCGGTAAACCCATCGCCCTTCAACGCGGCGGTGTGGATGCCCAGCGCTGCGCAGATGCGCTCCTTGATGCGGATGTCCTCGCGATCGGCCTGACGCGAACGTTCGATCAGCCCGGCCAGTTCCCGGTCCACCAGCTCGCCTCCCACGATCAACTGCGGTCCGGTCTCCCACGATTCCGGGGGGCATTCCTTCACGGCGATATTGAGCGGGATGTGCGGGTTGATTTCCATCGGATAGATGCGACAGACCAACGGCCGGCGTTCATAGATCCGGCACAGGTTTTCTTCGTCAAGATTGCGGCAACGGCCGGCATTGTAGGCGGCGAAGGTGATCGCTACGAACGCTTCGGTGGTGCCGCTGCGGACCACCACCGAGCGACGTTGCGCATGTTCGTGCTGTGCCGCCGGCAGGCCGAGACCATTGGACAGGAATGCTTCTACCAGGACGATAACCTGGCCTCCATCGTGAGCCCACATTCTGGCCTCGTCGAGGGTGAGGGGAACATGGTGATCGCTGCAGCATTTGCCGCAGCCTACGCAGGAAAACCGTGTGTTCATTGAGCGACCGATCGGGAAGGAAAGGGGCGACAGAAAAACGCCGTGACGGGTCGGGCCGAAGCAAGTTGTGCGCCAGGCGGGAGGGCGCTATCGCGAGCAGGCTCGCTCCCACACGTCGTGTGGGAAAGGCTTGCCCGCGATCAGCGATTACGAATCAGTGACCCTGTTCGGCAACCGCCTTGGCCGCGGTGATCAGGCACTTGGTCAGTTCCGGTGAAGAGAACTTGGTCAGCACGCCGTTGGCCCCGGCCAACCGGGCCTTCTCGGCGTTCATGGCGCTGTCCAGGGAGGTGTGCAGCAGCACGTAGAGATGAGCGAAGTCCGGGGTTTCACGCAGGGTGCGGGTGAGGGCGTAGCCGTCCATTTCCGACATTTCGATATCGGAAACGATCAGGTTGATCTGCCCTGCGGTGCCTTGCAAATCCAGCAGGCACTCGATGGCTTCCTTTGCGCTGCGGGCGGTGTGGCATTGCAGCCCCAGGTTACGCAGGGTGTGCACCGATTGTTGCAGCGCTACCTGACTGTCGTCGACCACCAGGATCCGTGCGTTGCCCAACACTTCGGCGTCTTCCATGCTCAGCTCGGTAGGCGCGGTTTCGATCTGCGCCGGGGCAATGCCGTGGATGACTTTTTCGATGTCCAGTACCTGTACCAGCGTGCCGTCCACCGAGGTCACGCCGGTAATGAACGCACGATTACCACCGGAGCCGTAAGGCGGCGGTTTGATGTCGGTGGTCAGGCAATGCACGATCTTGCTGACTGCCTGTACGTGCAGACCCTGCTTGGACCGGCTGACATCGGTGACGATCAGGCACCCGCCATCCGGATCTTCCAATGGCCGCTCGCCGATGGCACGGCTCAGGTCAATCACCGACAGCGAAGTGCCACGCAAGGTCGCGATGCCTTTTACGTGGGGGTGCGACTCCGGCAGTTTGGTCAGTGGCGGACACGGGATGATTTCACTGACCTTGAGCAGGTTGATTGCCATCAGCTTGCCGCTGCGCAAAGTAAACAGCAGAAGCGAAAGTGAATCTGCGCGGGCTTTGTTGGAAGACATAAAAACCTTCTGTGTAAAAAGGTGGGGCGAACATGAAGTTCGCCAGAACAGCTGGTGATATTGGGTTATCGACTTGTCCGGGGCAGGCTTTAGGATAAAAGCTGTCGACATCCGAATTCCGGCCCGCGGCCTGTGAATACACGACCTGTGGCGGTTGCAGAGGGGCTACCTGAGCCCCAACCGCCGGGCCATCCGACCCAGGTTCGCCCGGTCCAGGCCCAATTCCCGGGCGGCACTGGCCCAGTTGTGTTGATGGCGCTCCAGGCTGGCGCCGATCATTTTGCGCTGGAAATCATCCACGGCTTCGCGCAGGTCGCCTGCCAGAGGTCCCCCGTCCTGAGCAGGGGCGTCGGACGGGATAGGATTCTGAGCAGTGACTTGGGGCAAGTCCAGATCCTGGGCACCGAGGCTGAGGATCTTTGGTCGTGCCGGGCATCGGCCCAAGGCTTTCAAGGCGCTGCGGCCGATCAGGTGTTCCAGTTCGCGCACGTTGCCCGGCCAGTCGTAGGCCAGCAGCGCGGCCTGGGCATCGCTGCTCAGGCGCAGGCTGCCCAGGCCCATGCGCGAGCGGTTCTGTTCCAGGAAAAAGCCGCTGAGCAGCAGCACGTCCCGCCCGCGATCCCGCAAGGCCGGCACCTGCAAGGGGTAGACGCTGAGGCGGTGGTAGAAGTCGGCCCGATACCGACCGTTACGCACTTCTTCGGCAAGGTCACGGTTGGTGGCGGCGATCAGGCGCACGTCCACCCGGTGCTCCTTGTCCGAACCCAAGCGCTGCAACTGGCCGCTTTGCAGCACCCTGAGCAATTTGGCCTGGACGGTGAGGGACAGTTCGCCCACTTCATCGAGGAACAAGGTGCCGCCATTGGCCAGCTCGAATTTGCCGCGCCGGTCGCTGGTGGCCCCGGTGAACGCGCCGCGCACATGGCCGAAGAGTTCGCTTTCCACCAACGTGTCCGGCAGGGCGGCGCAGTTGAGGCTGATCAGTGGCTGTTCGGCACGTTGGGAGGCGGCATGGATGGCCTGGGCGACCAGCTCCTTGCCAACGCCGGTCTCGCCGGTGATCAACACCGTCAGGTCGCTGC
Source organism: Pseudomonas sp. AF32 (assembly GCF_022342325.2). NCBI lineage: Bacteria > Pseudomonadati > Pseudomonadota > Gammaproteobacteria > Pseudomonadales > Pseudomonadaceae > Pseudomonas > Pseudomonas sp. AF32. The sequence continues at coordinate 269,205 of NZ_RQJK02000001.1, read as the reverse complement.
CGGCCACCAGGTTGATCTCTTCCATCAGGCGTTTATGGGCCTTGCTCTGGCCAACCATGTCCCGCTGTTGCTGGCCGCTGGCCTGGCGATAAACCTCGGCGCGGCGGTGTTCGTCCTCGGCTTTCAGGGCCAGGCGTTCGATGCGCTCGGCCGCACTGACTGTGGCGGCGGCGAGGCTGGCAAAAGCTTGCAGGGCCCCCAGGTCGATCGGCTCGAAGCGCTCCGGGTCGAGGGCGTCCAGGGTCAGCAGGCCCCAGGGGCGCTCGTCGACGAACAGCGGACAGCCCATGCAATCGTGCACTTCCAGATGCTCGTCGAGGCCTTCGACCAGCCCGTCGTACGGATCGGGCAGGTCGCTGTCGGTGGCGAAACGGGTGGGGTTCGGGTTGGCCAGCAGCGCTTCGAAGCGCGGATGTTCGCTCACCCGGAATCGCCGACCCAGGGTATCGGTGCTCAGGCCGTCCACCGCCAAGGGCACCAGGCAATCCCCATCCAGGCGCAGCAACGCGGCGGCGTCACAAGGCAGCAGGGCCCGCAGGGCACCGAGCAGGCGGCGATAGCGCTCGCCTTCGGGGAGTTCGCGGGAAAGGTCTGCCACCAGAGGGAGCAGGGCGGTCAGCAGAGAGGTTGCGGTCATAATGACTCCATGTAGTCATCAAGACTATAAAGCTCCTTGCGTCTTTATGACTACATAATTCTTAACATACTGAAATATAAAGAAAAAATATCTGGCATGAAAACTGATAACCAGAGGCATCTGTTGTCAGTCCTTGCATGGAGTCACCTTATGCTTAGCCGAGAAGACCGCGCCATCATCCGCTCCACCGTGCCATTGCTGGAAAGCGGTGGAGAAGCGCTCATCACTCACTTCTATCGCATGATGTTGTCCGAGTATCCCCAGGTACGCCCTTTGTTCAACCAGGCTCACCAGGCCAGCGGCGACCAACCCCGTGCCTTGGCCAACGGTGTATTGATGTATGCGCGGCACATCGACCAGCTTGACCAGTTGGGCGACCTGGTGGCGAAAATCGTCAATAAGCACGTGGCCTTGCAGATCCTGCCAGAGCATTACCCGATCGTTGGCGCCTGTCTGTTGCGGGCCATTGCCGAGGTGCTGGGTGAAGAAATCGCCACCCCCGAAGTGATTTCCGCCTGGGGAGCGGCCTATAACCAACTGGCCGACATCCTCATCGGTGCCGAAGCCGGTATGTATGACCAGAAGGCCGCGGCGCCGGGCGGCTGGCGTGGCGAACGCGGGTTCATCCTGACCGCCAAGGTGCAGGAAAGCTCGGAGATCACCTCGTTCTACTTCGAACCGGCGGATAAGGGACCGATCCTGGTAGCCGAGCCCGGCCAATACATTGGCATGAAACTGCTGCTGGACGGTGAAGAAGTACGGCGCAACTATTCCCTGTCGGCCCTGGCGGACAACGGTCAGTACCGGATCAGCGTCAAGCGCGAAGCAGGTGGGCGGGTGTCGAACCACTTGCATGACGATTTCCACATCGGCGACAGCATCCTGCTGTTCCCGCCGTCCGGAGATTTCTACCTGACTGACAGCGACAGGCCCCTGGTGCTGATCAGCGGCGGCGTCGGCATCACCCCGACCCTGGCGATGTTGCAGGCGGCACTGCAAACCGAGCGACCGGTGCATTTCATTCACTGCGCACGCAACGGCCGGGTGCATGCCTTCCGTGACTGGATCGACGACCTGGCCAAGCGACACCCGCAGCTCAAGCGCTTCTATTGCTACGACGAAGACGACGGTTCCAGCCCCGCCGACAAGGTGGGGTTATTGAGCCAGGAGCAACTGGCCAAATGGCTGCCGGAGCAGCGTGATGTGGATGCCTACTTCCTCGGGCCGAAGGGCTTCATGGCGGCGGTAAAGCGCCACCTCAAGAACCTGGGCGTGCCGGATGAGCAGAGCCGCTACGAGTTCTTCGGGCCGGCGGCTGCGCTGGAATGAAAGCAGGCCGCTGACCCGGGGAACCGGGTCGCCGCTATCGCGAGCAGGCTCGCTCCCACATAGGTTCCGAGTGAACGCCAAGTCTGTGTTCACAGCGGACCAAATGTGGGAGCGAGCCTGCTCGCGATAGCAACCGTACAGTCGCCATAAGGCCGAATAGCCTCCCGCAATTAATCCGCACTTAACGCTCTTGCTGTTTATTCCCTCCCAAAGTTGACGCCTGTCGCTCGTTCACTGTCATGGTCAGCGTGTAGACTTCGGCCATCCGACAGCGCGCCGAGTGTCTCTGAGCTGTGCGTCGATCCATGCCTACAAAAGGGAAACGCAATGAGTGAGGAAATGATCCGGTTGGGCCGTGAGCGGCGCTACCTGGTGCTGTTGGGAGTGATCTGCCTGGCGCTGATCGGTGGCGCGTTGTACATGCAGGTAGCCCTCGGTGAAGCGCCGTGCCCCCTGTGCATCCTGCAGCGCTATGCGTTGTTGCTGATCGCGATCTTCGCCTTTATCGGCGCGGCCATGCGCACCCGTCGCAGCCTGACAATCTTCGAAGGCCTCGTGGTGCTCTGTGCCTTGGCCGGTGCGGGCGTAGCGGGGCATCACGTGTATACGCAGTTCTTTCCCGCGGTGAGCTGCGGCGTCGATGTGCTGCAGCCGATTGTCGACGACCTGCCATTGGCAAAAGTCTTCCCGCTGGGGTTCCAGGTCGATGGTTTCTGCTCCACCCCGTACCCGCCGATCCTGGGTCTGTCCCTGGCGCAATGGGCGCTGGTGGCGTTCGTGCTGATCGTGGTGCTGGTGCCTTTGCTGGTATCACGCAATCGCAAGCAGCTTCGCTGAAACGCCTGATCGAGACGCCCCGGTTTTCTTCTGGAGAGCCGGGGCGTTTTGCGTTTCAGGCGTGGGCGGGATCGACCTTGATCCGGGACAAGATTGACCTGCGACAGTCTGCGACATGTTGTCACATATCTTGCGTCATCCGACCCTTCCGGGACGTGAATATACAACTCGCTCTGTAACAAAAAGAGCAGCCGAAGCGTTCAGTCTCACCGCGCACTCAGCCTCGACAGCAGGCACTTTTAACAGCGAAGCGCTGACCGGCGAATGCCCCGGAAAATGGGCACTTTGCAGGTATGTCTAACTGTGTAAACCCAACCAGGCTGTCTAAATCGGGCGAAGTAGACCTACGTTTTTTAGGGTTCTTGTTGAGAATGAATTTCGATAACATGCGGTCGCGTTGCAATATGCGCAAGAGATTATTGCCGGTTCGGATAAAAATTATTTCGGGATGAGACATGGTCTACAGCGCTCCAGCTCACTACAATCGCCCGCACCGAATATCCGACCCGGCTCAGGCTTGAGCGCGAGAGATGGTCGAAGGGCGTTCGCGCCCCATGCGATCCCAGGTGTCGGTGCCTTCCAACTACCCGCACCAAATGGAATTGGGCTGTAACAAGGCCTTTTACCGACGAATTCGAATAAGAACTCACTGCTGGTCCAGGATGTGTCGAACAGCGTCTGACGCTCGACGGACAGCCCTTATTCAAATCCAAGAAAATGCCAACCCTTGGCAGGGTGAAGTGTTGGCGATCAAAACCCAACTGCATTGCGCAAGCTGCTTTAGAGGTCGTGAGATGAGTAAAAACAGGTACCCCCGATTACTAGGCTTGTTGCCGCTGCTCGGCACGTTGCTGCTGGGAGGCTGCAACATGACCTTGCTCGATCCCAAGGGCCAGGTTGGCCTGGATGAACGAAACCTGATCATCACCGCCACGCTGCTGATGTTGTTGGTCGTCGTGCCGGTTATCGTCATGACCTTCCTGTTCGCCTGGAAGTATCGCGCCTCCAACACCCAGGCTACGTACACGCCGAAGTGGTCGCACTCGACCAAGATCGAAGTGGCCGTATGGACCATCCCGGTGCTGATCATCATTGCCCTGGGTTATGTCACCTACAAGTCGACCCACGCCCTGGACCCGTATCGTCCGTTGGACTCCGACGTCAAGCCGGTCACCATCGAGGTAGTGTCGATGGACTGGAAGTGGCTGTTCATCTACCCGGAACAAGGCATCGCCACCGTCAACAAGATCGTGTTCCCGGCCCACACGCCGATCAACTTCAAAGTCACCTCCGACACTGTGATGAACTCGTTCTTCATCCCGGGCCTGGGTGGCCAGATCTACGCAATGGCGGGCATGCAGACCAAGTTGCACCTGATCGCCAACCAGAACACCGAACTTGAAGGTATCTCCGCCAACTACAGCGGCGCGGGTTTCACCGGCATGAAGTTCAAGGCAGTCGCCACGACTCAGGAAGAATTCGACGCCTGGGTCAACGAAGTGAAGAAGGCACCCAAGCAGCTTGAAAAAGCTGAATACGAAGCCCTTTCCAAACCGAGCCAGAACAACCCAGTCGAACTCTACTCGTCGGTTACGCCGAACCTGTTCCAGACCATCATCGACAAATATGAAGGGATGAATCCAGGCAAGCCGATGCACCACGAGAAGCACGAGAAGGAAGTGGCGCACAACATGGAAGGGATGGACATGAGCTCGCATTCAGCTGCCGGGGCAGAGGAGTAAACGATGTTTGGTAAATTAAGTTGGGAAGCGATCCCGTTCCACGAGCCGATTGTCATGGTGACCCTCGCCATCATCGCGCTCGGTGGTCTGGCGCTGTTCGCCGGGATCACTTATTTCAAGAAGTGGACCTACCTGTGGACCGAGTGGCTGACGTCCGTCGACCACAAGAAAATCGGCGTGATGTACATCATCGTCGCCATGGTCATGCTGCTGCGCGGCTTTGCCGACGCCATCATGATGCGTACCCAGTTGGCCATGGCCACCGAGGGTTCGCCTGGCTACCTGCCGCCTGAACACTATGACCAGATCTTCACCGCCCACGGTGTGATCATGATCATCTTCATGGCGATGCCATTCTTCACCGGCCTGATGAACCTGGCAGTGCCGCTGCAGATCGGCGCCCGTGACGTTGCTTTCCCGTTCCTGAACTCCCTGAGCTTCTGGCTGCTGGTTTCCGGCGTGGTGCTGATCAACGTTTCCCTGGGTGTCGGCGAGTTCGCCAAGACCGGTTGGGTCGCCTATCCGCCGTTGTCGGGGCTGCAATACAGTCCGGGCGTCGGGGTGGACTACTACATCTGGGCGCTACAGCTATCCGGATTGGGGACAACGCTGACCGGGGTCAACTTCCTGGCCACCGTGCTGAAAATGCGTACCCCTGGCATGAAACTGATGGACATGCCGATCTTCACCTGGACCTGCACCTGGGCCAACGTCCTGATCGTCGCTTCCTTCCCGATCCTGACGGCTACCCTGGCACTGCTGACGCTTGACCGCTACATGGATTTCCACATTTTCACCAATGAACTGGGTGGAAATCCGATGATGTACGTCAACCTGTTCTGGGCCTGGGGTCACCCCGAGGTGTACATCCTGATCCTGCCGGCGTTTGGTATCTTCTCCGAAGTCATCTCGACGTTCTCGGGCAAGAAACTGTTCGGCCACCACTCCATGATCTACGCCTCCGGCGCGATCTCGGTGCTGGGCTTCATGGTCTGGCTGCACCACTTCTTCACCATGGGTTCGGGTGCCAGCGTCAACGCCTTCTTCGGCCTGGCGACCATGCTGATCTCGATCCCGACCGGGGTGAAACTGTTCAACTGGCTGTTCACCATTTATCAGGGCCGTCTGCGGTTCACCAGCCACGTGCTGTGGACCCTGGGCTTCATGGTGACCTTCGCCATCGGCGGCATGACCGGCGTACTGCTGGCCATTCCGGGTGCTGACTTCGTCCTGCACAACAGCCTGTTCGTGATCGCGCACTTCCATAACGTGATCATCGGCGGCGCGGTGTTCGGCTACATCGCCGGCTTCGCCTTCTACTTCCCGAAAGCGTTCGGCTTCAAGTTGCACGAAGGCTGGGGCAAGGGCGCGTTCTGGTTCTGGATCACCGGCTTCTTCGTCGCGTTCATGCCGCTCTATGCACTGGGCTTCATGGGCATGACCCGTCGCCTGAATACCACCACCAACCCTGAGTGGGTGCCGTACCTGTACGTCGCCATGTTCGGTGCGGTGTTGATCGCGGTCGGTATCGCCTGCCAGTTGATCCAGCTGTACGTCAGTGTGCGTGATCGCAACAAACCAGAGAACATGTGCGAACACGGCGACCCGTGGAATGCCCATACCCTGGAGTGGTCGACCTCTTCGCCACCGCCGTTCTACAACTTTGCCGTGCTGCCGAAAGCGGACGTCATCGACCCGTTCACCGAAGCCAAGGAAAACGGTACTGCGTACCAGCCTGCGGCCAAGTACTCGCCGATCCACATGCCGAACAACACCGCCACCGGTGTAGTCATGGGCGGCCTGTTGACCGTGTTCGGCTTCGCGATGATCTGGCACATCTGGTGGTTGGCCATCGCCAGCCTGGTCGGCACCGTGGTGTATTTCGCCATCCATGCCGCCCGTGACGATCAGGGCTACATGGTGCCGGTGGATGTCATCGAGCGCATCGAAGCCGAGCAGCACAAACGTCTGGTCGCGGCAGGGAAAATCCCGGCCACCGCCACCCGTGTTGAAACCTCGTTGGAACAGGCTTAAACCATGTCGAACTTAGTGACCAATGTTGGACACGCCCATGGTCATGACCATGGGCATGATGACCATCACCACGACTCGGGCGAGATGACCGTATTCGGTTTCTGGCTCTACCTGATGACCGACTGCATTCTGTTCGCGTCGATCTTCGCGGCCTATGCGGTGCTGGTAAACAACGTCGCCGGTGGCCCGTCGGGCCACGACATCTTCGAACTGCCGTACGTACTGGGCGAAACCGCTCTGCTGCTGTTCAGCTCGATCACCTACGGCTTCGCCATGCTGGCGCTGTACAAGGGCAAGAAAACCCAGGTACTGGGCTGGCTGGCCATGACCTTCCTGTTCGGTGCCGGCTTCATCGGCATGGAGATCAACGAGTTCCACGTGTTGATCTCCGAGGGCTTCGGTCCTAACCGCAGCGGTTTCCTGTCCGGGTTCTTCACCCTGGTCGGTACCCACGGTCTGCACGTGACCAGCGGCCTGATCTGGATGGCGATCATGATGTACCAGGTCCATAAAAATGGCCTGACCGCCACCAACAAGACCCGTCTGAGCTGCCTGAGCCTGTTCTGGCACTTCCTGGACGTGGTGTGGATCTGCGTATTCACCGTTGTTTATCTGATGGGGACCCTGTAAATGGCTAACGCTCATTCCCATGATGGCCACGACGCCGGCCACGGCAGCGTCAAGTCCTACGCCATCGGTTTCATCCTGTCGGTGATCCTGACCGTCATTCCGTTCGGCCTGGTGATGTACCCGTCGCTGCCCAAGAGCCTGACCCTGTGGATCATTCTGATCTTCGCCGTGGTCCAGGTTCTGGTGCACCTGGTGTACTTCCTGCACCTGGATCGCTCCGCCGCACAGCGTAACAACGTGATTGCGTTTGTCTTCGCTGCGCTGGTGATCGTCCTGCTGGTCGGCCTGTCGTTGTGGATCATGTTCAGCATCCACACCAACATGATGGCGCACTGAGGAAAGTCCGGATGTCCTTAAAGCACTTTATCCAAATCACCAAGCCGGGGATCATTTTCGGTAACGTGCTTTCTGTGGCAGGCGGGTTTTTCCTGGCCTCGAAAGGGCATGTCGATCTGGCCATCTTCCTGGCGGCGATGATCGGCACGTCCCTGGTGGTCGCGTCCGGTTGCGTGTTCAACAACTGCATCGACCGCGACATCGACATCAAGATGGAGCGCACCAAAAACCGTGCGCTGGTCCAGGGGCTGATCCCGGTGCAATTGGCCCTGGCGTTCGCCACGGTGCTGGGCGTGGCTGGTGTGGCGCTGTTGTATCGAGTAGCCAACCCATTGGCGGCGTTGTTCGCGGTCATCGGGTTTGTCATCTACGTCGGCCTCTACAGCCTGTACCTCAAGCGCAAGTCGGTTCACGGCACGCTGGTGGGCAGCCTGTCGGGGGCGATGCCACCGGTGATCGGCTACGTGGCGGTCAGCAACAGCTTCGACATGGCCGCGCTGACGCTGCTGGTGATGTTCAGCCTGTGGCAGATGCCGCATTCCTATGCCATCGCGATCTTCCGCTTCAACGATTACCTGGCCGCCTCGATTCCGGTCCTGCCGGTCAAGCGCGGCATCCGGGTGGCGAAGAAGCACATCCTGCTCTACATCCTGGCCTTCCTTGTGGCGACCTTGATGCTGACCTTCAGCGGCTACGCCGGCATGAGTTACCTCGCCGTCGCCGCCGCCATGGGCATGTACTGGCTGTACATGGCCTGGACTGGCTACAAGGCGGTGGATGACACGGTCTGGGCACGCAAGCTGTTCGTGTTCTCGATCTTCACCATCACGGCCCTGAGCGTCATGATGTCCCTGGACTTCAAGGTGCCAAGTGAGCTGTTGCTGACTTACGCGCCTTAAGTCCAGACGCTACATAAAAAGCCCCGCCTTCGAGAGAAGTGCGGGGCTTTTTTCATGGCGCGCAGCTTTGAGCAGTATCGTTTGTCATCTGCAGCAATAGATGGGTGGGTGTTGAACTATAAGCAATTTGCCTATAGTTTTGCCATGCGCACTCAATTTTTTGAAACCTCGTCATTTACTGCCACCGTAAGCCGTTACCTGACGGACGATGAATATCGCTTGCTTCAAACTCATCTGCTGCAACACCCGGGCGCAGGGGATCTCATGTCTCGTACCGGGGGGGGGGGCCGTAAGTTGCGCTGGGCGGACGGGCGTCGTGGCAAGGGGAAGCGAGGAGGGTTGCGGGTTATCTACTATTGGCTTATGAATGATGGCCAATTCTGGAGGTTTGCGATTTATGACAAGGACGAGTTGGAAAACCTGACCTCGGATCAGGAAAAAACGCTCAAGCGGGCCATAGACGCAGAGTTGAAAGTACGAGGTACCTTATGAAAAAGCGCGATCTGTTTGCCGAGCTGATGCAAGGCGTCGACGAGATGGCTGCTCATCGGGAGGGCAAGATCACCCTTCGTCAGATATCGATTGAAGACAAGCCCGCTCCCGAGGTGTCGGCGCAGGAAATTGTTGCTCTGCGCGACAAGCTCCACATGTCTCAGGCGGTTTTTGCCAAGAGCATCAGAACCAGTCCGGGTACGCTTAGAAATTGGGAACAGGAGAAGTCCAAACCCAATGCCCAGGCGGCTCTGTTGATCAAACTGGTCGAAAAGTTTCCAGACATGGTCGAGCGGCTTGGGGCTGTTTGAGCATTCTCTCTCAAGAAAAAGCCCCGCCTTCGTGAGAAGCGCGGGGCTTTTTCTTGGACGTTTTCTGGGCTGTTGTGGGAGCGAGCCTGCTCGCCATAGCGGTGGTTCAGCTTGCATGGATGTTGGATGTGCCGACGCCATCGCGAGCAGGCTCGCTCCCACAGGAGATCGGCATGGCACAGGAAATTATGTGTCTGATGAAGATCCAATGTGGGAGCGGGGCGGCGCTTTACTGCTGGGCGATGCTGTAGCCGTCGAACGCTTTCTGCTGTTGCAGGGCGGTGACGATGCTTTTGCGGGTGGCCTGGTGTTCGGTGCCTTCGTTATCCAGGAAGGTTTCGCTTTCCAGCTCGGCGTCGTCGCCTTCGCCCACGAAATTGAAGCCCAGGAACTCGAAGGCTTCGCGGTCGACGTTCGGCTTGGAACGCGGCGTGCGCAGGGGCAGGGTGACGCTGATGCCATCCTTGCTGATGACAAATACTTCCGTTTCTTTCTTGGCGCGCGAGGCTTTGCTCTTGCTGCCGCTCGGGTTGCTGATGGCCTGGTGTGTCTGGTTCAGTACTTTCAGAGCCAGGCCATAAACCAGTTCCTGGAACGCCGGATCGTCTTTGTAGCTCGACAGGATGCGGCTGATGGGGAAGCGGCTGCTCAGGTCTTCCAGGGCCGCGAAATCGGCGGCTTCGGCATCCTTGAGTTGCTTGAGCTGGCCCATCAGTTCGTAGGCTTTGTCATCGTCGAACGCATCGTGAGCCTGGCGGATGGCGCTGCGCAGTTCGCGGATCTGATCGCTTTCGCGGTTTGACTGGAAGGCATCGAGCACCATCTCACTGATGCTTTTGGCCTGGGGCAGATGCTGTGAAAGATTGATGGAGTTTTCGTATTCCGCTTTGGACGACAGGGTGACTACGGATTCAGCGGTGTTGGAATCGGACATTGAAATTTCACTACTTCTGTTAGCGGGATGAGGCGAGAAAGGCATGGCGCTTTTTTTCGGTCGCCTAATCTATTGGAGGCGGGCGGCATTGTCACGGTTGAACCGGCGACAGGCCGTCTTTTATTGTCGGGGGCAATATTCAGCTGCCCATCAGCGTCTCCAATCGCAGCGCATCGGGTATCGCGGCACCGCTGGCCGTGTTGTCGAAAATGCACCAGGTCGGCGTATCGGGCTCGCTGTTCAATTGCCTGGCGAGCTGTTCCAGCCAGATGTCTTCATAGGACGAATGATAAATTCGCGGTGAGCCGTGCAGCCGGTAATAACGAACCCCGCGCCATCCCGCAGGTTGAGCGCCGCCGGGTAAGGGCGATGGGTCGGCGGCGACGCGACCGATGCGCTCGTCTTGCAGCAGAGCTGTGACGTGCTCCGCAAGCCAGCTCGGATGTCGCGGCTCAAGCACGGCATGGCCTTGATAACGATCGCGCAAGGCTTTGAAAAACGACTCCCCCACCGCAGCCTCGAAGGCCAGCGACGGCGGTAACTGAATCAACAGGCAGCCCAGCTTTTCACCCAACTGCGAACACTGCCCGAGAAATTCATCCACCAGCCCCTCGCAATCGCGCAACCTCCGTTCGTGAGTGATCTGCTTGGGCACCTTGACCGAAAAGCGAAAACCCGGAGGAACGCTGTCGGCCCACTTTGCATAGGTGGCGGGGCGGTGCGGACGGTAGAACGAACTGTTGATCTCCACGGCCGGGAAGCGGGCGCTGTAGCGCTGCAGGTGCGTCCCTTCGCAGGGGAAGGTTGGCCATTGCTCTCGGGGCAGTGACCAGCCAGCGCAGCCCAGGTAAAGGCGTGAGCGAGAGGGGAGAACGGTCGGCAAGGGCGGAGCCTCGGGTTGCAAGCGTTAATCTATGACTGCTGCGCTTGCCTCAAAGCTGCAAACATTTGTGCTGTAGCCTTGAGAGGCTACATTGTCCAAAGTAGCCTCGTAAGGCTACACATGTTCAATGTGATTTCAGGATGTGCGTTACGAGCAGTCCCATTCCGATGCTCAAGCTAAAGCTCAGCAGTGTGCCCAGTAACACATACTCACTTAGGGAACGAACCTTGGCGTTCTGGATTTCATTGAAGCGCAGAATGCTTTTCGCCGTCAGGAGGAAACCGACCGCTTCCCATTGTTCGAGCAATACAAACGTCAGAATCAGAAGCCGTTCCAGGTAACCGATCAATGTTCCGGCGTTTGCCAGGGAGCCGCTTTTGTCGATCTCCTTGATCCACGGGCTGAGTATTGTGCTTATCAAGGCAGAAGCGGGACGCAGCATCGCTACATAGGCAAGCCCGACAGCAAGTATTGGCGTGGTGAACAGTTTGGCCAGGTAAACCTGGAACTGCGCAGCGTTGTTTTCGGAAACCAGCCAGACCGCAACCAGGCTAATTATCAGAACGGCTTCTCTGGACAGCAAAGCCAGGGTCGATGATTTGGATGAGTTCGGAGTCAGGATAAGGGGCAGGAATCTGGCAATCGCCATGAACAGCCCGGCCTTCCAGGCAAAGGCGTCATCATCACGCAACAGGATCATCAACAATGTAAACGCGACGAAATAGATACCTGCAATCAACAGGCTGATGATGACCTTTTGGCTAAAGCGGTGGGGCGGTTCGAAGCTGCTGTAGCTGGGTATCCAGAAGCCCAGTACCACGTGTGCCAACAACAGGATGACGAGCAAGGTTGATGTATCAACCATCGGACAGTTCTCCGATCAGCCGGCTGATATGCGCCAGGTATTTATCCAGCAAACGTGCTTGGGCGCGTTGCAACGCTTTGTTGACGGTGATGCGGGATTTACCCAGCGCGTTGGCAATGCTCTGTTGGTCGGTGGCTTCGATCAGGTGAATGGCATAGGTTTGAGCTTCGACTGCAGTCCATTGCTCAAGTATGGCGGCTGCGAACTCTGTCAGCAGCTCTGTGCGTTCCTGGAATTCCTGATAGTTGCTGAATATCGCCAGCGTGTTTTTCTTCATGTTATCGAGTCCTTGGCCGGACAAGACGAAGGCTTCGCGGTAGGTCTGCGATTGCTGTGCGGAACCGATGCCTACGGCGATCCGTGCATCCCAGCGCTCTCCTTCGGGACTGGCTGCCACCAGGGCTGCCCGTAAAGCAATGGCACATTGAAGCGCCTGCTCGGGCCGACTCAGCGAAAGCTGGAAGCCGTCACCGCGAAAGGTTTCCGCTTTGGCTTTGTAGCGTTTTTCCAGTTGCTTGAGCACGGCTTTCAAGCCAGAGATGTAGGCGAGCGTATCCCCTGCGCTTTGCGAGTGGATCAGGTCACCGGTCAAGACCGCCTCTAACTTCATTGCGCTAATCCTGTTATTGGAAGCCGTAAAGTAGCCTTTAAAGGCTACTTCTTCAATAGTAGCCTTTGAAGGCTACTTTTAAGATTTCGTCCATTTCTCCAACGCAAACTCCACGAAACTGCGCAGCTTAGGCAACCGGTAGCGATCCTGGGCATAGATCAGGTTCATCGGCCGGTGGGGCAGTTGGTAGTCCTGTAACAGCGCCACCAGATTCCCCTCCTTGAGGTCCTGTTCCACCAATGCATCAGGCAGCATCACCACGCCCATGCCGGCCAGGGCGGCGCGGTGCAGGCCCGAGGAACTGTTGATCAGCATCGGCCCGTTCACCGGTATCTTGATTTCACCCTCGGGGCCGTTGATGGGCCAATGGTCCTGGGCGAATCGCCATTCGTCTCCGGCGGAATAGGCGAATGACAGGCAATCGTGATGTTGCAGGTCGGCCGGTTGTTCCGGTGTGCCTCGCCGGGCGAGGTAAGCCCTGGAGGCGCAGATGGTCAAGGTGTAGTCCACCAATGGCCGGGCGATCAGTTTCGGGTCGGGCAGGCCGAGGCGGATGGCGACGTCGAAGCCATGGTCGAGCAGGTCCAGGCGTTGGTTGGTCAATACCACGTCGAGCTTGACTTGTGGATAACGTTGACTGAATTCGGCCAATGCCGGCGCGAGCCGCTCGGTGCCGAAGGTCAGCGGTGCGGTGATGCGCAAGGTGCCAGTGGGTTCGCCTTGGGTCTGCTCCGCCAGGCGTTCGGAGTCGGCCACCAGCCCCAGTACTTCGAGACAACGCTGATAGTAGGTCGAGCCGAATTCCGTCAGGCGCTGACGACGGGTCGTACGATTGAGCAGCCGCACGCCCAGGCGTTGCTCCAATGCGCGAAGGTGATTGCCTACCATGGTGGTGGACATTTCGCACGCCTGGGCTGCTGCCGTCAGGCTACCGGTTTCCACCACTTTGACGTAAACGCCCATTGCCTGGAACAGATCCATTATCAAGCCCAGCTTTTAAATGATTGAAGTAAAGCGCTGTTTATCCAATGCAGGTGGCTAACGATACTGGAAAAAACCACCCGATGGAGCCTGACGTCATGACTGCCGCCTGCCTGATGACCACTTATCAACCCCTGGCACTGAATTTCACCCACGGGTTGGGAACGCGCCTTTGGGATCAGGACGGTCGTGAATACCTCGACGCGGTGGCCGGCGTGGCGGTGACCAACGTGGGCCATTCCCATCCCAGACTGGTCGCTGCCATCAGCGAACAGGCCGGCCTGTTACTGCACACGTCCAACCTGTACAGCATCGACTGGCAGCAACGGCTGGCGCATAAACTCACGCAGCTCTCCGGGCTTGAGCGGGTGTTTTTCAACAACTCGGGCGCCGAGGCCAACGAAACCGCGTTGAAGCTGGCGCGTCTGTATGGCTGGCACAAAGGCATCGAGCAGCCACTGGTGGTGGTCATGGAGAACGCGTTTCACGGGCGCACCCTGGGCACCTTGTCCGCCAGCGACGGTCCGGCGGTGCGGCTGGGTTTTAACCGGTTGCCGGGAGATTTCATCAAGGTACCGTTCGGTGATTTCCAGGCTTTGGAAACAGTCCAGCAAGCCCACGGCGAACGCATCGTTGCGATATTGGTGGAGCCGATCCAGGGCGAAAGCGGCGTGCAACTCGCACCGCCGGGCTACCTCAAGGCCTTGCGGCAGTTGTGCAGCCGGCGTGCCTGGTTGCTGATGCTCGATGAAATCCAGACCGGCATCGGCCGCACCGGGCAGTGGTTCGCGTTCCAGCACGAGGGCATCGTGCCGGATGTCATGACCCTCGCCAAAGGCCTGGGCAATGGCGTGCCCATCGGTGCCTGCCTGGCCCGGGGCAAGGCGGCTGAGTTGTTTACGCCCGGCAGCCATGGCAGTACGTTCGGCGGTAATCCGCTGGCCTGTCGGGTTGGCTGCACGGTACTGGACATCATCGAAGAGCAAGGCCTCGTGGATAACGCCAAGTGCCAGGGCGAACGGTTACTGAGCCGGCTGCGGGCGGAGCTGGCGGATAACCCGAACGTGCTGGCGATTCGCGGCCAGGGCCTGATGATCGGCATCGAACTCAAGCAACCGGTCCGCGACCTGGCGTTGCGCGCAGCCCAGGACCACGGCCTGCTGATCAACGTCACCCGGGGCAAGACCATTCGTTTGTTGCCACCGCTGACGATCGATGGCCGGGAAATCGAGATGATCGTCAGAGGGGTGAGCCGCTGCCTTCAATGATAAAATCGGCCTGATTGAAGCGCAGCGGGACGGAATTTTTAACGTTCGCTGCGTTCCAACGCCGGCCAGAGTCGATTGCCCGTGCCCTGGCACATCAGACCGAAAAACCAGGAGCTTGTCCCCATGTTCACCTCGCGTCGCTTGATTGTTGTCGCTACCACTGTGGCCCTGTTGTCCGGCTGCGCGTCGCCTAACCCTTATGATAACCAGGGCCAGGCTTCCACCGATTCTTCAGGGATGAGCAGAACTGCCAAGTATGGCGGCCTGGGGGCCCTGGCGGGTGCGTTGGCCGGTGCGGCCATCGATCACAATAACCGTGGCAAAGGTGCATTGATCGGCGCCGCGGTCGTGGGCGCTTCCGCTGCCGGTTACGGGTACTACGCCGACCAGCAGGAAAAGAAACTGCGAGCCAGCATGGCCAACACTGGCGTGGAAGTGCAGCGCCAGGGTGACCAGATCAAACTGATCATGCCGGGTAACATCACCTTCGCCACCGACTCGGCCAACATCGCGCCCAGCTTCTATCAGCCGCTGAACAACCTGGCCAACTCCCTCAAGGAGTTCAACCAGAACCAGATCGAAATCGTGGGCTACACCGACAGTACCGGTAGCCGCCAGCACAACATGGACCTGTCCCAGCGTCGTGCGCAAAGCGTGGCGACCTATCTCACCTCCCAAGGCGTGAGCAGCGCGAACCTGAGTGCGCGTGGCGCCGGCCCGGACAACCCGGTTGCCAGCAATGCCGACGTCAACGGCCGTGCGCAGAACCGTCGTGTCGAGGTCAACCTCAAGGCGATTCCAGGCCAGCAATACCAGGCTCCACAACAGCAGGGGCAGACTTACCAGCAATACCCATGATTGCTGACGGCAAATGAAACGGGGGCCATGGAAACATGGCCCCCGTTTTTCATGCCGAAGGCCATCCGCTGGTGGGTGAAGTGCGCGGGGACGGTATGCTGGCGGCGGTGGAGTTCATGGCGGACCGCGAACAGCGCACGGCTTTCGATCCTGCGTTGAAAGTCGGCCCCAAGGTCTCGGCTGCCTGCCTGCAGCAGGGCATGATCGCCCGCGCCATGCCTCACGGCGACAGCCTGGGCTTCGCCCCGCCGCTGATCCTCACCCGTGAAGACGCCGACCTGATCGTCGACATCACCAAAGGCGCCATCGATCAGGTGGCGGAGCAAGTGCTGGATTAAGCCGTGCTGTGGGGTGGCTGCGAGAGACGTAGCCACCCTCAATCCCTTGTGGGAGCGAGCCTGCTCGCGATAGCGGTGTGCCTGAACAGGTGATGTCGGATGTACCGAGGTCATTGCGGGCAGGCCTTGCTCACAGATTTCCCCCCCCGGTGGCTGCGGACATATGGCCACCTCCGATCACATATTTCCTATCTCAAATCTCTCCTCTGTGACGCTTGGTAGTATGACGACTTTTCGTGAGTCGTCACATCGCTATGTGAGCGTTCTCTTGGTTATTCGCCATAAATAGAGAATTTACGGTTGACACAGCGCCATCAACGTCAGAATAATCCGTCACGTTGTATGACGACATACAAATAAATAACAAGACACGGTGCTCCCTCCCTATGAGAATCACAGGCGTTCACGTCGACATCTTTTCCACCCCTTCGCGCCGTGCCCAGGACAGCGCCGGTCATGCCCACCCCGGCGAGGAAGTCATGATTAAGATGGCCTTGCTGCGCATCGGTTGTGACGATGGCAGCGAGGGGTATGCCTTCGGCCCGCCTGAATTGATTCGTCCGCACATCATCGAATCCTTCGTGCGCAAGGTACTGGTCGGCCGCGATCCGATGGATCGGGAGAGCATCTGGCAGGACCTGGCGCACTGGCAGCGTGGCAGTGCCGGGCAGTTCACCGATCGGGCGCTGGCGTTGGTGGAGCAAGCCCTGTGGGATCTGGCCGGGCGCAAGCTCAAGTTGCCGGTGCACAAGCTGATCGGCGGCTACCGTGACAAGGTTCCGGCCTACGGTTCGACCATGTGCGGCGACGATTTGCCGGGCGGGTTGTCCACACCGGATGAATACGGTCAGTTCGCCGAGAAACTGGTCCAGCGCGGCTACAAGGCCATCAAGCTGCACACCTGGATGCCGCCGATATCCTTCGCGCCGAACCCGCAAATGGACATCCAGGCCTGCGCCGCAGTGCGCGAGGCGGTGGGGCCGGATATCGCGCTGATGCTCGACGGTTACCACTGGTACAGCCGCATGGACGCGCTGACCATTGGCAAGGCCCTTCAGGAACTTAATTTCGCCTGGTTCGAAGAACCGATGATGGAAGACTCGGCGGAGTCCTATGCCTGGCTGGCCGCCAACCTGGACATCCCGGTACTGGGCCCGGAAAGCATCGCCGGAAAATTCCACAGTCGCGCCAGTTGGGTGACGCAGAAATCCTGTGACATCCTGCGTGCCGGCGTGGCCGGGGTCGGTGGCATCGGGCCGTGCCTGAAGGTGGCGCACCTGGCCGAGTCATTCGGCATGGACTGCGAAGTACACGGCAATGGCGCGGCGAACCTGGCGGTGGTCGGCGCGATCAGCAACTGCCGCTGGTACGAGCGTGGCCTGCTGCACCCGTTCCTCGACTACGACGAAGTGCCGGCGCACCTCAACAGCCTCGTCGACCCCATGGACGCCGACGGCTTTGTGCACCTCTCGGATCGCCCCGGCTTGGGCGAGGACATCAACTTCGCGTACATCGAGGCGAACACCGTGTCCCGACATTGATCGTGTGCCCCGTCCGGGGCCGATAACGGCCCGAACGACAAGTCTTTATAAATATAAGAAAGGACTGAACCATGAATCTCTGGCCCAAGCGCCTGACCCGGCTGCTGTGTGTCACCGTGGCCCTGTGCGCAATGCAGGTGCCCGTCAGCCTGGCTCAAGGCGAAACGCCCCCCGACCAATTGGTGGTGGGCATGAGCATGATCAATTTGCTGTCCCTGGACCCGGCCGCCGCGACGGGGCTGGAGGTCGCCGAAGTCAACGCCAACGTCTATGACATGCTCCTGGAGCAGGACGCGGCGCAGCCGGATATGCTGATTCCGGCCCTGGCGAAAACCTGGGAGATCAGCCCCGACCGCCTGCGGCTGACTTTCCAGTTGCGCGATGACGTGCGTTTCCACTCCGGTGCGCCGCTCACCGCCCAGGACGTCGCCTGGTCATTGCAGCGCGTGGTCACCCTCAACCGCGCCCTGGCGTCCACCTGGAAAGCCTACGGCTTCACCGCTGACAACGTCGTCAAACTGATGCGCGCCGAGGGGCCGCACACCTTTGTCATGGAGCTACCACGCGTCACTGACCCGATGCTGGTGCTCAACACCTTGGCGACCTCTCCCAGCGCCTTCATCATCGATCGCTCGGTCGCTTTGCAACATCAGGTCGCCGATGACCAAGGCGCGGCATGGCTGGCGACGCACGCGGCCGGCTCCGGCGCGTTCAAGCTCGACATCTGGCGCGCCAACGACGTGATCCTGATGAGTCGTAATGACGACTACTGGCGCGGCGCGGCGAAATTGCGCCGAGTGATCATGCGCAACATGACTGAGTCCCAGGCGTTGCGCCTGATGGTCGAGCGCGGTGACCTGGACGTGGCCCGTGGCATGGCGGCCACCGACATCAAGGCCCTGGGCAAGGTCGACGAGGTGCGCATCCAGAGCATCGCCCGGGGCACCCTGTACTATGTGGCGATGAGCATGCAGCAGCCGCTGTTCCAGGACATCCGCGTGCGCCAGGCCATCCGCCTGTTGATCGATTACCAGGGCATCAATGAAGTGGTGATGCCGCATTACGGCGTGCTCAATCAACGGCCGTTGCAGCTGGGGCTGGCGGCACGCCTGCCGGATCCGGGCTATCGCCTGGACGTGGCCGAGGCCAAGCGCCTGCTGGCGGCGGCCGGTCATGGGGACGGCTTCAAGATCAGCATTCGCTCGCTCACCGATCCGCCCTTCATCAACATCGCCACCAGCCTGCAAGCGACACTGGCCCAGGCCGGTATCCAGGCGACGATCATCACCGGCACCGGCAACCAGATCTACGGGGCGATGCGCGACCGTCAGTTCGACATCCTCGTCGGCCGCGGCGGTGGCGGGGCGGAGCGCCATCCCCATTCCAGTCTGCGCGCCCTGGTGTACAACCCGGACAACCGCACCGAGGCCAAGCTGAGCAACTTCCAGGGCTGGCGCACTTCATTCTTCGACCCGCAGCTCAATCAGTTGATCGAGCAGGCCGAACGCGAGCGCGATCCCGAGCGCCAGCGTGAACTCTACGGGCAGATCCAGAACCGCTACGACCAACAGGCTGGGGCCATCATGCCGGTCTCGCAGATGGTGGATGAAGTGGTGACCCATGCGGACGTGCGCAACTACATCGGCCACACCGCCGCCACCACGCGTCTTCGGGACGTCTACAAGCAGCGCTGAAATCGACGGCCATGCGGCCAAGGCAGGAATGAATATGTCGACTGCATTCTTTTCAATCTGGACCACCCGGGCCGCGTCAGCGACCCGGCGCGGCGGCTCGGTGGCGGTCACGCTGCTGGGGTTGCTGCTACTGACCTTTTTCATCGGCAGGGTGATGCCCCTGGACCCGGTTCTGGCCATCGTCGGCCCCGACGCCGATGCCTCAGCCTACGCCCAGGTGCACAAAGAACTGGGCCTGGACAAACCGTTGTGGAACCAGTTCGCGATCTACCTGGGCGACCTGCTCCAGGGTGATTTCGGCATGGCCTTGTTGACCGGCAATCCGGTCATCACCGACATCGCCCGGGTGTTCCCGGCCACTTTGGAACTGGCGACCCTCGCGATTCTGTTCGGCGTGCTGGCGGGCTTGCCATTGGGTGTCTACGCCGCGACTCATAAGGGCCGTGCCGGTGATCACGTCGCGCGCCTGATCACACTGTTTGGTTATTCCACGCCGATTTTCTGGATCGGCATGATGGCCTTCCTGGTGTTCTACGCCTGGCTGGGTTGGGCCGGTGGCGTTGGGCGGATCGGCCTGGCCTATGACGGGCTGATCCCCCGGCACACCGGTCTGCTGTTGATCGACACCGCCTGGTCCGGCGAGTGGGAAGCCTTTCGCAGCGCGTTGCGGCACATCCTGCTGCCGGCGGTGATCCTGAGCTTCAACTCGGTGGCCTACATCAGCCGCATGACTCGCAGTTTCATGCTCGAGCAGTTGTCTCAGGAATACATCATCACCGCCCGGGTCAAGGGGCTGTCCCAACGGCGGATTGTCTGGGGACACGCCTTCGGCAACATCCGCGTGCAACTGCTGACCATCGTCGCGCTGGCCTACGGTGGCCTGCTGGAAGGGGCGGTCCTGATCGAAACCGTATTTGCCTGGCCGGGTTTCGGCCAATACCTGACCAGCAGCCTGCTGCTCGGTGACATGAACGCGGTGATGGCCTGCGTGCTGTTGATCGGCCTCATCTTCGTGACGCTGAACCTGATCAGCGATGCGCTGTACAAGATCTTCGACCCGAGGACTCGCCAATGAACCTGCCCCTTGCTTCCAGCGCGGCCGGCAGTGCCGCGCTGCCCGCCTCAAGCGCCGCGGCACTGACCGCCAGCACCCTGCGCCTGCTGCGATTCTTGCTGCGCAACCCGATGACCTTCGTCGGCCTGATCGTGGTTTCGACCTTGATCCTGGTGGCCGCCATTGCCCCGTGGGTTGCCGGTCACGACCCGCTGCTGCAGAACCTTGCCGGTGCCTTGCAGGCACCCGGCAGCGTGCACTGGTTCGGCACGGACGAGTACGGTCGGGATGTCTTCGCCCGGCTGGTGTACGGCTCGCGCATCACCCTGTACATCGTGTTGTTGGTGACGGTGATCGTCGGCCCCATCGGCCTGCTGGTCGGGACGGTATCCGGCTACTTCGGCGGCTGGGTCGACAACTTGTTCATGCGCATCACCGACATCTTCATCTCGTTCCCCAGTCTGGTCCTGGCGCTGGCGTTCATCGCGGCCCTCGGTCCAGGCCTGGAGCATGCGGTGATCGCCATCGCACTGACGGCCTGGCCGCCGATTGCCCGTCTGGCACGCGCCGAGACATTGCCGCTGCGCAACGCCGACTTCGTCGTAGCGGTTCAGCTCCAGGGCGCGTCGAGTACCCGCATCATCCTGCGCCACATCATTCCGATGTGCCTCTCGTCGGTGATCATCCGCCTGACCATGAACATGGCGAGCATCATCCTCACCGCTGCCGCCCTGGGCTTTCTCGGCCTCGGCGCCCAGGCACCGTTGCCGGAGTGGGGCGCGATGATTTCCACCGGGCGGCGCTACATGCTCGAAAGCTGGTGGCTGGTAGCTGCGCCAGGTATGGCGATCATGCTGGTCAGTCTGGCCTTCAACCTGCTGGGCGACGGCTTGCGTGACGTCCTCGATCCGCGCAGCCAATCCTGAGGAACAGCCCATGACCGAAATAAAACTGGCAGTACAAGACCTTTGCGTCGAGTTCCGCAACGCTGGCAGAACGACCCTGGCGGTCCGTGACGTATCGTTCACCCTGGGCCGGGAAAAACTCGCCATCGTCGGCGAGTCCGGCTCTGGAAAATCCACCGTCGGTCGCAGCCTGTTACGCCTGCATCCACCCACGGCGCGCATCACCGCCAGGACCCTGCGCTTTGCCGACATCGACTTGCTGGCGGCCAGTGAGAAGCAGATCCAGGCGATCCGTGGCGCACGCATGTCGATGATCATGCAGGACCCCAAATACTCGCTGAACCCGGTGGTGCGGGTCGGCGAACAGATTGCCGAGGCGTACCTTGCTCATCACAAGGTGCCGCATCGAGAAGCCCGCGAACGGGCCCTGGACATGCTCGGCAGGGTCCACATCCGTGACCCGCAGCGGGTCTATGACTTGTACCCGCACGAGGTCTCCGGCGGCATGGGCCAACGGATCATGATCGCGATGATGGTGATCACCGATCCCCAGGTGATCATCGCCGACGAACCCACTTCGGCGCTGGACGTATCGGTGCGCCGGCAGGTGCTCAACGTGTTGGAAGAGTTGGTCAGCGAGCGAGACCTGGGGCTGATCTTCATCAGCCACGACCTGAACCTGGTGCGGCACTTCTGCGACCGTGTGCTGGTGATGTATGCCGGTCGCGTGGTCGAGTCGATTGCCGCCGCTGACCTGGACCAAGCCTCTCATCCCTATACCCGTGGCCTGTTGGCCGCACTGCCCAGCCTGGACCATCCACGTGCCACCCTGCCGGTGCTGCAACGTGACCCGCTTTGGTTGAATGCCTGAGGAGAGCCTGTCATGAGCATGATTGAAATCACCGGCCTTAACCTCGGTTTTGGCACCGGCGCGGCACTGAACACGATATTGCACGATGTCGACTTGAGCGTGGCCGAGGGCGAGGCTTTCGGTCTGGTGGGAGAGTCCGGTTCGGGCAAGACCACGGTGCTGCGCTGCCTCGCCGGGCAGTACCAGCATTGGACCGGCAAGTTGCGGATCGCCGGCCAGGCCGTGACTCGCAACCTGCCGCTGAACCACTACCGCACGGTGCAGATGGTGTTCCAGGACCCGTACGCCTCGTTGCATCCACGCTACACCGTCGATGCCGCGCTGCAAGAACCGCTGCGCATTCATGGGATCAGCGGGCGTTCGCAGAAGGTCAGCGAGATCCTGCGCAAGGTTGGTCTGAACGATAGCTTCCGCTTCCGTTATCCGCACCAGTTGTCCGGTGGCCAGCGCCAGCGTGTGGCTATCGCCCGTGCGCTGATCTTGCGGCCGCGGGTGCTGTTGCTGGATGAGCCGACCTCGGCGCTGGACGTCTCGGTGCAGGCGGAAATCCTTAACCTGCTGGCCGATCTGCGTCGTCAGGAAGGGCTGACTTACTTGATGGTCACCCACGACCTGGCAGTGGTCGCGCACTTGTGTGACCGGCTGGCGGTGATGCAGCAGGGCAAGGTAGTGGAGACGCTCGACAGCCACTTGCTGGCGAGCGACGGCGCAACGCACGCGTATACCCGTTTGCTGGTGCAGGCCAGCCGCGACATACAGCGCGTTCCCATAGCGGTCTGAGTCACGCGTTAACCCGGTTGTATTTGTTTTAACCCGCAGAAGACGTTGAGCCCCTGGTTTCAATGCCGCGCCCGCGCTCGCCTGCGATTTGACGTTTCACCCAACTAACCCCTGCAACTAACAAGAATAAAAAACATGAAAAAGACACTTCTATCCGTTTCCCTCGCTTCGTTGTTCGCTTCGTTCGTTGCCCAGGCCGACACCGGCTATATCAACGTCCGCCACCAATATGCGGAGCAAACCCGCATGCACGCCGACCGTGCCAAGTTCGGCATGCGATTGGACAATGGCGTAGGTCTGGAGGGCGAACTCAAATACAAGACCGCCGGTGATCGTGAAGATGTCGCTTTCGATAATACCGTTGGCGCCGGTCATGAGTTCACCGTCAACTATCAGCACAAACTCAATGATCGCTGGACGTTGACGCCTTCGTTTGCCATGGAAAGCGACGAGGAATCCACCACTTACAAGTTGGGCATGCGCCTGGGTTATCGCATTACCAAGGAACTGAGCATCGCCGGTCGCTATCGTTACGACTCCTCCAAGCTGGACCGCGACCAGGTCGACCATGACGTGCCCCGGAACGGCAAGGACGATCAGAAAATCAATCGCTACGACGTCTACGTCAACTATGCCGATCAAGGGCCGTGGGCTTATGAGTATCAACTGACCTACTTTGATGCCGACTACATTCGCTATGACGGCGGCACCGATGACTATGAGCAGAATGTCGTGGTCAAGTACAAGTGGGACAAACGCTGGGCGCCGTTTTTTGAAGTGGGCGATATCAAAGTCAACTCCGTGGACAATGATCGGCAACTGCGTTTGCGCGTCGGCATCCAATACAACTTCTTCTGAAACTGTGTGGGAGCGAGCCTGCTCGCGATGGCGGTCTGTCTGGGGCGATGATGTTGAATGTGACGCCGTCATCGCGAGCAGGCTCGCTCCCACAGGGGCAGGTGAAAAGGCAACTTATTCGTTATAGAACGCCTGGCGTTGTTGGGTTTCGCGCAAGCGCATGCGGCTGTTGCTCAGGTGCAGGAACATCGCGGCACGAGCTGCGTCGACATTACCGCTGGCGATTGCATCGAAGATCTGTTGGTGTTCGGCATTGATGCCTTGCAGGTAAGCGCTGCGATCACTTTGTCCGGAGTAGGCGGAGTTCATGCGGGTACGCGGGATCAGCTTGGTACCCAAATGCTTCATGATGTCGATCAGGTAATAGTTGCCGGCGGCCTTGGCGATTTTCAGATGGAACTGGAAATCGGCGTTGATGGTGGTGCCGGACTTCTCCGGCCCTTGCAGCAACGCCTCCAATGCCTGAGACAGCTCGGCCAGGGCTTCAGGCGTTGCGCGCTCGGCGGCCATGCCGGCGGCCTGGACTTCCAGGCTCAGGCGAAATTCCAGCAGGTTGAGTACATCCGACAACGTGGCAATCGTCGCCGGTCCGAGAGTAAAACCCTCCGGCGCCGGCATGTCGAGGACAAAGGTGCCGACGCCATGGCGCGTCTCCACCAGCCCCGCCGCCTGCAAGCGCGACAGCGCCTCGCGCACCACCGAGCGACTGACGCCTTCGGCTTCCATGATGTGCACTTCGGTGGGGAGTTTTTCACCGCACTTGAGAATGCCGTCGCGCATGCGCTGGGCGAAGCGGTCGACCAGGGTTTCGGCGAGGCGGCGCGGCTTGTTCAGTGGAGATAGCGCTTGGTCCGTCATCGGCTTGCTCTAAGGTGATCAGCGGGCATTATAGTGCGTTTTGCCGCTAGGTCGCGGCTATAATGCCGCGATCGTCTGGCTTTAATGGATAGGTGCAATGGACCGTGTCACAACCGATCGCCGCTTGAGCATGACCCAGCAACTGGTGGTCGACCTGACGCAACAGATACTGGCTGGCGAACTGCCCGCGGGCAGCAAGTTACCCACCGAGCAGGTCATCATCAAGGAGCGCGGGGTCAGTCGGACGGTGGTTCGCGAAGCCATGTCGCGACTCCAGGCCGAAGGTTTGGTGGAGACTCGCCATGGTATCGGCACCTTCGTGGTGGACACCGCCCGGCCGGGTGATTTCCAGGGTGGCAAGCACGTCAAGGGTGGGACCCATGACGCATTGGCGGTGATTGAACTGCGCCTGAGCCTGGAGGTGGAAGCGGCGGGCATCGCTGCGCAACGGGCAACGCCGCAACAACTGCTGATGATGCGCGAAGCGCTCGATGCGGCGAATGAACTTGATGCCGCGGATAGCGAAAGCGCTCGGAAGGATTTCGAATTTCATCTGCTGATCGCCCAGTGCACGGGCAACAGCTTCTTTATCGATGCCATGACCCATGTGGGCAACACGCTGATCGCCGTCGTGCAACAGGCCGCGCCTGCCGTGACGAATGAAAACCGCGCGCTGGTGATTCGCGAGCGCGAGCAGATCCACGCGGCGCTGACCCGGTGCGATGCCGAGGCAGCCCGGGCATCGATGCGCCTGCACCTGATTAACATGCTGCGGCGGATCCGCGGCGTGGTCGAGCTGGCGGAGCAATAGCCCCCGTGATCCCGTATAGGGTGGCTGCCAGAGCTCAATGCTCTGTGGGAGCAACTGTCTTGGATGATTTATTTAGCCATTCTTTTTCAAGGCATCAACAGCTCAGGCTGACGGCGATTTCGGCGGCAACATGCGCGTAGGCGGTTTGCCGTCGGCATTGTGCTGGTAGATCTGAGCCGGCTGCCCCTGTTCATTGAAGAACACCTGGCCGATGCCCGCCGAGTTCCACAATCGCTCCCCGGCCTCGGCATGTTCCGGGGTGTGGGGAATGATGCGCATGCGTCGGCGCTGGGTGAACCAGTTCAAGGGTGAGCGGGGCGCGTAGAGCCAGCGGTTCAGGCGGTCGAACCACTCCAGCAGGGTCGGCGGGAATTCATTCTTGATGCCGCTGCTGGTGATCTGCCAGATGCGCGGGCCGCCCTTGCGGTGTCGGATGAACACCTCATAGACGAAGGAATAATGCACATCCCCTGACAGCACCACGTAACTCCCCGGTGTACGGGAGTGTCGGAAAATGTTCAGGATCACCTGGGCCGCGCCGCGATGCGCCATCCAGTTTTCAGCATCCACCAACAATGGGTAGCCGCACCAACTGAAGACCCGCTGCACGGTTTCGATCAGCTTCACCCCGAAAATCGGCGCCGGCGAAACGATGATCGCCGATGGATGATCCAGCAAGTCCTGTTGCAGCTCGCTCAGGGCTTCCCAGTCCAGCAGGCCAGAGGGATGCCTGAGGTTACGCTCGCTGCGCCAGCGGCGGGTGCGGGTGTCGAGCACCACCAGGGCGGGGGTACTGGGCAGCACGTAATGCCATTGTTGGAAGCCCAGCAGTCCGTCGATCAGTTTGTCCTGGGGCTCGCTGTCGAGATAGCGGTCCCGCGCCGTGTCGCTCAAGGCCACGGTTTGCTGGATCACCGCCTCGAACGCGTCCGGGTTATTGCCCCAGCCCTGGCAGAGCATGTAGGCGATCAAGGCATTGCCGATGATGCGCTTGGAGAATGGATGACCGTAGGCCGTTTCCTCCCACTGCGCGGACAGGTTCCAGTCATCGGTGATGTCGTGGTCGTCGAAAATCATCAGGCACGACAAATGTGCGAACACCCGGGCCACGCCCCCCAGCCCAGCCTTGAAATCGTCGATGCGCTGGCGTTCCTGCTCGTAGCGCTGGCGGCGTTCGGCGGTCAGTTCGGGCGGTTGTGGGTCGATCAGTGTCCATGGCACCGGGGACCAGACCAACAGGTACATCGCCATGACTTCGGCGAAGGTCACCAGATGATTGTCGGCGCTGCTGCTGGTGAAGATCGGTTTGCGGGCTCCTCCGAAAAACCGTTCGCGCAGGGTTTCGTTGCTTTCCAGCGCCGGCAGCAAATCGGCGCGGTGGTAGTAGCTGGCGGGGTGGCGGTAGAGCCGTGCACTGTCCTCCACCACGGCACCGTCCAGGCGTTCCTCGAACAGCCCCAACCGTTCGATCAGCGCATGAATCGCCCGCAACATCGGTCCGGCGACGTCATCGGCATAGACCTGGTCGCCGCTCATCATCAACAAGGCCGGTCGTTGCGCCGGGGCCTCGGCCAGCAGTCGGTCGACACAGAGCAAGCCGTCGTTGGCCCGATGGTGAGGCTTGCGGCATGAGCCGTGGACCAACTGCCCGATGCGCGAATGCAACACGAAGTTCGGGCGTTGTGCTTCGCCGTACAACAGGTGCGGTGCCCATTCGGCGATGGGCGCGCCTTCCACCAGCAGGTCATAGTCGATCACCACGTCCTCGGGCAGCGGGCCGTCGAGGCGTACATCGATCAGATGCACGAAGGCCTGCTGACCCACCGGTACCACCGTGCAACGCGAGGCATCCAACGTTAGATCGCTCATGCCATCCAGCCGTAGCGTCAACGCCAGCGAGCGTGTTCCCACCAGCCACATCACCAACCGCCTGGGCTCCAGCCGCCGCAGCAGTGGGCCGACCAGAACGGGAGGAAGGGCAAGGGTGGTATCAGTGGAGGACGGCATGCGTGGGTAAAGCTCGGGCTCAGGTGGAGGCGGGGATCATAACGCAATGGGGTTTGGTGCAGGGAAGGGGGCGAGTTTTACTGTGAGAGCAATGCTCGCTCGCGATTGTTTGGGTGGCCGCCAAGACCGAGTCGGCTTCATCGCGGGCAAGCCTTGCTCCCACAGGCTTAGCCCACAGGGTATGTCTCCATAAATGTCACTGGGCCTGGTTGGCCGCTTGTGCCGCTTTAAGTAGATCCGGTCCGATCTCCTTTTCGAACCTGGCCCATACCGGTTTCATCTTCTCGCGCCAGGCGTTGCGCTCTTCAGGGGTGAGGGTAATGATCTCGGTGGTCTTGGCGTTGAGCACGTACTGTTTGTCCTGTTGGTTCAGGCGTTCGGCTTCACCGTTCGTGTAGGTGGTGACTTCTGCCACGATCTTGTCCAGTTCGGTGCGGATATCCGGCGGCAGGCCGTTCCAGAAGTCGGAGGTGGTGATCCACATGTAATCGAGTGCGCCGTGGTTGGTTTCGGTGACGTACTTCTGTACTTCATGCAGTTTCTGGTTGTAGAAGTTCGAATAGGGGTTTTCCGTACCGTTGACCACGCCCGCGCGCAGGGCCTGATACACCACCGAAAAGATCATCGGTTGGGCCTTTGCGTCCACGGCCTTGAATTGTTCGGCGAGCACTTCGGACGTTTGTATCCGAAACACCAGGCCACGGGCATCTTCAGGCTTGCGCAGGGGCTTGTTGGCCGACAGTTGCTTCATGCCGTTGTGCCAATAAGCCAGGCCGGTGATGTTCTTGCTCTCCATGGACTTGAGCAGCTTCTGGCCCTCGGGGCTCAGTTGAAACCGGTCCAGCGCGGCAATGTCTTCGAACAGGAAAGGAAGATCGAACAATTGCACGGTCTTGGTGTACTGCTCGAATTTGGCGAGCGAGCGCGCAATCATTTGCACTTCCCCCAACAGCAGGGCTTCCATCTCCTTGTCGTCGTTATACAACGTGGAGTTGGGGTACACCTCGACCTTCACCTTGCCCGCCAGGCGCTCCTCCACCAGCTTCTTGAACATCAACGCGCCCTGGCCCTTCGGCGTCTGCTCGGCCACGACGTGGGAAAACTTGATCACGATCGGCTCGGCCGCCAGGGCCGTGCCCCAAGCGGTTAAAGCCAGGACGCAGAAGACTGCTTTCCAGAGAGGTTTGAACATTGCGAGGTTCCCTTTGCATTTTTATTGATCTACGAGCTCGTCCAAAAACGAGACAACATCAAGTCTAGGAGAAAAACGGATGACTGCCGCGATGGGAGGCTGGGCGGGGGGCCTTGAGCTTCTGCTAAGCTGGGCGTTCAAGATCGAAGCCTAAGGAAGGGACAGAATGTTCACATTCGATAGATTATGGAAAAGTCATCCGCAGATTTTCGGTGATAACGCCCCTTGCAAAACCAACGGCGCGAAGAACTTCAGCGACCAGTGTGCGATCAATCTAGGCGTGGCTTTACGCCGCGCGGGTGCGGACATGAGCCAATTGAGCGGCGTTCGCCATTGCTGGCAACACCCTAAAAGTGACGGACACATATTGGCAGCCGAAGAGCTCGCCAACGCTTTGAGCCGTGCCAAGATTCCGGGCTTGCAGGCGGTAAAGAAAATCAAAAGTGAGGACTTCGAAGACACGCTGAGCGGGCAGCAAGGCATTATTTTCTTCAAGGATTTCTGGCGTCGGGCCAACGAAACCACTGATAACCGCAGCGGTGATCATATCGATCTCTGGAATGGTCGTCGCCTTACAGATTGGCTGAGCTATCCGCGTATACAACTGGGATTTTCGATTGAGGGCACGTTCTCGGACTACCACGAGTCCAGGGACATCTGGTTCTGGAAAGTCATATGAGCATTATGAAGGGAGTACTGTTCGTCCTCCTCCTCATCGTCTTGGCTGTCGGTACTTTCAACTTGATTTTCATGGCTGCCGGTCACTACTTTGGGCCGTTTTACGAGAGCGAGGCGGACCAGAGCAGAAACTTTGCGATATGGCTGTTCGGGAATGTCGGGGTGACGATCATAGCGGTGGTCGCGGGCATTATCTGGAAGCGGGGACGCAGGATATAGTCCCCGTACTGGGGATCTGAACCAACCGGCCCAGCCCCCCGGACAGGGCGCGCGGTCCGATCAGTTGCGCTTCCAGCAATCGGCAAATCGTGCGCACACCCCGTAACGCTCATCCATCTGCGCCATCCTCTCCAGATGGTGGCTGACCGTTTCGAATGTCACCCCGTTCCCGATCTGGAAGTACTCCAGCATCATCGCCACGTCCAGGTCAGTCTCGGCTTTCTCCGGCTTGGAATCGGCCGTTTTGGGCTGCGACCATTGTTCCAGTTGCTCGTCCTTCAACTGCCGCAGGCGCGTCTGGTATTCAGCTTTGTAGCGCTCCATGGTCTGCGGCTTTTTCTGCGCCATTTCATCACCGAACGCCTTCAGGTTTTCCCGGTAGAGCGTCCAGTAGTCCGGCGGCATCTCGAAGCCGAGCTTGGCCTTGCGTTCTGCGATCAGGGAGTCCAGCTTTTCTGGCGTATAGCGTTCGATCTTGTCCTTGGACGGGTCGGTTTTTACCGTTACGACCAGGCTTTTTTCGATGACCCTATTCATCAACTCCAGGCGATGTGGCGTATCGGCATAGGTCTTGGGAAAGAGCGGGCTGCGGCCTGCGCAGGCGGGAAAGTCGTTTTTCAGGATGGGCATCGGGGTGCGCACATCCTTGCCGTCGATCCGCTGCAAGCGCTGCAATCGGGTGATGCAGTACTTGTTGTCGGATCTGAACGTCACCTCGTATTCGGCGTTGGCTTCGGGCTGGAAGTTGAACCCCTTGCCGCACACGGCATAGCCGGAGTTCATGTTGGTGCGCAGGTAAACCTGCTCGCCGGGCTTGAGCTTGACTTCCAGGTACCCCTTGGCATTCTTGGGCGCTGGTACGCTCATCCCCACCCGCCGCGCGGTGTCACTGAGCAGCATGTTATTGAGAATGCCCGTGGTCTGCCCGTCGCAATGGGCCCCATCGAAGTAGTCCAATGTGGCGTTACTGGTGTTGGCGACGAAGCGCAACTTGGCGGCGTCCGGCTCGATGGCGTCGGGATAAGAACCGTTGACGCTGCAACCACCCAGTAATACAAACAATGCGGTCAAGGCGAACAGTGCGGGGGGGCAACGAAGCGGGGCGGACATGGGTCATCCTTGATGAATGGAAAGTCGCCGAATGCTACTGAAAGGCTATTACTCCGTCCACCGCGGTTCCCGTGGGAGCAGGCTAGTTCAGTTCCAGAGGCTAGCGCTCCGGGAAGTCGGATAAGTAACAAGCGGGCGAACTCATGTCGCCCCGTTTTTCCAGCTCATCCTCCAGCCATTCGGCCAGCACCACGGCGTTGTTTTCAACCGTGGACCTGGCGGCGTACACCAGCGTCAGGTTGCCGTTGCGGGCGAAGTCCACCAGCTTCCACCAATGTTGCGGTTGCGCGGTCAGTTCCTGGCGATAAGCCGTCCTGAATTGCGCGAAAGAAAGGTCGCCTGTCTTGAAGGCTTTGCGCAGCGCATGGGAAGGCGCGACATCAGGTAGCCACTCGTCGATGGACAGCTCGTCCCTGCGGCAATTGCGCGGCCACAGGCGGTCGACCAGGATGCGTTTGCCGTCATCCTGGGCGGGTGCGTCGTAGGCTCGTTTGCAGTGGATCATGATGGCGTGCTTGTCGAGGAAAGATAAGCCAGCATAGGCCATGGGGATTATCGAAAGCCCAGATGCTGCCACAACCTCGGCATCGTCGAGGCAAAACCCTGCTGGTGTGCTTCGCGCTGAATCCCTTCCAGCGACGACACGTTCGTCTGATCGCCCAGCAGCCACCGGCCGGTCTCATTGATCAATCGCACGTGATGACTGACCCAGGCACACGTCTCGGCTTCGTGCCGCATCGCCATCTGCTGTCCATGCCAATTTGCCCGTTCGATATCTCCCTGCAACAGGCAGGTTTCAGCAGCCGCCACGCGAAAGCGCAGGCTATTGTGGGCGAGGCAGGCCAGGGTAAGTTGGGCTTCTCCCTTCGACAGGGCCTGTTCCCTGAGCCGTGTATCGTCCACCATCATCGCCACGCTGCCGTAGATCCATGGTCCGATATAGCGCTGCAAGTCGAAACGTTCCACCAGGTTCGCCGCCTCCAGGATCGAGGCCTGTGCACGTTCGCGCTCACCCTGGTGTAACGCGACTCGCGCCAGTCCCTCCAATAAGAGCGCTTCGAAACGGCTGGCGCCCAGGTTGCGAGCCAGCTCCAGGGCACAGGACAGTTCCTGCTCCGCCGCCGTCGGCTGTGCGCTCGCCACCAATACCCAGGCGGCGGTCAGGCGTGAGAACACTTCCGCCCGATGGTGGCCAATCCTGCGGCTGCATTCGATGGCGTCCATGGCATCGCGCAAGGCGTGTTCCGGCTGGCCGAGGTAGATGTACGCCGATCCCCGTGCGCTGCGATTGCCGGCTTCCACGTCCGCCAGGCCATGCCGCTCACTGAGACGCACGCACTGATCGAAAACTTCGTAGGCGGTCTGCATGCGTCCCTGGGCGTAGTACGAATCACCAATCCCGCTCAGGGCTCTGGCTTCGGTTTCCAGATGGCGACCGATCCGTGCGAAGGACAACGCTTGTTCATGCAGCCGACGACACTCGGCGTAGTCGCCCCGTGGGAAATAGATGTTGCCGCGCAGTTGATGCAGGCGGGCGAGCGCCGTGTGCGCCTGCATGGCCTCGGCGATGGGCAGCATCGCTTCGATCAGGCGCTCCTCCTCTTCCAGGCAATCGAGCGTATTGAGTGCCGCCGCAAGCCCCAGCGCGGACTCGATCCGATCCTGCGGCTGTTCCGCCAACGCCAGCGCCCGTTGGAAATGTTCCCGCGCTTCCACGGTCTGCCCCAGGCCCGAATACGCCTGGCCGCAGAGCAACGCCAAGGGGAAGCTGCTACGCGCGCGTTCGACGAACACCGCGCATTGCTGCGCCAGTGCGAGGACGCTGTCGTACTGGCAGGCGAGGCGTTTGTCGCTCATGGCCGCCAGCAGCGCATCGAACGCCGCCGGATCGCTGGCCCGTAGCAGATGCTGGGCGTGAACCACCCGGTCGCGCTCGCGGTAGAGCCGCGCCACCGCACGATGCAGTTGCTCGCGCAGCACGACGGGGATGGCATCGTAGAGACAATGCATCACCAGGTCGTGGACAAACACGTAGCTCCCTGGCTCGACCTCACGCAGCAGCCCGTGGCGCATATCTGCGGTCGGCAGGTAATCAGGCTCTCCAAGAGCCTCGCGCCAAAGTGCCAGTTCGAAGCGATTACCCAGGACCGCCGCATAGTGCAGGGCGCGACGCTGGTGAGGGGCCAGTTTGTCGAAGCGGGCCTGGACCAGATGTCGCAGGCTGTCGGGAAAGACACCTGTCGGGCTCGACAGCAGTTGTATCAGGTACAGCGGATTGCCTTGGGCGCGTATCACGCAATCGGCCCGGTAAGGTGGGTCGACATCAGTGAACTGATCTGCCAGGGCTGTGGCCTCCCGGGCGCGGATCGGCGCGATGTCCAGCAGGCTCATGGGCGTGCTCGCGTGCGCACGGATCGCACTTTGCAGCGAGTCGTCTTCGGGGCGGGACGTCAGCAGCCAGACGATAGGTGCTTCGTCCGTGGCGTCGAGGAGTTTGCCCAGCATCGCAAACAGTGCAACGTCGCCCCAATGCAGGTCTTCGAGGCAAATCAACAGCGGTTGTTGCACCGCGATTCGCTGTAACACTTGCGCCAACGCCTGGAGCAGCCCCTGGATGCGAGCCGGGTTGCTCATTGCAGCATACAAGGCGGGCGGCTCGGCAGACGATGGGCGCGTCAGCACCTGAAGAAACAGCCAATGTTCGGGCGCCACTTTCAGGCGGGACAGCGCCGTCTCCAACAGCGAGGCATTGAACGGCGTCGAGCCGTCCAGCCCCAGCAGGCTGCCCAACAACTGACCCAACGGCCAGAGGCTGTTGTCCATGCCGAAATCCAGCACATCGGCGCGATGACAGGCAAAGCCACTCTGCCGCGCCATTTCGAAGAACTCGCCGACCAGCCGTGTCTTGCCGATGCCCGCCATGCCACGCAGGTAAACGACATGGCCGTCCTGGCATTCCTGGGTAGCCTCGATCACTCCCTTGAACTGCAACAGTTCAATGGCCCGGCCCACTAACGGCCGAGGCGCATTTTCATCGAGGCTGCGCAGCCGCCGGCATTTTCGATACGCGGGAAACTCCTCGTCGGCGGAGGAAAACTCAAAGCGATACGTCAGTTGCGCCAGCAAGTTCTGGGCGACATACACCGGCGCACGGCCATGGCGATCCGACAACGGCTGTTGCGCGAGCACGACGGCGTCATCCGGCGTGGTCGTTTCGGCGCTCAGGCGCACGAGTCGCAACAACAACGCGTGCCCCGGTTTGACGAACTGTTCCCGGCTCAGCGTCAGCGCGCATAACAAGCCACGTTCGCTGTCACTGCGATACGCCTGGGGCGAGCCGAACCGGGCAACGACGACATCCTGTGGCGTGTCGAGCAGAACGCCACCGAACTGCCGCACCAGGCGCCCGATATCATCCGCCCAGGCGTCTGACAGCTCATCGACGGCAAAGGACAATTCCAGCACAAAGCGGATGATCGCTTCATCGGCCTGTTTCAGCGCTTGTTGTACCCGGGCTTTTTCGTGCAGTTCGGCCACCGACTGTTCGATTTCCACCAAGGCCGTCGAGACGGCGGTGCCCAGCAGCGCGCTGACATCGACATCGAATGCCGTGGCCAGATGACGGGCTGTGCGATAAAGCACGGGTTTTCCGGTTTCCGCGCGCTTGATGGAAGCAATCGATACGCACAGGTGTCGGTTCAGGCAGGCTTCGGCCAGGGTTTCCTGACTCAGGCCATGCTGTTTGCGTAGCCCTTTGAGCAGTGTTGCATCGAGCAGGACACGGCCGTCGGACACCGAAGCATCGTGCTTGGGCAGGGCAGGGGGCACGCGGTGTCTGGAGTCCATGGTGATCGACCGGAAAAGGCCAGCGGCAGCCGGCCGAGTGTACTCCACTGTTGCCGTGACGTTAACGCAAAGATGGCAATGTGCCTGATACCAAACTGATACCGGACTGACACCGCTCTGGACTGTCTGCGCATTGGCCGTCTCCCGATACTGGGTCCATCAATTGGCACCAATTGATACAACCTGAACGATGGGAGAACGGTGATGAACGAAGGACTCATGGGCGCTGGCGATGTACGGGATATCGGCGGTTCGCAGTTGCTGGGGCGCGGGCTGAACCGGCTCGATTGGGCCGGCGACAGCAAGGAGTGTCAGAAAGTCGGTGATACCGAGTCGGGTAAGCGGGCCGTGCCGTACAGGAACACGTCCTACAACGTGGGCAAGAACGTCACCATGAGTACGGTGGTCAGTCAGGATGACTTCGCCATCGAAACGTTTTCTTCTCGCGAAGACTACGAAAAACATACCCAGTCGAGTGTCGAGGTCGCCGGTAAGTACGGTGCTTTTTCCGCCGGCTTCAAAGCCACTTTCGGCAGTGACATCAAGACCTTCGAGGAGCGTGAGGCTGCTCTCTACAGCCATACGGCACGGTTATGGAAGCTGACGTTAGAGGTCAACCCGGCCAACGCGACCGACGCTTTCAAGGAACGCATCACGCAACTTCCCAAATCCTTCGACGAGAACCATCCGCAGCCATTCTTCGATTTCTTCGTCGATTTCGGCGTCGATATCGTCAGTGAAGTCACGGTGGGTGGCTCGTTGAACTATGCGATGACCGCGCTCAAGTCTTATCTGAGCCAGACCAATACCCTCGATGCGATGCTCAAGGCCGAATACGGCGCCTTCGTCAGCGGTAGCGCTTCGACCTCAGTATCGGAAACGGTCAAGAAGAACCTGGCCCATCGCAACGCCAACCTGACCACCCAGGGGGGGACCTGTTCCATCCGGTTCAACGCGGTCGATCCCAGCAACTGCAATGCCGATTTCACCAAATGGCGTGAATCGCTGGCCGACGATCCCAAGATCGTGGAGTTGAAATTGTCGCCGGTCTATCGCTTCGTCAAGGAAGGCGATATCCGCACGGCGCTTGAGCACGCCTATCAGTGGTACACCAGCTACAAGGTGCAGATCGATGCGAACTGGCAGGAGTCGGTGGTCGTTCTCGGCCGCTCCGAGCGGCTCACGACATCCCTCGCCGCGACCACCGTTCCCGCCTTGCGAATGGTGTTCGTCGACAACAAGAGCAAAGCGACCAGCGAAACGTACCACACGCCACCGGCGGCCGATGCGTCCACCGAGGATTTCGCGAAATTCTGGGATGCACTGGGCCTGATGCTGAAACAGAAAAGTGGGCACAAGTTGCTGATGGTCACCGAGCGCTGGCCACGCGATAAGCGCTACTACCCCACCCGCCTCATGCGTGAGGCCTTGCTGCTCAACGGTGCCAGCGACCAGGCACTCAAGCGTTGGGAGGCGCTGAGCAAGCACATGGAGCCGAATCCGTTGGCCGGTCTTACTTACGTGCTGGCGGGAAACAACCTGGAAACGCCGGGCGTCGACGGGCTCATCGCCGGCTTCGGTCAGGCGGGCAAAAACCTGAACCCGACGGTGACGGTCAAGGCGCGCCTGTGCCACGACTCGTTCGGCCGGGCCAAAGTGGTACAAACGGGAAAGACCGAGGAAGACCCGTGCACGGTGCTCTACCTAGTGCGCAACAACACCGGCGACAAACCGGCGCTGGCGACCGACCCGCAGGACAAGACCCGCATCGCCATGCAAATTCCGGATAAACACAACCTCGGCCAATACTGGTACATGCCCGAGCTGGAAAAGCCCTACTCGGACATCAACCACCCGGTGTTGCTGATCAACTACGAAACCGGAACCTGTCTGCAAGGCATGCATGACCAGACCGATTGCCGGCTCCACCCCATCAAGCCGGGTCGCCAGGAAGACGACGTGATCTGGGACCGGCGCGGCGATGACGTATTCCATCTGCTGTTGGTCCACTACAAGGACAACAACATGTGCCTGACCCAGGTTGAAAAACGCGCCGCCGTCCGCCCCTGGCGCCAACCTCACGGCATGGACTGGTTGCGCGAGGAGCATCGTCCGTATAGTTGAGCCCAACGGACCCGGCCGATCCGGCCGGGTCTCCCGTGTTTTCCTGCGTGAGTGGTCCCTGACGATGCAAGTCTTCAACAGCGTTCCCTTCCTTGGCGAAGGCGCGCAAACCGCGCTCGACCCGAGAACATTTCCCTACTTGTTCAACGACCATGGGCTGGCCCAGCCAAGTGCCCATGTGCGCGGTAAGCTGATCTCGCTGACGCCCGAAAATCCCGAACTGCTGCTGGGTGCGCAATATTCCGGCATTACGTGGTGGGATCGTGAAGTACCGACGGGCAACGGTTCCTACCGAATCAGACAATTCGACTTCCACGCCAGGGAGGTGCGCTACGAGCCCTTTTGGGCAACCAAGGAAACGGCCCAGGCCTTCGGTATGACCTTGCTTGCCAATGGCGAGTGCCTGCGCTTCGAGTACGACCAGCTGATCCTCGGACAATACACCTACGGCAAATGGGCAGGACACCAATCGCCTTACCTGGGGCCGGCGCGCATGCGTGAACTGCTGACCTACAACCCCACCGATCTCGAATACCACAACTTCCCCCACGCCTTTTTCTCCCGCTACGGACGCCTGCCACTGGTCATCAGCGTCGCCCGCTGGCGCCCGGCAGCGAGGGAAATCTACCTTGCCGACCTGTGGATCCGCCCCGGAGATGCCCTGGTCCTGCCACCCAAACACTATCCCGATATTCCACCCAGCGATGCCGACGGCTTCGAGAACTGGCCGCTGGTCATGGACCTGCATGGCAACCGGAACTCGGCGTTGGCTTGCTGGTCCGCAGAGGGGGAAGACTGTCTGCTGACTGAGACGATACTGGCGAATCCAACGTTGATGAGTTCGCCAGCAGGGAGGCCGCATTATCACGAGGAAAAGACGCCGACACGGCATTCACCTCCGCCCAACGGCGAATCCCCCTTCGCTGGACGTCTCGAATTCCCCTGACTAGATTGAAATACTCGCGCCGGATGCATCGGGAGGGATTCCAATGAATCAGCTCAGCAGTTACACCAAGCAATACACCAATGCCGTGGCAGGTCACTCAAGATTTCACAATGCTCAGGTGTTCACCGGCACCTTGTTCCAGGGCTTATCCACCATGAAAAAACAAGAACAGCAAACCCTCATCGAATCCCTGAAGTCCCGCTTTGAACAGAACCCCCATCGCCACCCGGACCTCCAGTGGTCCGACGTCCAGCCCCGGCTCGAAGGCAACCCCACCGCCCTGAAAACCCTCCAGGCCATGGAGGCCACTGGAGGCGAACCCGACGTGATCGGCCACGACAGGAAAACCGGGCGCGTCACGTTCTGCGATTGCGCCAGGGAAACCCCCGCCGGCCGCCGAAGCCTTTGCTATGACCGTGCTGCTCTGGATGCTCGCAAGGAAAACAAGCCGCAGGGCAGCGCATTGGACATGGCCGCAGAGATGGGTGTGGCGCTATTGACCGAAGAGCAGTACCGCGAACTCCAGGCGCTGGAGGCGTTTGATTTGAAAACGTCCAGTTGGCTGGCGACGCCCCCCGAGGTACGTGCGCTGGGTGGGGCGATATTCGGGGACTGCCGTTATGGGCGGGTGTTCATCTATCACAACGGGGTTCAGTCGTATTACGCGGCGAGAGGGTTTCGCGGGATGTTGAGCCTCTAGCCCATTGGCCCTGCATCAGACTGCCGTGGATTCACCGCTGGCAAAGATCTCGTCTGCCCGTTTCGCCCACTGGAGAAAAACCTCCTCGATACGATTGCATTCCGGCTCGTCCAAATACAGATGGAATATGCCATGGGCGAGGAATTCGCTGAGACCGATGAGTTTCTCGGTTTCGGTGTAGGTGGCGTTTCTTTCGCAAGGTGGATACTTGATCGTTCTATCGGCGTCAGCATCGGGGGGCGCAAGCGTGCTTTTGATATTCCAGCCTGTCGCCAAATCGGCAAAGAATACCTTGACCGAGGCGCAGAATTCGGACGTCAGCAAGGCCAGGACAGCGTCCCTGTGATCGAAGGGCGATATCTTTTCCAATTGCTGCGTAAACGCTTCAAGCTGTCGGAGTTGGACCCGGATGTCAGATGCCTTGAACCCTAGCGAAGTCCATTTTTTTCCGGCAATGATCTTGAGCTCCGGCTTCCCATTGCGGGGGCCGATATCCTTGCCCGTCAGGCTTTTGTCATAAGCGTTTTCACGCACGTAGCTAAAACACATGAACGCCCTAAGCACCATCTGGTAGATGGCTCGGGTGGCCTCTACTTTCTCTTCGCTCAGCCGCTGGGCTTCGCGTTTATGGTCGTCGGCTCTTTCCTGGCGGCTTCGCGCTTCGGAATTTCTACTTTCATGCCGGGAGACGAGTATTGCCACGATGATGGCGTAGATACTGCCAATACCTTGAAGCCATGCGGGAAGATTACTCTTATCCCAGATCAGCGTTGCCGAGACGATGATCAGCAATGAAACCGCAAGGGTGCCGTAGAGGAAAACCTGAGAGTCGGGATTTGTTTTCCGATTGGCTTTGCTCAACGCTTTTGCGATCCCAAGGACGGCAAGCAAGGACAGCGAGATGATCAGAAACGTGCTCAACTGCCCAATGGTGCTGGAGTCCAGGGCGCTCACGATTTGACCGCCGGAGCGGTTGGGGTTATGGAGTCTTGTGGCGATCCGTGCACGGTTCAGGCGTCCTGTCGAGTGATGGCTCGATGCTATCCTGCGGGCCTGTGTTCCGACAAGAAATCTTCGACGCGTCCCGCCATGTCTGCGCGACGCCTTCAAGTCTTCACCTGACCTGCCGCTATCGGTATAACGATTTTTACCGATCCATCGATTGCCTTTGCGATACCTTTGCTTCTTCGGCAGGGCATGGCAAAAGCACGATAAGAGAACGTAGCGTATGGACGACGGGCGATACGAAAGGCGGGCGGCTGGGGACGCGGCTGTGTCATCCGTGTCGCTGCCGCATATCCTGCTTATCGACGATGAGCCCGAGGACATCCGGGCAACGGTCGTTCTGCTCAAAGCGCAACCCTGGCGCATTTCTCTGGCCAGTGATGCCCAACAGGGTTATCAACGGGCGCTGGCAGTGCGTCCGGACCTGATCGTGCTGGATGTGCACATGCCGCACATGGACGGTTTCAGCCTCTGCCGGCTGCTGCGCGAGGCGCCGTCGACCCGGCAGACACCGATTCTTTTTTTGTCTTCGGCCAACAGCACTTTCGAGCGTCTGGAAGGGTTGACCGTGGGCGGGGTCGATTACATCCCCAAGTCCTGCGCCCCCGAGGAAGTGCTGGCGCGTATCAGGATCCACCTGCAATTGACCTGGCGCGCGCCGCCGCCCAGCCAGGACAGCCCGGCGACACCGGAGCCGGAAGGCGACGGGATCGTGCTGCGTGCGGCGATGCGATTGATCGAACACCACCTCGACGACATGCCTTCTCTTGTCGCGCTGGCGCAAAAAGTCGGCACCCATGAGAAACGCCTGTCCCGGATATTTCGCGAGCATCTGGGCCTGACCGTGTTCGCCTACATCCGGGATGCACGGCTGCGTCGCGGCCAGGAGTTGCTGTCCGAAAGCGCCATGAGCGTGCAGGACGTCGCCGAGTTGATCGGTTTTCGCAATGCCTGCAATTTCACCACGGCCTTCCGGCAGCGAATCGGCATGACGCCCAGCCAGTTTCGCCAGCAGACCCTGGGCATCGCTGATACCGAGTCGGCCGGGCCCGCCTGATGCGGCTTCTGCAGGTTCTGTTGCTGGCGACGACGCTGCTGGCCGCCGGCCTGTTGCGCGCGGCGCCCGTGGACCTTTGTCAGGCTGATCACCTGGACCTGAGGCCGGCGATGCAAATCGTCGAGGACACCCAGGCGAGGTTGAGTGTGGAAGACGTCGCTCGACTGCCCGAAGCGCAATTTGATGCCGCGACCCCGCAGTGGCCAGCGCAAAGCTACAGCCGCTCGGCCTTCTGGTTGAAACTGCAACTCACCAACTCCAGCGATGCGGCCTGTTCGCGCCTGCTGGTGATCGGCGCGCCGCGCCTGGAAAACATTCGTGTCTTTCAATACGCCGACGGACGCTGGCGGGAGGCCCACGCCGGTGCCGCCC
The DNA here is from genome assembly GCF_022342325.2 of Pseudomonas sp. AF32. Taxonomy (NCBI): domain Bacteria; kingdom Pseudomonadati; phylum Pseudomonadota; class Gammaproteobacteria; order Pseudomonadales; family Pseudomonadaceae; genus Pseudomonas; species Pseudomonas sp. AF32. The sequence goes on along the minus strand of NZ_RQJK02000001.1, from coordinate 228,593 downwards.
ATCCGTTGGCCGAATGGCCCCAGCCGGCGGCGCGGCAGCCGGCGTTTCCGGTTTCGCTGGCGGCCGGACAGGGCGCAACGTTGTTCGTCCGCGTCAGCAGCAACTTCCAGATGTTGCTGGAGCCGCAGCTGTGGTCCGAGCCGGCATTGCTGCGCAGTCAGCAGCAGACGTACCTGAGCGATGGACTGACCCTCGGCATTGTCCTGCTGGTCGTCCCGTTCGGGCTGATTGTCGGCGCGATCCTGCGCTCCCGATTGCTGACAGTGAATGCTGGCGCGGTCCTCAGTTATATCCTGCTGACCTGCCTGGTGAACGGCTACTTGATCTACTGGCCCACGGCACTCGGCTGGACCCGCGAGCTGCTGGCCTGCGCCAGCGTGATCTCGTTCATCCTGTTTCTCGCCTACATGCGCGTGCTGTTGCAGGTTTCCCGGCTGCCAAAAGTCATTGGCTGCAGCTATTGGGTGCCGCTGTTGGGGTGCGCCTTTGGTCGAGCCTGGTGGTTGAAGGTCGATCCGGTCCAGGGCGCGCAGTTCATCCAGCTGTCGCTCTTGAGTTTTTATGCGGTGCTGCTCGCCACGTTGTGCATGGCCTGGCGCAAACGGCTGCGCTACGACTGGATGGCGTGGCTGGTGCCGGGGTTGCTGCTGGGGCAGTTGCTGATGCGCTATTTCTTTCCGCAGGAGCAGTTGCCCTGGCAGTCGCCGCAAAGCAAGCACAGCTTGTCGTCGACCCTGCCGGGCGTGGCCTTGTTGGTGTGTACGCTGATCATGGAAGTCAACCGCAGCCGCCAGCGGGAAAAGCACGCGCTGTCCAGCCTCGACCAACAACGCCAGGCCGAGCACGAACGCCTGGAAAGCACCGTGGCCCTGCGCACGGCGCAGTTGCGCGAATCCCTGGCGGCCCGCAGTGCCTTGATGGCCCGCATCAGCCACGACCTGCGCTCGCCGCTGGTGCGCATCATCGACTATGCGCGCCTGCTGCACGGCGGGCCAAACCGCGAGTACCCGGCCACCATCGAACGCAATGCCCGCCAGCAACTGGAGTTGATCGACGAGATGCTTGAGTTCTCCCGCGGCGAGCTGGAGCAAATGCAGCTGAGCCTGGCACCGGGCTACCTGTACGGGTTTCTCAAGGAGATTGCAGAAGAGGCGGGCTTCCTCGCCGCGAGGCAGGGCAATGCCTTTGAATCCGATGTGGCCGACGACTTGCCGGCGCTGGTCGAGGCCGATTTCAAACGCCTTCGACAGATCCTCATGAACCTCTTGGCGAACGCAGCGAAATTCACCCGTAACGGCCAGATTCGTTTTGAAGTGAGCGGTCGCCCGGGCGCCGGCCCTGACACCGTCGAGCTGTGTTTCAGCGTGATCGACACCGGCATTGGCATCGATCCCCAAGAGTTCGAGCAACTGCTGCGACCGTTCCAGCGCGGGCGCAATGCGCAACGCTACGAAGGCAGCGGGCTCGGCTTGTCGATCGTCACGCAACTGCTGGAGCGCATGGGCAGCCGCCTGGAACCACAGGCCACCGAGCAGGGCGGCAGTTGCTTCAGCTTTCGCTTGCAACTCAAGTGCGCCCACGAGCACGACCTCGAAATCGGTATCGTCGATAATCACGCCGCACCGTTTGACGGCCAGGGTAAGCATGTTTTGCTGGTGGACGATGTCGAGCAGAACAGCGAATGGCTCTATGACCTGCTGGCCGGCTATGGCTTCGACGTGAGCATCGCGGCGGACGGTGAGCAAGCCTTGACCTGCCTGGCTGAGCAGCCGGTCGACCTGTTGATCAGCGATCAGATGATGCCCGGCATGGACGGCTGGGAACTGCTGCGCCAGGTCCGCGAGCGCTGGCGCCCTCTGCCGGTGATGCTCTATTCGGCAATGCCGGCACGCCGGCCGCAGGCCTATCCGCAAGACCTGGTCTTCGATGCGGTCCTGCTCAAGCCCGCCGACAGCCGCGAATTATTGGCGTGGGTCAAGACCCTGGTGGGCCTGGATACGGTGCAGCGCACGATGGCCCGGGAGCGCTAGGGTGCTCGATCGAGGTTACCGGCTGCTCTTGCTCGGCGGTTTATTGATACTGCCTTGGACGTCAGTCAATGCCGTGCAAGCGCCTGCGTCGTCGCTCGACACCGTCGTCCTTGACGAAACCACCGTGACCGCCCGACGTCGCGAGGAAGACCCGCAACACGTACCGATCCCGATCAACGTTCTCTACGGTGAGCAACTGGACGAGGCCAACCTGCACACGCTGCAAGACATCCAGCAGCGTGTGCCCGGACTGGTGGTGTCCGGGCATGACGCCCGCTATGCCGGTTTTGGCCTGCGCGGGTTCGGCGCGACCGCCTACAACGATGGCCTGGAAGGCAGTGTCGGCACCTACGTCGATGGCGTGTACCAGGCGCGCCAGGGCATGGCCTTCACCGAGTTGATGGACATCGAGCGCATCGAAGTGCTGCGCGGGCCCCAGGGCACCTTGTTCGGCAAGAACACCACGGCGGGCGCGCTGAACATCATCACCCGCGCACCAACGTTCCAGCCCGAGACCAACCTTGAGGCCAGCTACGGGGACCACGGCCTGAGGGAGTATCGCGGGACGATTTCCGGGGCGCTGCGCGACGATGTCCTGGCGGGGCGGCTGAATGTCTTCGACCGCTCGGAGGACGGGCAAGTGGAAAACCTGGAAGACGGCTCTCGCCTGGGTGACGCCGACAGCCAGGGCCTGCGCGGACAACTGTTGTGGACGCCGACCACGGACTTCAGCGCCCGCCTGATCGCAGACCATGCCCGGCAAAACGAGGCCGGTAATGTGCTGCTGGTCAATCACTACAGCCAGCAGACCCGCAAACGCGCTCAATTTCTCGGCTATCCGCTGTCCGCGCCCGACCCTTATCAACGCGAGGTGCGCATCGACGCACCGGGGCGCCCGCAGACCCTGCAGAACGGTGTTTCGCTGGAATTGAACTGGGATCTGGATGACGCGATGCGTTTTACCAGCCTCACCGCCTACCGCGACTGGGACTACCGCGCCACCCGCGACGGCGACAGCACTACGCTGTCGGTCGCTCAGTCCGAGACGGAACTGGGGCACCGGCAGTTCAGCCAGGAATGGCGGCTGTCGGGCACGGTCGGCTCGTCCATCGATTATGTCGCCGGGCTCTATTATCTGCGCCAGCAGCTCGACCGGGACATCGACGTCCAGTTCGGCAAGGACGCCGCGCCCTGGTTCGTCGGCGATCAGTTGGAGCAATTGCAGAAACTCTATGGCATCACCTTTACCGATCCGAGCCAGGTGCCGTCGCCGCTTCTGGACGGCGCCCGGCAACACTACGACGGCGAGCAGAAGGGTGACAGCCGGGCGATTTTCGGCCAGGTTTCCTGGCGCCCCGTCGATCCTCTCGAACTGACCGGCGGCCTGCGCTACAGTCAGGAGCGCAAGGATGGCTGGGTCTCCCGCGACCTCAGCAACCTTGCCTCGCTGGACGGCTTGCCTCCGGTTTTCCAGGCCGGCGGACAGTTACTGCGCGACATCGCCCTCGGCCGTGGCTACTACCGCCAGGACTCGATTGAAGAAGACAACGTCTCCGGCCTGCTCAGCGCCAGCTATCGCTTCAGCGATGCCGTGATGGGCTACGTCAGCTGGTCTCGCGGCTACAAGGCCGGCGGCATCAACTTCGACGTGGTCGGCCCGTTCGCCGAGCCCACCTTCGAGCCGGAACGCGCCACGTCGCTGGAGCTGGGCATGAAGACGCGGTTCTGGGAGGAGCGTGCGATGCTCGACCTCGCCCTGTACCAGACCGATGTCGACAACTATCAGGCGCTCACTTACAGCCCGCCGACCTCGATGTTCGCCCCACCGCTGCGGGACAACCTGATCAACGTCGGCAAAGTCCGCCTGCGCGGGATCGAACTGGACTCCGCCTGGCAACTTTCTTCACGACTCACCGGGCGCCTCGGCCTGGCCTGGAGCGATGCACGCTATCGCAGCTTCCCCAACGCACCGTGCCCACCGCAGACCGGCCAATGGACCTGCGACCTCAGCGGTGACCGCCTCTACAACGCGCCGGAATGGAACCTCAGCAGCGGCCTGGACCATAGCCATCCGCTGCCGTACGGGCTGGAAGTCTACAGCGGCGTCGATTACAGCTTCCGGACCGGCTACTACGGCACCCTCGAAGGCGGAGAGGGCAGCTATCAACCCAGCTATGGCATTACCAACCTGCGCCTGGGGCTGCGCAGCCAGGACCGGGGTTGGGAAGTGGAGGGCTGGATGCACAACGCCTTCGACCGGCACTACATCAGCGCCGTGTACTCATTGCTGGGGGCCGGAGACTACGGCGTGATGACCGGCAGCGAAAGAACCCTCGGCACCACCCTCAGGCTTCGCTATTGAGCGAAATAAAACGCGTCGGACAAAACGCCAGGCGGTTGCCGCCGGCCTTCTTCGACAAGTACATCGCCTGATCCGCTTTGCTGATCAGCGCATCCACTTCCTGCCCATGCTCGGGGAAAAACGCCACACCGATACTCGCGGCAATCTCCACCGTTCGCGCGCCAATCAGGATCGGCGCATTGGCCGCTTGCAACATGCGCTTGAGCAACGGCTCGCAGTCCTCCACCTCCTGCAAACCCACCAGCCCGGCTACAAACTCATCGCCACCGAGCCGTGCCAGCGTGTCGCTTTCACGCAGCGTCGCATTGATCCGCGCCGCGACGATCTGCAACACCCGATCCCCCCAGTCATGCCCGTAACTGTCGTTAAGCGCCTTGAACCCATCGAGGTCGATAAACGCGATGGCGACTTTATGCTGATGGATACGCGCCTTGCCCAACGCCTGACGCATGCGCTCGGCCAACAGTAGCCGATTGGGCAACTGCGTGAGCGCATCAAAACGAGCATCGCGTTCGAGCAACTGAAGACGTTGTTTCACCTGCGTCATGTCGCTGACCAGCGCCACATAATGCTGAACGTTCCCGTGACGGTCATGCACCGCGCTGATGCTGATGCGCGACGTCATCTCCCGGCCATCCTTGTGACTGCTTTGAATCTCGCCGGACCAATGCCCGTGGAAATCCAACGCGTTCTTCATCGGCGCAAAGAACGCTGTAAGCCGCCGCACCATGCGATGGGAGTTCAAATCCCGGCCCCTGACCTCGTCCTGTCCATAACCGGTGAGCCGCGTGAAGGCCTCATTCACGCTGATGACCCGACCGTACGGATCCACCAGAACGACCCCCTCCCGTGCGTGGCTGAAGACCGTTGCTGCCAGTTCCGGGCAAACGGCGCCACCGCGCGGCTCCAGCACGTCCGCGTCACGGGCCGCCGGCCACGTCCTGGAGTCGAAGCCCTGCTGCGCCAAGTAACCGGCCAGGAACGAAAGCGCCCGGTGCAGCCGGGTCAACGCGGTCGTCGCGAGCCTGGAATTGAAGCAATAGCTACGGATGAAGGTGCGTAGGTTCATTTGGATTTATGTGATGCTGGCGGGTAAAGGGAGTGCGAGCGAAAGGGGGATTATTAAGGGGGAAATTTGCCGGTGACTTTGCTGGAGCGGATGGGAGCTTTGCGGGAGGGGATGGAAGGGAAATATTTTTGCTGGGCCTGCTGTGGGGCAGCTTCTGAGCTGGCAGTTACCCCAGGGTATCCGTCCACCCTGTGGCGAGGGGATTTATCCCCGCAGGGCTGCGCAGCAGCCCCAAACCGCCCAATGCAACTCATCGGAAGAGAATCACTAAGGCTTTTGATCAGATAAAGTTCAGCCATTGCAGAGGCATAAAAGCAGCACCATCTGAGTGGAGTAACGACCATGGATTACGACGACACATTGATAGAAGAAGCCGTGCTTGCCTTGCTGGCAGCGTTCAGTTCCGACAAGGGCAACGCCTGGAAAGGTTTTGACTTTGAGGTCATGAACCGACTGCATGAACAAGGCCTGATCAGCGATCCTGTAAACAGGAACAAATCGATCTGGTTGACGGAAGAAGGGTTGGAGCGAGGGCGGGAGATTGCTGATCGGTTGTTTGGAAAAGAGGGTTGAGGGTCCGAGTCGCTCCGCGATCCCTCGCCGGAAGTGTTCGGCTGGGTTCTGAGTCAGTGCTGATCCATGGCATTGCGGTCGCAAATGTGCAGGGCTTGACAGGGCAGGGATACTGGAAGCAGTTCCGCGGTTAACGCGATGCGTCTGTCACGACTCAAGGTGTCCTATGCGCAATGAAGAACTCAAGAAAGTGTTCGACCAGCAAGCTGTCAGCTACGACAAGCAATGGGAAGGGATGGCGCCGATTCGCGCCGCCCTCTATTTGCTGCTCGAGTCTCAATTTATCGGTCTGCTGGAAGATGCCCGGATACTCTGCGTTGGTGTTGGCACAGGGGCGGAACTGGCCTATCTGGCAGAGCGCTTCCCTGGCTGGCATTTCACGGCTGTCGACCCCTCGGGCGCCATGCTTGAGGTTTGTCGTCAGAAGGCCGTTCAAAATGGCTTTCTCGCACGCTGCCATTTTCACGAAGGCTACCTTGACACGCTCGCCGCCGAGGCCAGCTACGACGCTGCTACCTGCTTGCTGGTATCCCAGTTTTTGTTAGACGCAGAAGCCCGCACCAGGTTCTTTCACGAGATTGCCCGCCGCCTTAAACCTCACGGAATATTGGCGAACGCTGACCTGGCCTCTGATACCGAATCGCCTGCCTATGAGGTGCTGTTACGCAGTTGGCTGACGCTGATGTCCTCCGATGGTCTTCGGCCAGAAGGGCTGGAGCGAGCGCGCACTGCCTACGCCAGGAATGTTGCGATCCTGCCTGCGCAACAGGTGGCGGGCCTTATAAGGGCCGCCGGGTTCGACGCTCCTGTGCAGTTCTTTCAAGCGGGATTAATGCATGGATGGTTCTGTACGCGGCAGGCCGATCTGACGCGCCGTCCAAACGGCTTGTGCTAGCCTGTTGGGCCAGCCAGGCAACACCGCAAGGGCCAATCAATGTTCAGCTGCTCTTTTCGCAGGCGGAAGATTTTGCAAGGTGTTCAACGAGGCCTATCCGCCGTCCTGACGACGGACGCACGCCGGCACTTATCGAAAGGGGACGGCGGGCAATTCTCCCGCGGGGCTGCGTAGCAGCCCCCAAACCGCCCAACTCACTTCATCGTAAAGGATCATGACCCGCTGCTAACTAATTGCTACTGGTCAGGAAAAGCAACAAGTTGCGAGGAAGCTCGATTGAGCACGCTTTTTCCAAGGCTTCAATTTGAGCAGCACTGAGCTCATAGTCGTACAAATGATCTTCTTTCTGGCTCCAGTTCATTATTTTTGCCAGGGCTTCGCCGTCGATGCCAAGCGCTGTTTCGTATGTGGCGAAATCATCTCCGTCAATAACACCCATTATTTTGTGTTTCATGGTTCTATCCACCTCGTCGGGTTGGCTGGTTTGGTTTGGGTCCCCGTAACATGGTCGAACTCACCTAAGTGCTTGCCTCGCTTGTTATATTTTTCCAATGCGCCATGTTGAAAGTCCCACTCATATATAAATTTGTCACGATCCTTCCAGCGTGGGCGTAACCCCCCACCTTTCATGTGTGTCTTGGGTTGCGCCCATTTTGTATCTGGAAAGGCAGGAAGGGAGTCTGGTTTTGGGTGATAGTCGTGATGAGCAGTACTCACCACTACATAAACCGGCCGAACCCCCGAATCCGCCGGAAACACCAGAATGAAGTCCCTGTACTCCGGCGGATAAATCGGGTCGACAATAACGCTGTCAGCCATCGGTGTCGGCGGGTAGATCCATACAGGCGGTGCCTGAGGCGCAGCCTCCAGGGCTGGAATGCCAAGGGTGTCGGACGGATCGGTAGCCGGCGTCCAGATCAGTTCGACGCCATCGCCCAGGTCAGCGACGAACTGGTCGGCTCGTGGGGTGAACTGGACAACGTCGACCATTTCCCAGTCGCGATTCTGGCCTGTGTAGAACCCGTAGCCCTTGAGACTCCCGTCGGCTTGCTGTTCGATGCTCAGGCGCATACGGCTGCGGGCTTGCTTGAGGTTTCTTAGCTGGTCTTCGCTATAGAGCGCGCTGTCGCCCAGGCTGGAGGGCCAGAGCAGGGCAACGATGCCAGTCAGTAGCGCTGCGCCAACGGTGCCGCCGGTAGCCGCCGCCGTAGAAGCTGCCGAGCCGCCCAGCGCGAGCCTGCCCAACGTCGCCGGAACCGCACCCGCACCGATCTGCTTGAGGGGTAGCGTGCCGGACGGATCGGCGCTCCGGCCGCCGAGCCACATCAGATCGCCGTACTGTTTGACCAGGTCTGCCGGGACGTAGCCGTTGGGGTTGCTGTAATCGATGATGCCGTCGGGGAGCATGCAGCTTTTGGCAAACACGCTTCCGGTTACGCTGGATAATGGTTTGTTATCCGCTGTGGCCCAGCGCGCCTGTACGTAGGCGGCCTGTCGGGCAAGCATGGCTTCATAAGCCCGCTGTCGGGTTTCGCGCTCGGCCAGTTCGGTGGCGCTCATGTCTCGATAGGTGACGTAATGCCCGTCACCACCGGGCGGGTTTCGGACTTGGGGAATGTCTTGTTTGCGTGTCACGACGTGGTGCGTCTCGTCCGATAAAAGGCAGGACAGACGCTAACGCGGGAGCTATGGAGGGAGATGTAGGAGGTTTCTGTGAGTGATTGGTCCGTTTTCCTCAATGCAGGTAGAGGCGGCGGTTAGAGACCTGATGCAGCCCTCAGCCATTTGCCAGCACGACACGGCCAAACCTGGCGTTCGCATTCTGTGGTGTTATCGCCAACAACCGATCGAGGCGAATCTCCAGGCGACCATCAGCGGTTTCGACTTCGAGAAATTCCTCCCGCGTCGGCGAGGTGCGCGTGGTGATCGCACGGGCTGTCAACCGCTGGCCGCCAGTCAGTTCGATGTCCAGCGCATAGCCGTATAGGCAGGCAATTTCCAGATAGTCATGCAGATCACAGTCCAAGGGTTTGTAGGTACGCATCTCGTGCCTCGCAACGTTGCAGTGTGGGAATAACGTAGCCCTGGCAAGCGTAGCCCTCGACGCTCTCGGATAGATGGCGTCCATGGGCGCCATCTATCCGGTCGCAAGGGCTGCCCGCAGGATCAGAGCAGTTCTTTCAACATCGTCTGCAGTTGGGCGTTGCGCGTTTCATCAAGCGGGAACACCGGCAGGCGCGGGTCGCCGACCTCCAGCCCGAGGTTGCGCAAACCGGCCTTGATGGTGGCGGGCAAGCCACCCTTGAGGATGAAGTCCAACAGCGGCAGCTGACGATAGAACAACGTCCGGGCCTGGCTCAGGTCGTTGGCGAGCACGGCGGCGTACAGGTCGAGGTTGAGCTGCGGGATAAGGTTCGGCGCGGCAGTGCACCAGCCCTTCGCGCCGGCCGCGAAGGCTTCCAGCGCCAGTGGGTTGCAACCGTTGTAAAACGGCACCTGGCCCTCACCCAGCAATTGCAGCTTGTGCATGCGCTGGATGTCGCCGGTGCTTTCCTTGACCATGGTGACGTTTTCCACCGCGTTGAAAATCCGCAGGATCAGCTCCACGGACATGTCGATGCCACTGGTGGCGGGGTTGTTGTACAGCATGATGGGCAGGTCGATGCTGTCGCCGATGGCCTGGTAGTGCGCGAGGATTTCCGCCTCGCTCAGTTTCCAGTAGGAGGCCGGCAATACCATCACCGCATCGGCGCCATGGGCCTGGGCAAAACGCGCACGGCGGATCGCCTTGGCGGTGGTCAGGTCAGACACGCTGACCACGGTCGGCACCCTGCCCGCGACGCGAGCGATGCTGAATTCGCTGACCTGATCCCACTCCGCATCGCTCAGGTAGGCGCCTTCGCCGGTGCTGCCCAGGGGCGCGATGGCGTGGACGCCACTGTCGATCAGACGGTCGATGGATCGGCCCAATGCATCGAGATCAAGGTTCTGGCCGTCGGCGGAAAAGGGCGTGATGGTGTAACCGATGATGCCGTGGATATTTGGGGTAGACATGGCTTGGCTCCTGGTGGGTTCAGTTCAGGCAATCGGCGTGTTGGCGCAGGTTCTGCCGGGCGTAGTAGTTGAAGGCGGCCGCGTGACGTTTGGGCCGGGCGATCCAGTCGTGGGCTTCGCGGCCCAGGTGGGGCAGGATCGGTTTCACCTCGCCGGCGGCCATCGCCAGCAATTGCAGCTTCGCGGCGCGTTCGATCAGTTGGGCGATGTTGCAGGCCTCTTCCACGGTGGCCCCGGTGGACAACTGGCCGTGGTGGGAAAGCAGGATGGCGCGCTTGTCGCCCAGGGCACCGGCGATCAACTCGCCTTCCTCGTTGCCCACGGGCACGCCCGGCCAGCCTTCCAGGAAGGCGCAGTCGTCGTACAGCGGGCAGAGGTCCATGTGGGAAATCTGCAAAGGCACTTCCAGCATCGACAGCGCGGCGATGTGGGTCGGGTGGGTGTGGATGATGCAGTTCACATCCGGCCGGGCACGGTAGACCCAGGTGTGAAACCGGTTGGCCGGGTTGGGCATGCCATGGCCCTCCAGCACCTCCAAGTCTTCATTGACGAGTAGCAGGTTGCCGGCGGTGATTTCATCGAACCCCAGGCCCAATTGCTGGGTGTAGTAGGTGCCCGGTTGCGGCCCGCGCGCGGTAATCTGCCCGGCCAGGCCCGAGTCGTGGCCGTTCTCGAACAGGATGCGGCAGGTCAGTGCCAGCTTTTGTCGTACAGTCCACGTATTATCCGGCAGTGTTTTTTGCATTTGGTTGACCGCCTGTTGGACCAGCTGGTCCTTGGGTGTCGCCAGTGTCTTGCTCATATCCGTTCTCCTGATTCGTTCTTTGACCGTTCTTGATCCGCGTCATGGAAGCTGTGAAAGGAAGGTGCTAATGACACTAAATAGACTATATGACACAAAGTGTCATTTGCAATCGCAGATTGTCCGTTTCTCTGGAAATGTTGGTTACCTATGTCCATTCGCTTGAAATTGCTCAGGAAAAAACTCGGGATGACACTGGACGTCCTGGCCGAGAAAACCGGGATGACCAAAAGCTACCTGTCCAAGGTGGAGCGAGGGCTGAGCACACCCTCCATCGCCACGGCGCTCAAGCTCGCCAAGGCGCTGAACGTGAAGGTCGAGGAATTGTTCTCCGAAGAAAACGTCTCGCTCGACAGCTACAGCCTGGTGCGCTGTGAAGACCGTCAATCGCTGGCGGCGAACAGCGGCAGCTCCGAATACGCGGTACTGGCCCATCAGGTATCCGAGCGCAGCCTGCTGCCCTTCATCCTCTATCCCGCCAGCGAATTCACCGCGCACCACGCGTTCAAGGAACACACGGGGGAGGAGTTCCTGTTCGTCCACGAGGGCCAGGTGGAAGTGGATTTCATGAACGAGCGCGTGCTGCTGAACCGCGGCGATGCCTTGCACTTCAACGCACAAAAGCCCCATCGCCTGCGTTCGGTGGGAGATGTTCAGGCGCAGTTGCTGGTGGTGGTGCACAGCGATGAATCGGCGGAGAAGGGGGAGGACGCATAACGCCGCGTCACTCCGCCAATGCGAGCCCGCCCGGCGCCGGGCGGGCCGATTTCACTGATTGACCTTGCCGGGCAGGGACAGATCGCCCGACGCCACCTTGAACACGTCGGCCACGCACAGCAGCGGGTTGTGCACGCTGGCGTTTACCCGCAGGGCCGCCGTGACGCCGTCGAAAGCACCGGCCTCTATCGCGCCGATGTCGTCGAACGGCACCCGCACTTCGACGGTTTGCCGGGTGATGGTCGGGGTCCAACCGGGGCTGTCGATCAGGATCGGCAGCCCCGGCCAAGTCTTCGGCACACGGGGCTTGGCCCCTTCGGGAATGTCCACCACTTTCAGTGAATCTTTTCCACAGGCCGGGTCGGGCTGCAGCACCACCCAGTGGGAATGCCAAAGGTCACCATCGTTATCCAGGCGCCCGTCGTGGTTCTCGTCGAACAGCGGCGTGTCGTCGAAGTCCGGGTGTGAGGTGACGGCGAACGCCAGGATCCCGGACTTTGGCTCGAAACCGATGACTGAAGGATCCAGGCTGGTGGGCCAGACATAGGAGAACACGGTACTGCCTGCCAGCTTGCCGCTGGCCGCGGGGTGTACCTTGCCGGCCTTGCCGGACACCGCCATGTGAAAGATCGCCACGTTGCCTTGGGTCGTGATCTTCGTATGGACGATATCGAACGGCGCCTGCACGGATTTCATTGGTTGGCTGACGGTGCCGCCTTGATGGGCTGTTTCATGGGCGCTGACGCTGACGCTGGCGCTCAAGCCAAGCAGCAACGAAGCGCAAAGGAGGTGGGATCGAGTGAGTTTCATAATGGGCCCTTCTGCCAAGTGATGTGTGGTGCTGGCAGTGTAGGGGCACGATCTGTACTATTTGGCTCTTAACGTACACATAACGTAGCGATTCGTTCAGAATGCAAACACATCCGACCATCGATCGCCTCTCCGGCATCCTCGACCATTTCCGCGTGCAGGCGCAGTTGCATCACACCGGCGCCCTGTGCGGTGTGAATCGCTTCGATGCGCGGGAAGGGTTCGGTTACCTGCATGTGCTGCGCCGGGGCCAATTGAAAGTCACCCACTCCGGTGGGCAAGGCCTGCCCTCGATGCGCTTCGAAGAGCCTTCGCTGCTGTTCTATCCCTGCCCGCTCACCCATCAATTCCACAATCCCCCAGCGGAAGGTGCCGACTTCACCTGTGCCCGACTGATGTTCGAGGGCGGTTCACTCAATCCCCTGGCCCGGGCGCTGCCTCCGTTGATTGCCTTGCCGCTGGCTCAGGTCCCAGGCCTGCATGCCGCCCTGGAGTTGCTGTTCGCCGAGACCGACCATGTGCGTTGCGGCCAACGGATGCTTGCCGACCGACTGTTCGAAGTCGTGGTGCTGCAACTGTTGCGCTGGCTGCTCGACCACCAGCATGAAGCCGGCATCCGGCCAGGCCTGATCGCCGGGCTCTCCAACCCACGCCTGGCCCGCGCTCTGGTGGCCATCCACGAAGACCCCGGCGCCGCCTGGACCCTGGAGCGCATGGCGGAACGCGCGTGCCTGTCACGCACGGCATTCGCCAACACCTTTCGCGATGTGGTCGGCCAAACCCCCGCCGACTACCTGACCAGCTGGCGTATCGCCCTGGCCCAGAGCCGCTTGCGCCAAGGTGAGTCCATCAAGCGTTTGACCGAAGAGCTTGGCTATACGACGCCGTCGGCGCTGTCGCGGGCTTTTACAGCCAAGGTGGGAGTGTCGCCTCGGGAGTGGTTGGCAGCCGGCCGTTGATCAAGTGTCGGATCGGGCTCGCGGACGTTGCGCTGGTTTATCACATTCCTGAAGAGAACCCCGGCACTTGGGTCACTGCAATACGTATCGAACAAAACGCCGCTTCATATTGGCCCAGCATCCGCAACACCCAATCCACGCGCTTGCGCATCCGCTTATCCTCTTCTCCAATCGGCGTATCACCCTCCATGACCGACTCCACGTTTCTGATAATGAGGTGCTCTGGCAAGTAAACGATTCGGCAGTTTTTATAACTCGAAGCCCGTAACTCCGAAATCGGGTAAGCGCCTCCAAGGCCTGCAGACACGCCCACCAGTAGGGCCGGCTTATGACCGAGTTCCTCGATGCCCGCATACACGAAGAAGTTCTTCAAGGCAGGGCACGCCATGCCATTCCACTCAGGACAGATAACGATTAACGCCGTCGCCTTCCTGAGGCTTGATTGCAGTGAGTTCCAAATGGACTGGGTATCTTCTTGCGGCCAAAGGGGGAGCCGCTGGCGTGCCAGGTCTATCACCTCAGCGGAATCGAAAAGCTCAAGTTCATCTATCCGGCGATATAGGTATTCGGCCACTTTCGAGGATTGACTGCCCTCTCGCTGGGAACCGGCGATGATGACTAAATGGCGATTCACGGGGCTACCTCCTCATTTGTCTTGGCTGCAGGTTTGGCATGACGGCGGCGTGCCAGGGGCCAGAACAATTCCTCGGTCCAGCTGATCGGCGACAGGTTTTCAATACCGTAGGCGGGCGGGCGTCGCCGGGTGATCTTGGCCGTTCCGAACAGCATGTCCCAGACGAACAGCAGGTTGCCGAAGTTGCCTTTGTAATGGGTGACGCCGTCTTCGGCGGTCAGGCCGTGATGCGCCGAGTGCGTGGAAGGGGTGGAGATGACGCGCTCCAGCACCCAGGCCACAGGGCGCAACGCCGGGATCCGGTAGAGCTTTTCATCCCATGGCACGCTGCTGTGGGCGGCAAAAATGACCGTCATCTTCACGATCAGGTAGATGTAATACACCGGCGCCAGGCCCAGGTAGATCAACATGCCGCTGAGCCAGATACCGGGCATCAGCAAGTAATAGAAACTGTTATTGCGATAGACGATGCGGATGCTCATGTACGGCGCGGAATGATGCGCCCGGTGCAAGGCGTACAACACCGGCACTCGATGCGTCAGGCGATGCCACCAGTATTGCGTCATGTCGTCCAGTAGCAGGAACAGGGCGAACCCGGCCACCCAGGGCAGGGCAACGAGGGCATCTTTCATCTCCGGCACGGCGAGGCTGAGGATCTTTGCACTCAACCACATCACCGTGGGAAACGTGATGGTCACCAGGATGCCGGAGCCAATCGCCTCTATGAGTACGTCACGCCGGCTGCCGGTTGATTGCTTGAACGCGGAGCAGGCGAGCTCCAGTAACACGAAGGCGAGGAAGATCCCGGCCACGATGAGCGTTGGATGATTAGCGAGCATTGTTGTATTCATGGCACTCTCGAATTAGGCCCAAAGGGCAATGCCATTTCATTAGAAACCGAGGGCTCGGTGCTCCCTATGCGCGAAACGGACAGAATCACGGAAACAGCGGCCAATCGCTCGGCGCAGCGCTTTCACCGTGGCAAGCTCGGCCAAGTGCTGGAGCGTTACCTGGATGCCCAGGCCCCTGGCAAGAACCGAGACTACAGCCTCGTCGAGCTGGACCAGCTGTGGCGCGACGCTGCGAATATCGACCCGGCCATCGGCCTGAAACTCTTCTCGGTGTTCACCCCCCAGGACGTGCACGTCCTGGCGTACCTTTGCCTCTACAGTCCGGACGTCTTGTCAGCCTTGCGCCTTTGGGCCAAGTACGTGCCCTTGGCGTCGGACGCGGACAGCATGCGCCTGCTGGACGATGAAAAGGGCATGGGCATCGAACTGCGGGTCAATGCGCCCACCGAAGTGGCGCGCTACATCGTCGAGCACTACGGGGTCATGGCCGTCACGCAACTGCAGCGCGGGACCGGCCAGCCGGTCAAACCGATCCTGGCGCAGTTCGCCCATTCGCGGCCGCCGTACCATGCCCGGTATGTCCAGTGGTTCGGCGAACACCTGGAATTCGATTGCCCGGCCAACCGCTTCTACTTCCACGACCAAACCGCGACGCTGCCGATGCAGACGCGTCATCACGGCATGCTGGAACTGCTGACCCAGGAATTGGACCGCCGCATCTGCGCCCATCGACATTTCACGGGCTGGTCGGCAACGGTGGCTGAAAGCGTGTGGCGTGCGTTGGGGCGAAACGAAGTGCCCAGCCTGGTCAGCGTGGCCCAGGCGCTGAACCACACGCCGCGAACGCTACGCAGGCGTTTGCAGGAGCAGGACACCACCTTCCGACAAGTACTCGATCAAGTACGCGCCGAACTGGAACTGCACCTGGAGATGCAAGGCGAACCGCTGGCGGAGATTGCCGCACGGTTGGGGTATAGCGATACGGCGGCGTATCTGCATGCGCGAGGTCGGTGGCGGTCGTAACGACTCGGTTTTGCTTTAGCTGCGCGCCTCAGGCGTAGCCAGCCGAGCCTTGTCTCGCCCGTGACTGGTGATATGAGTAAGCACCTCGTTCGCGCCGATGTCCGACAGTGAGCCGACTGAGGTCCTGGCTCGAAAAAAAGATCTTTCTCAGCCCATTCGATGAGTGTCCTTGTGCTAGAGAAAAATTTTCCCTAGCATGCAAAGCATGGCCACCGTACATAGCGACCGTAACTGGAAAATAAAAATCTACCCGGACGATCACGCGCCGCCGCACTTCCACGTGCAAACGCCCGATGGCGAGTCGCTGGTGGAGATCGACGGGTTAAAGGTGCTTGGTAAAGGGGCGACTCCAAAAGCCCTGAAAGCCGCTTTGGCCTGGGCGGCAAATCACACGGTTGACCTGCAACGCGTGTGGAATGAACAGAACCGGAGGAGCTGACACATGATCAGCAAAGCCAAAATCAAAAGCGTCAAACCTGTCCCCGGCAAACATGCGTTGCAGGTGGAGTTCGTCAACGGAAAGCGCTATGACGTGGACCTGCGCGAATATATTCGCCAGTTTCCGGTGCTCAAGCCCCTGGAAGACCTGTCTTTGTTCGGGACCGCGCAGGTGGGCGAATGGGGGTTCGATGTGAGCTGGGGTGATGACCTGGAATTGGCGGCTATCACCTTGCATCGATTGGCGTTGGAGCAGGCCGGTGAGGTGATGCCTACTCAGGCATTCAAAGGCTGGATGGCTGCCAACAAACTTTCGCTGACAACCGCCGCACAGGAGCTGGGCTTTACCCGTCGTACCATTACCGCCTACAGCAGTGGCACTTCTCTGATTCCCAAGCACGTGGCCCTGGCCTGTAAGGGCTGGGAGTTTGAATACAAACGCAAGAGAGTGGCAAAAGCTGGAAGCTCAAAGACCCAGCAGACGGGTTGCTGATCAGCAGCGCCTGCCGAGTGAGCTAACGTCAGCGGGCGACTAGACGATGGGAGTGGACGAATATCCCAGTGTGCTGCAAAGACTCCCGTATATCCGGCTTGGCTATCCCATGCCGGTTGGCAAATTGCTCAACCGCCGCCGTATCAAAGCGCGTGGTCTGGATAAAGTCCAAGGCTTCGACGCTGGTATTCATGAACCGCGCAATGGGAGAAATCTTCAGTAGCCACTTCAGCAATCGCAGCGGAATGTAATGCTTGGGAGACTTCAAGCCAATGGGTTGCGCCACCTCTGCCAGGAGTTCTCGCAAGTTGGGCGTCTGGGCATCGAGCGCCAGCAACTCCTGGCCCGCCATGGCAGGATCAAAAGCACTGGCCGCTACCAGCTCGACCAGATAATCCACGGTGACCATGGGCAGCCAGTGCTCGGCTGTACCGGGCACTGCGGTGAGCTTTCCCTGCACCAGGTTGCGGATCAGCGCCACCAGCGGCTGACCGTCAAGGATATGCCCCGTGCGGCTGTGGCCACACACCGTCGAGGGGTGGATCACGGTCATCTCCCCGCCCTTGGCGGACATGAGCGCCAGGGTCGCAAAATGCGCCTCCAGTTTGCTCGCCTCGTAACTGCCGACACGCCGGTAGACCGCAGGCCAATCCGTCAGCTGTGGATAACGAGGATCGATGCCAATGCGTTGCAGATGTTCATGGTTCTTCAGCATGTAGCCGCCGATCATCACCAACCGGCTGTTTTGCTCAGTTGCCAACAGCGCCACACGCTTCGCCCCTTCCACATTCACCGCACGCGCCTGCTCCAATGACAGCCCCCAAGCGAAGTGCGCGCCCAAGTGGAACACGACTTTGGCCTGTCTGAGCACTTCCCGGTCCACAAGACTCAACCCGAGGTTGTCCTGTTCCAGATCGCCCGCGACGGCAAATACCCGGGACGCATTCCCGCCCAAATGCTCGACTTGCTCGCGCAGTGCCGCCAGTCGCTTCGGGCGACGCATCAACACCCGAACGGTGTGACCTTTGGCACTCAGGTTCGCCACCAAATGTTGACCGATAAAGCCGGTACCCCCCGTGACAAAGCACTCCACGCTCATTTCCTGCTCCTGGTTAAGGTGAGGAGCCAAGCGTAAACTGTCGACCCAACTCTACAGTCAAGCGGTGTTTTCATGAAAATCGGCGAACTCGAAACCCGCAGCGGCGCCAGCCGCCATACGCTGCGTTACTACGAGCAAATCGGCCTGATCTCACCGCAGCGGCGAACCAACAACTATCGCGATTACTCAGCGCAAACCCTGCAGGACCTGGACTTTATCCAGCGCGCCCAAAGCATGGGGTTTTCCCTGGGGGAAATAGGCGAGATCCTGAATGCGCAACGCAACCAGCTGATCGACTGTGCTGAAGGCGCCAAGCTGATTGAAAAGAAGATGGCGGAGATCAAACAGAAAATCGCCAACCTCCAGGGCATTTATCAGTATCTGGATCAGGAGCGTGCGAACCTTGAGGCCAGTGCTGCCAGGCAACTTGAGCTTCAGCGGATGAACAGCTCTGCCAACTGATCGTTGCTCTTCAGAAGCTCCGCAAATCATTGCTTACGCTCGTCGAAGAGAAAGCAGCGTCAGAATTGGCTGACGTCTGTGGTGCGATCAGATCCTTCCTCCCACGCTCAGCCGACATCGCCTTGCGCCGTTGCCTACAACTACGCCAGAATCCGCCGGCTTGTGCGCCCTGGGGGGTGTCGGTAGTTTGAGTCCTGTCACTGCTCATCAGTGATCGGGTTTAGCAGCTCGCCGAGTAAGTCGCACAACGCTTCATCAGTCAGGAATCCCCATCCCTGCACTTGATGGTGGCTGTGCGCAGGGCGTCCTCGGACGCGCCGGTTTCTTGTTTCCCCGGTCGACTAACCTGCGTACAGCTGCCTCCCATCGTTTAGTCGCGAGCGGGTGACGGCTCCCACTACAGGAAGCAAGACGATGGCAAAAGTTACTCCAAATCCCCCAGGGACAGACGATTCCGTATCCCGCGTTCAGTCAGCGCGAAACAAAGAACTCGACGACGCAGCCACGCGAGCGTTGGATTACTACCTCAAACCCAAGCCTCAGACAGAAACGTCTGACAATCCCAATACCATTTTCCGCATCGCTGCTGATGTGGATTCTGAGTGTTTGCTTGCCAGCCTCAGTGAGAACCTGGCTTCGGCCAATGCCATGATTGGTGATCTGGCGTCCGATCTGGATGGCTCGCGACGGCGTGTGGCGTTGGGGATTCAGCAGGTGATTGAGCTGAGTGAGCTGATGGCTAATCGGGCGTTGGATATTGTTGAGGTGAGGTAGCGGGCCGGCGGCGTTCAACAGCAAGAAAAAAGGTCTTGCTTAGCAAGACCTTTTTCAATCAGTCCGTGTACCGAATGTTAGGCGTGCGCTGCGCGCTCAAACACCTCATCAGCCCACTGGTTCAGGCTTTTGCCGGCGGTTTGAGCCGCAATGGTAGCGGCAGCATGCACCTCAGGACGAATGCGCAGCATCACCTTGCCGGAGGCAGGCTTCTCAGGGCTGATGCCTTGCTCGGCACAGTCCGCCAGGTAATCCTCAACAGCACTGGCAAACTCGGCACGCAGCTCGGTCACGGAATCAGCGTGAAAACTGATGATGTCACGCACGCCCAGAATCCGACCGACGAAAATGTCATCACGCTCATCAAACTCAATTCGGGCTGTATAGCCCTTATAGGTCATGCTGTTCATAGCTCAACTCCTGCCCGCTGGAAAAATTCGCGAGCCTCTTCTACCTGATATTTCTTGGCCTCTTTCCCAGGGTGTGGCCGATGGCAACGCCATTGGGCCCCACCCAGCACCAGCTTGATCCGCGAACCTTCGCGCTCCAGCACTTGGCCACCCAGATGGATCACCAAGGCTTCAATGTCAGCAAACACTATCGCCGCGCTCGTTGGCGTGCGGTGGATCGCTTCAAGGGTTTTCCGGTGCCTGTTTTTCATGCGGCTGATGCTATCAAAAAAAGATAGCACTATCTAGCCAGTTTGAAAGGAAGGAACTGTCATGTCTCCATGCTTATCGCGGACGGGAGTGCATTGAGGCCCATGGTGCGTGGCTGCTCTTTACACCTCAGCCAAGGGGATTCGCGTCTATGAAAGGAGTGATTGTTGAAGGGAGGCAGCGCCAGCGTAGGTCGACACCCCATGGTGCGGTCAGAATATCCGCGTCGACCCAGCTTTCGCGTTATCGCCCGACATCGCCTTGCGCCTTTGCCTACAACTACGCCAGAATCCGCCGGCTTGTGCGCCCTGGGCCGTGTCGGTAGTTTGAGTCCTGTCACTGCTCATCAGTGATCGGGTTTAGTCGCCCGTCTCAACCTAAGGCGTAACACGTCCCTGTCCGTCAGGCTTTGCTGTTCCTGTACCGATGGTGGCTGTACGCAGGGCGCCCTCGGGCGCGCCGGGATTCTTAGGTTCACCGGTCGACTAACCTGCGTACAGCTGCCGCCCCCTCGTTTAGTCGCGAGGAGGTTTCAGCCTCACTTACAGGAACCTAAGTTGATGGCAAAAATTACTCCAAATCCCCCAGGGACAGACGACTCCGTATCCCGCGTCCAGTCCGCCAGGAAAAAAGAACTCGACGACGCAGCCACGCGAGCGTTGGATTACTACCTCAAGCCCAAGCCTCAGAAAGAAACGTCCGACAATCCCAACACAATTTTTCGCATTGCGGCTGATGTGGATTCTGAGTGTTTGCTTGCCAGCCTCAGTGAGAACCTGGCTTCGGCCAATGCCATGCTCGGTGACTTGGCGTCCGATATGGATGGATCGCGACGGCGTGTGGCGTTGGGGATTCAGCAGGTGATTGAGCTGAGTGAGCTGATGGCGAATCGGGCGTTGGATATTACTGAGATGAGGTAGCAGATGTCCGGACATACAAGGTCCGACAGTTGTAAGTCTTCTATGTCCGGTCAGGCTTGCTATTTTTAACATCGGTTTTATTTGCTGCAACCGTATTTATATGATTTATTAAACTACTTGTTGGTGTTTGTTAGGTAGAGTCTTTTAGCTCGGTTTTCATGCGCGTCTTCATGGTGGTATCAGGGTTTGTTTTTTTTGGGGTCGCCGCTTAGAGTGAATGGGCGAAAGATTTCTTTGCTAGAAAAATGTTCAGGTAACCAAAACTTAGATTCTAGATTTATATGCTCTGTTTTTGTGCTGTGGAGTTCATTGCTCAGCTCCTTTGCAAGCAGCTTTGTGGTTCCTTCTTTTTTAAATTTAGATATCCAGCTGCCGGCTCTGTCGGATAGTTTTTCGATTTTCTTAAAGTAAAAAAATGCTCCAGGATTTTCCGTGGGATTTAGCTTCTTTGTAAGTTCAGCAGTTTTTACCAATATTTCTGAAGAGCAGCTTGCATCTGATATTAAAGCTTCTCGCAAATGGTTGACCAACAGTTCCAATCTTAAGTTTGGAGCACGTGTTTCATATATTTCTTCAGCTAAATTATATTGTTGCCGTCCAGTCTCTAAGTGGCCTATGCGGTAGTAAAACATTCCGGTATTCGCTAGTGCATGCGCTTTTAGTGACCAATCATCGTTTTCTGCTAATGAGTTAAGAGTGCGTAGGTGTTTTTCAATGAGTCCAGGTGTTTCTCTGGCGGTTTGGCTTAGGTCAGTACTTGCCATCCATGCGAATATTTGATTTAATTTTAGCGTTGCGTTATGTGGATTGGCAACTAGACCTTTGGTTGTGATTTTTAGTAGTAAATCATAGTCGTCTAACAGGGCTGCTAAATAGGAAATTGCGATAGCTGGTCCACTTGAGTAAGGCTCTTGGTTGTACCATGCTTTAGCAAAGTCTATTGCAAGCGGAATATCTTGCTTGCTATAGGCCTCCCAATACTGAGCTTCGTAAGCAACTACATGTGAATCTAACGGTACATCAACTAATCTTTTTAGTCTTGAGTTTCGCTCAGCCCATTTAGCCTGAGCTAAAGAATTTTGGTTAGGATCTAGTAGCGATTGCTTGAAAAAATTTCTTGCCTTTTTTTCTGCGCCATTTAACAGTTCTAGGGTTCCAAAAGAACTTGCTAGCTCAGACATGTGTATAGGTGGAATGTTAGAATCTAATAAATTTTTTCCTATTGATAGTAGTTTTGAGTGTTTATTGGCTTTGCGGGAAACAGCCATTTCGGTAGCAATCAGCCAAGGGTCAGATCGTATGTTGGGGTTTTTTAGAAGTGTGTTGTGAGCCCGGTCAGGTTCGTTGAAGTGTACAAACACTCTAGCCCCAATACGACTCACCCAACGGTGATCATTTGCATAATGTAATGCGGCTAACATTGCTTTTATCGAGCGTTCTTTTTCTCCAAAAATGGCATATTCCCTAGATAAGTCTGCCCATATAAGAGGATTGTTATTTGAGAATTTAAGTTGTCTTTTTAATTTTGCTATAGGATGTTCGGTGGGGATGGAATGCTCCGAGATTTGAGGGTTCCAAGGATCGTGCAAAAGTTTTACTAATGATGGCGAAAGAAGACGTTTGTCTTTAAGGTATTTTGAAGCTATTTCGACACTTTCTCGATCGTTTTCTATAATCGCGACATTGAGGAGTTCTGTGGCTATGCCGACCGTTTGAGTAGTGTAAAACTCTTCAAGAATGCCTGGTGCAGATTTTTCTATGCTGAATTGTGCTTTGTTTTTTCTCACTGACTTTAATTCAGGCATGCCCGCCACACTGTGTGACGTCATCCAGGCAGGTAATACATCTCTATCCGTGTCAAGATGCTTCATGGTGCACCTCAGAATTTATTGATTTCTTAAGATTTTACGAGCTTCAATAGTCGCTTTGAAACCAAGTCTGTCGAACTGTGAGACAAACCTGTTAAGCCCGAGATTAGACGGCTGGGCACCTAAGGTTTTTCTTGAGCCTCTCTCACTGAATGAAGGTGTACCACATTGCTGAAGAATGTCGATGATCTCGGGAGCTAGCCAAGTAGGAAGTTCTTTTTCCCACTCTTGAAGAACCTCATTGAATATTTTTATTAAATGTGGAAGCGCGTCGAGGTAGGAAGCGTGATTTCCCCCCCATGCTATTGGTACCAATTCTAAGGGGAGCCTATTCTTCAATATGGTGTTCAGGCTCGTGGAAAATAGTAAGTAGCTTATTAGTGATGCAAATTGATATAAGTCACATCTTTGGCGTCGGTCATACCAATTGTCTAATGGATAGCCATACAGTTGTTCTGGAGGCGCATATGCATAATCTCCAGCTATTTTATAAAGGTCATTACTGCTATTTATATCGCGTTTGCTTGCACGGCCCAAATCTCCGATTTTAGCCGTGGCACCGCCGAAAATCATTACATTGGAAGGCTTGAGATCTTGATGGGCGATTTCAGCTCCGTGTAACTGAATTATTCCCGATGCTACATCCCGCAGATAGTATAGTTTTACCGACAAGTCAATGTACTCAGAGCTACCTATATAATTTCTTACGTCTCCACCATCTGCTAACTCCATTATCATGTACGGTACGGCGCTAATTTGCTCGCCAGGAAATGGAGGTAAATTTATCTGCCCGTGAGCCAATATTTTAACAATTCTTTTCATGTTTTTATCGGCGCATATCGAATGAAGCTTGGTTTCGAATTCGTAAGCCTGCAAATGAGCTAGGAGCGTAGTGGTGAATGTTTCCCCAGCGGCCACTGCTTTATTAATGGGGGTCAATATATCGAAAGCCTTCAAAAATGCTTTTCGTTCACCACTTGCTACCTCATATGAAACAGAGAAAAACCCACCCGTGCCCCCGCTGCGACGTCCAGTAGGAATCATATTTCCTACTTCCCAACCTCCTTCCAAGGTAGCACCGCTTAGCCGCTCTGCTGGGTTTACATTAGTTGTGCTCATTAGTAATTCCCTACATATGGATTAGGTGGAATGTCATTCTGCAGAGGCTTCAATTTTCGGTCTGGATTTACTGAGTAGCATAAATATTATCATCTTCTAAAAATGGAAGTTGATTTTGTGTTAGCTGTTCAAGCGTGTTGCGTTGCTCTTCTAAAAATGGTGCTCCCTTGACTCTATCGTAAAGTTTTAACAGGCGGCTTTTAGCCCTTGCTATAACAATTTGATAGTCCATGGGTTGGATGATGCAGTTATCATTGTCACGACGAGCTTCTTTCTCAAAGGGGTCTACTTCGTTGCCTAAGACAAAACACATAACTCTAGTCGATCGACTTATGAGTCCTTTTTTCATTAGCTCGCTCACATACTTCCAGCATTGAGCTTTTTCTTCTGTGCTAATTGCTACCCCTGGTTTTTTAAGTTCTACTACTACCAGTTTGTCAATGCCTATTTCGCCGCCGTCACTATCATATGTTGGATAGCAATATGTCCCAACGGTGCTGTCTGGAAGGATCGCGAAGTCTGGACGATTTTTGCTTCCCGTATCGTCAGCTTTGAAAAGCCTCTGTATTACTTTCGTCATTCCTTCGTTTGAAGTGAACTCAATAGTTTCATACTCGGGTCCGAAAATCCAAAGGCCTTGATGGAAAAGTGGTTGTAAATCTTGTACTTCTCTAGTGTTGGTGTCTAAAACTCTTTCTTTTAACTCGTCAAGAAGTTTAAGGCGGATTTGAAGTTCATCTAATACTTCTTTGGCTAAATCTAGGCTCCAGTCGTTGAGGATGTTGTGTAAACTATCAAGCTGGTCCGGCTTTAGCTCGTGAAGCTTGCTTATTAATAAGTACTTATTGTCTGATTTTTCTAGGCTTACAAGTATTTCTGAAATTTTTAATAGGTCTTTCTCTGAAAGGCTGGGGCATTCTTCTTGAACCTTAGTTATTACTTTTTCCCAACGTTCTTTTCGTAGAGGGGTTAAGTTGCTTATTTGGATATTTTGCTTTTGCTTGATGTTGCTTAAAGTTTGGTCGCGCTTTTGTTGTGTCTGACCTAAGATGTGAGCTTTTATGAATTCAAAGCTCGCATCTCGGGCTTTAATAAAATCTTGTGTTTCGTTGAATCCTGTCCAGTCGGCCCTTATTGAATCGTTTTTGTTAAGGAAGTCTGCATCGATAATAAAAGTATGACGTTTGGCTTCTGCAGATCTTCCGTCAATTATTTCGTCGAAGCCATTATCTTTCCAGTTCGCTTCACCTACTAATCGACCATTTACATGCCATGCTACGCCGTGCTGTTTTGTCGTTTTATCAGACTCGATGGTATCAATTATTGTTATTTTTAGTTTTTTGTCATCTTCGAGAGTGATTTCGTTAATCGATATGTTTGTTTCGGGGATGTTGGAAAAGTTAACTTTGACGCCATTTACATAACAAGAAAACGAGGGGTCTGTCAAAAATCTCATGCCTACTTCAGACAAAATCGTACTTTCTGGTATTCTAGAAGGAGTGGCGTCGGGTACGAAAATTCGAGTTCCGTTAGGGCGTGAGGTTTTTTCTGATTTTAATTTATTTGTTCTGAAGGGTGTTGAGATATTCTCTATAGTCACTTCGTATTGAATGAACGTCCCGTTATGTGCGGACTCCACGATGTAACGCTCTCCAAAACAGAAACCTGCGAACCTGCCTATTCCATTTTTACCGAAAACGGTACGTTTTTTATTGTTTATAGTTATATTATCGCCCTGAGAGGAAATTCTGTCGTACGCCAATGTTCGCCAACGAGAAATGAATTCTTCCTCGGACATTCCGGTGCCGTTGTCACTGATGGAAAAATTTTGTTCATTTTCCGTGGTCGGCCAAATTATTCTGACTTCGCTTGCGCCGGCGTCCCATGAATTTGCGATTAATTCGACAATGGCTACCTTAGGGTCGTAAAGAATATTACGTCCGACAAACTTCTCTAAGAATTTTGGTCCAAATAAGCATGCCTGTTCCATTAGTTTCCTCCTTGAATCCAGCTGTAAGAGACGCTAATGGGTCATGTGTTCCTCCCCATAACCCAAACGCTGTGAGCCACATACAACCAATAACTCTAGCCTCGGAGATAGGTGTGGCTTCGCCCCGCATGGTTTAGAGGGGGGGCGGCATAACGCTACTACAGACATGGACGCTTGGACAGTGTCATTTCATTGGTGTTGACGGCTTTTGGGTTGTACGGATTTTTCAATCTCTCGTTCTGAACGGGGGGAGAAGGGACTGGTTCATTTTCTATAGGGAAAAATAGGCCCGTCCCTCATATCTCATCCCAAGATCCCGAATCGATAGCTACTACGGGCAGTCGTAACCAATGGCATAGCCATACCGGGAGGTGATCTGGCGTCGGCGTCCTGGCTTCAGTACTCGTTCTCCAGCCCGAATGCACGCAAGCCTATCGGCCCGACGGATATCCGTTGGGCCGATGTCATTTTTGTGATGGGGCGTAAGCACGAGTATCGTCTACGGGCAGAGTACGCTTGGCTGCTTGAGCACAAGCGGCTGCACGTTCTGGATACTCCCGATGACTATCGCTTCTTGGACCCTGAGCTGGTGGACATGCTTTAGCGAGCGATGACGTCGTATCTGTGCATCTGAGCGAGCGTAGGTTTGAGACGCTTAGTCGAACTCACTGGGGAGGCGACATCCCATCCTTCAGTGGCTAGGCGAAACGATCAAGCTCACAGGCAACTCACCCGCAATTTCCGATAACTCCGTCCGCAAAGCCACAGCGTTTTTAACCAGGCTGCGAGGGTCATAAACGAAGAAAATGATTGCATGGCATTCGGGATGGGCCCGATAGCGTGCGATATCCAGAATAAGCTCGTCCGCCAGCGATCTTGCCGTCATGCCATCGCGGGTCATCTTGAGTTCAAGAAAGAGCCCGTGTTCAGGCAGGAAGAAGTCTGCACGAGTTGCGCCCGCCGCCATGCTCGGGGCCGGCTCTTCAGCTTTTACATTATCGAACTGCATTCTTAGTATTGCATTGATCAGAAACTGTACGTCGTATTCATCGTCGAGCTGGATGCCCTTTCGGCCGCGTGGGCGGTGTTCCAGATCTTTCGCAAAACGGTGAAAACGCAGCAGCATGCGCTCGATGATCTGGTCGGCTCGCTCCTCGGTGTCGGGGAGCGCGGACATATCAAAGGAGAAGTGCTCTTGGAGTATCTGTTCCTCAAACCTGCGTTGCGCTTTCGGTGGTCTTTGGAAAATGACGCAGATTGCTATCCCGATCAGAAACAATTCGATAGTCAGGAACAAGACTAGATAGCCTATGGTGACTGTCACTTTGTACTGGCTATCAAGCTTGTATTTACTGCCTCCTCCTTGCCTGGGCTCGTCTCGTGGAACCAGTTGCAGGTTGAAAGTGACCGTCACGCCGCCAATTCGATGGACACCCTGTAAACCGCGCAGCGAGTCCAGGCCTATCTCCCCTCGGTTGTAGAGGTCGAGCAGAGCAAAGATCTCCCGGGTTGCCTGTTGATACTCTTCGCTGTTGATCACCTCAAGCACTGCGGGATTGGTAAGTCCTGAGTCCTCAAACCGTGGGGCTATCCAGGAACAGTAGGTGAGGATGGGCATGAACACCAATATGGTGAAGCCGACCTTGGCGAACATGCGCCAGCGCCGGTTCTCCATCACTAACTCACCCAGTGTGTCTTTCTCGCCGCTTCTGGAAAAAAATGCAGAGATCCATTTCAGCAAAACGTATTTCTCCAAGATGTTGGGTTGCGCCAGGTTCCGCAGGTTTACTGGATATCTTTTAGGTAATCCCTGAGGGTTAGAAGCGGATTCCGAAGCTCCTCAACCGTCTGGGTCGCGCTGAAGTCAGTTGCCAACCGGCCCAATTCCCGTCCCAAAGCTGTGTTGCTGCCTCCAATTGCTTCCAGTGCCAAGTCCAGGCAGTGCTGCACTTTCGCCTGGATAGCTTGGATGTCTTCTCTGCGGATCAACAACCCAAACACCTCCCGATCACATCCGCCCATCAACGGATCATCCCGCAGAATCGGACTGTGGCCCTCTGTTTCATAAGCCAGTTTGAGGGAGTAAAGAGCGACTGTTTCCAGTAGCAATTCCATGGGGTGAAATCCTTTGTCGGCGGGTGAGGAGGGGCGGTGGGTTAACTGGGCGTCGTAAGGCGGAGCATCGGTGGTGGCTGTGAGGTTTTTGTGAGCGCTTTGCGCTCAAGCGGGAGCAAGCTCCCTCGCCACGGGTTTTCACTAGCCACAGGTGCTTACTAGCAGCAGGTTCTCGCTAGCCACGGATTCTTCCTTGCCTCAGGTTTGGTGGTTGGGGCCGCTTCGCGACCCAGCGGGGATAAATCCCCTCGCCACAAAAGCAGGTGGAGATTGGTTGGGATCTGCGTTAGCCGCGAAAAACTACTTTCCTGCAGGCGAAAAAAAAGACCTTGAATTTCAAGGTCTTTCTTTAAGATGGTGCCCCGAGGGAGACTCGAACTCCCACTCCTTTCGAAAACGGATTTTGAATCCGCCGCGTCTACCAATTCCGCCATCAGGGCTCAATGGCGGCGAAGTATAGAGAGGTGACTACCGTTGGTCAATCACGTTTCATGGTCAATTTTTGATATTTCCGCTAGACTTTCCGGCCCTGCTAGACGAACCCCATCATGCGTGTTGCTGACTTTACCTTCGAACTCCCTGATTCGCTGATCGCTCGCCACCCGCTGGCCGAGCGTCGCGCCAGTCGACTGTTGACCCTGGACGGGGTCAGCGGTGCCATGGCTCACCGTCAATTCACTGATTTGCTTGAGCATTTGCGCCCGGGCGATTTGATGGTGTTCAACAATACCCGGGTGATTCCGGCGCGGTTGTTTGGCCAGAAAGCCTCCGGCGGCAAGCTGGAGATTCTGGTGGAGCGGGTGCTGGACAGTCATCGCGTGCTGGCCCATGTGCGCTCCAGCAAGTCGCCCAAGCCGGGTTCGTCGATCTTGATCGACGGCGGGGGCGAGGCGGTGATGGTGGCGCGGCATGATGCGTTGTTTGAGCTTGCGTTTGCCGAAGAGGTGTTGCCGCTGCTCGACCGTGTCGGGCACATGCCGTTGCCTCCTTATATAGATCGCCCGGACGAAGGTTCGGACCGCGAGCGTTATCAGACTGTATACGCCGAGCGCCTGGGGGCGGTGGCGGCACCGACGGCGGGGCTGCATTTCGATCAGCCGTTGCTGGAGGCGATTGCCGCCAAGGGCGTGGAGACCACGTTCGTGACGCTGCACGTCGGCGCCGGGACGTTCCAGCCGGTGCGGGTCGAGCGCATCGAAGACCACCACATGCACAGCGAATGGCTGGAAGTGAGCCAGGAAGTGGTCGATGCGGTAGCGGCCTGTCGCGCTCGTGGCGGTCGGGTGGTGGCGGTGGGGACCACCAGCGTGCGTTCCCTGGAAAGCGCCGCCCGCGACGGCGTGCTCAAGCCGTTCAGTGGCGATACCGATATCTTCATCTATCCGGGCCGGCCGTTTCATGTGGTCGATGCCCTGGTCACCAACTTTCATTTGCCCGAATCCACATTGTTGATGCTGGTTTCGGCGTTCGCCGGGTATCCCGAGACCATGGCCGCCTACAAGGCCGCCGTCGAGCATGGATACCGCTTTTTCAGCTACGGTGATGCGATGTTCATCACCCGTAACCCCGCGCCACGCGGACCCGAGGAAACAGTATGAGTCGCACCTGTCGCATGTCCTTCGAGTTGCTCGCCACCGATGGCAAGGCTCGTCGCGGTCGCCTGACCTTCCCGCGCGGTACGGTGGAAACCCCGGCATTCATGCCGGTGGGCACCTACGGCACGGTCAAGGGCATGCTGCCACGGGACATCGAGGCCATCGGCGCGGAGATCATCCTGGGCAACACCTTCCACCTGTGGCTGCGTCCGGGCATGGACGTGATCAAGGCCCACGGCGACCTGCACGATTTCATGCAGTGGAAAGGCCCGATTCTGACCGACTCCGGCGGCTTCCAGGTGTTCAGCCTGGGTGCCATGCGCAAGATCAAGGAGGAGGGCGTGACCTTCGCCTCGCCGGTGGACGGTTCCAAGGTGTTCATGGGCCCGGAAGAGTCGATGCAGGTGCAGCGCGACCTGGGCTCGGACATCGTGATGATCTTCGATGAATGCACGCCGTACCCGGCCGATGAAGACGTGGCGCGGGTGTCCATGGAGCTGTCGTTGCGCTGGGCCCAGCGCTCGAAGAACGCCCACGGCGACAACACCGCGGCGCTGTTCGGCATCGTCCAGGGCGGCATGCACCAGGACCTGCGCATGCGCTCGCTTGAAGGCCTGGACAAGATCGGCTTTGACGGCCTGGCGATTGGCGGCCTGTCGGTGGGCGAGCCCAAGCACGAAATGATCAAGGTGCTGGATTATCTGCCGGGCCAGATGCCCGCTGACAAACCTCGTTACCTTATGGGCGTTGGCAAACCGGAAGATCTGGTTGAGGGTGTGCGCCGCGGGGTGGACATGTTCGATTGCGTGATGCCAACCCGTAATGCCCGCAATGGGCATCTGTTCGTCGACACGGGCGTGCTGAAGATCCGTAACGCGTTCCATCGCCATGATGATTCGCCGCTGGATCCAACCTGCGATTGCTACACGTGCAAGAACTTCTCCCGCGCTTATCTGCATCATTTGGACAAGTGCGGCGAAATGCTCGGTAGCATGTTGAATACGATCCACAATTTGCGCCATTACCAGGTGCTGATGGCTGGTTTGCGCGAGGCTATTCAACAGGGTACATTGGCCGCCTTCGTCGAGGCCTTCTATGCCAAGCGCGGGTTGCCTGTTCCGCCCTTGGACTGAGTTTTCCGATCCTAAGATTCAATACTTGCAACTGGAGTGCTAAATGAGCTTTTTTATCTCTAACGCCATGGCTGATGCCGCTGCCCCTGCAGCTGCGCCTATGGGTGGCGGTTTCGAGTGGATTTTCCTGGTCGGCTTCCTGGTGATCTTCTACCTGATGATCTGGCGTCCACAGGCCAAGCGCGCCAAAGAGCAGAAGAACCTGCTCAGCAGCCTGCAGAAGGGCGACGAAGTGGTGACCACCGGTGGTATCGCCGGCAAGATCACCAAAGTGGCCGATGACTTCGTGGTACTGGAAGTGTCCGACACTGTTGAAATGAAGTTCCAGAAGGGCGCTATCGCGGCCACGCTGCCAAAAGGCACGCTGAAAGCGATCTAAGGTTTCAAACTTCTCTTCAATCGACGGGGCGCGCAAGGCGCCCCGCGTCATAAGCGGGCGGCGTGATGCTGAACAAATACCCTCTGTGGAAATATGTACTGATCCTGGCGGTGCTGGCGGTCGGTGTGATTTATTCCGCTCCCAACCTCTACCCGGATGACCCGGCCATTCAGGTCAGTGGCGCCAGCACGGCGTTGCAGGTCACCCAGGCGGATCTGGACCGTGCGAGCGCGGCGCTCAAGGCGTCCAATATCGAGGTCAAGGCTGCCTCCATCGCCGAAAACGGCAAGGGCGGCCTGTTGCGTCTGGTCAAGGCTGAAGACCAACTGCCGGCCAAGGACGTGGTGCGCAAGGCGTTGGGCGATGAATACGTCGTGGCCCTGAACCTGGCCCAGACCACCCCGCAATGGCTGCGCAAACTCGGCGCGCATCCGATGAAGCTGGGCCTGGACTTGTCCGGTGGTGTGCACTTCCTGCTGGAAGTGGACATGGACAAGGCCCTCGACGCCCGGATGAAAGTCTACGAAGGCGACGTCAAGAGCCTGTTGCGCAAAGAGCGCGTGCGCTATCGCAGCCTGCCGGCGTTCAACGGTGCCATTCAGCTGGGCTTCAGCGATGAAGATACCCGCGAGCAGGCCCGTGCACTGATCCGCAAGAGCTTCAACGATTTCGACATCGTACCGGCCGACCTCAATGGTCAGGCGGTGCTGCGTCTGGCGATGACCCCGGCCAAGCTGGCGGAAATCCGCGAATACTCCATCAAGCAGAACCTGACCACGGTCCGTAACCGGGTCAACGAGCTGGGCGTGGCCGAACCGATCGTGCAGCGCCAGGGCGCCAACCGCATCGTGGTCGAGCTGCCCGGCGTGCAGGACACCGCCGAAGCCAAGCGTATCCTCGGCAAGACCGCCAACCTGGAATTCCGCCTCGCGGCCGAGCCGGGTGCGTCCAAGGCCACGTCCGAAAGCTTCGAATTCCGCGAAGGCAATCGCCCGGCGGCGCAGATCGAGCGCAGCCTGATCATCACCGGTGACCAGGTGACCGACGCCCAGGCGAGTTTCGACGAACACGGTCGTCCACAGGTGAACATCCACCTCGACGGCCACGGCGGCGAACTGATGAGCCGCGCCACGCGCAGCAACGTCGGTCGCAGCATGGCGGTGATCTTCATCGAGCAGAAGCCGATCACCACCTACACCCGTCAGGTGGTCAACGGCGTCGAGAAAGACGTCGCGGTGCAAGCGTTCAAGGAAGAGAAGAAGATCATCAGTCTGGCGACCATCCAGTCGCCACTGGGCAGCCAGTTCCGCATTACCGGCCTGAACGGCCAGGGCGAATCCTCGGAACTGGCCCTGCTGCTGCGTGCCGGTGGCCTGGCCGCACCGATGTACTTCGCTGAAGAGCGCACCATTGGCCCGAGCCTGGGTGCCGACAACATCACCAAGGGTATCGACGCTTCGCTGTGGGGCATGCTGTTCGTGTCGCTGTTCATCATCGCCATCTACCGCTTCTTCGGCCTCATCGCCACCGTCGCGCTGGCGGTGAACATGGTGATGCTGCTGGCGCTGATGTCGCTGCTGGGCGCCACGCTGACCCTGCCGGGTATCGCCGGTATCGTATTGACCATGGGTATGGCGGTGGACGCCAACGTGCTGATCTTCTCGCGGATACGTGAAGAGATCGCCGCGGGCATGTCGATCCAGCGGGCAATCAACGAAGGCTTCGGCCGGGCATTCACCGCGATTCTCGACTCCAACCTGACCACCTTGCTGGTCGGCGGGATTCTCTTTGCCATGGGCACCGGCCCGGTCAAGGGCTTCGCAGTGACCATGTCCCTCGGGATCTTTACCTCGATGTTCACAGCCATCATGGTGACCCGCGCAATGGTCAACCTGATCTTTGGCGGTCGTGACTTCAAGAAGTTGTGGATTTAAGGGGCTGCCATGTTACGTACAATCAACTTCATGGGCGTTCGCAACATTGCGTTCGGCGTCACATTGTTTCTCACTGTACTGGCGTTGTTCAGCTGGGCCACCAAGGGCTTGAACTACGGCCTGGACTTCACCGGCGGTACGCTCATCGAGCTGACCTACGAGCGTCCGGCCGATGTCACCAAGGTGCGTGAGCAACTGGCGACCTCGGGCTACAGTGAAGCCATCGTCCAGAGCTTTGGCGCCACCACCGACTTGTTGGTGCGCATGCCAGGCGAAGATCCGCAGTTGGGTCATCAGGTAGCCGAGGCCTTGCAGAAGGCCGGCGGCGATAACCCGGCCCAGGTCAAGCGCGTCGAGTTCGTCGGTCCACAAGTGGGCGAGGAACTGCGCGACCAGGGCGGCCTCGGCATGTTGATGGCGCTGGGCGGCGTGCTGCTCTACCTGGCCTTTCGCTTCCAGTGGAAGTTCGCGGTGGGTGCGATTGTCTCGCTGATCCACGACGTGATCGTGACCGTGGGCATCCTGTCGTTCTTCCAGATCACCTTCGACCTGACGGTGCTGGCGGCGGTGCTGGCGATCATCGGTTACTCGCTCAACGACACCATCGTCGTGTTCGACCGGGTGCGTGAAAACTTCCGGGTGCTGCGCAAGGCTTCGCTGATCGAGAACATCAACATCTCGACCACCCAGACCCTGTTGCGGACCATGGCGACTTCGATCTCCACCCTGCTGGCGATTGCGGCGCTGCTGTTCTTTGGTGGCGACAACCTGTTCGGTTTCTCCATCGCGCTGTTCATTGGTGTGATGGCGGGTACTTATTCGTCGATCTACATCGCCAACGTGGTGCTGATCTGGCTGAACCTGAGCACCGAGGACCTGATTCCTCCCGCGGCCACCGAAACAGAGGTGGACGACCGCCCATAAGGCCCGTCGCCCCGTCCGTCACCGCTGAAAAGGCGCGAGTTGAACTCGCGCCTTTTTTTATGCTCCAAGGCTGGGAGAAGCGCGGATTATTCCGCTGGTGATGGCCAGGAGGTTCAAGTGAACAAATCGATGCTGGTTGGTGCGGTATTGGGTGCTGTCGGTGTCACTGCCGGTGGTGCGGTCGCCACCTACAGCTTGGTGAAAAGTGGTCCTGAGTACGCGCAAGTATTGGCCGTGGAACCGGTCAAAACCCAGATCAAGACCCCGCGTGAAGTGTGCAAGGATGTTACCGTGACCCGTCAGAGACCGGTCCAGGACCAACACCAGATCGCCGGCACCGTATTGGGCGCCGTGGCGGGTGGTCTGTTGGGTAACCAGATCGGCGGCGGCACCGGCAAGAAAATCGCTACCGTGGCGGGGGCGGCCGGTGGTGGTTATGCCGGTAACAAGATTCAGGAAGGCATGCAGGAGCGCGACACCTACACAACGACCCAGACTCGCTGCAACACCGTCAATGACATCAGCGACAAGGTTGTAGGCTACGACGTTCGCTACATGCTCGATGGCAAGGAAGGTAAAGTCCGCATGGACCGCGACCCGGGCAACCAGATCCCGGTGAACAAAGAAGGTCAACTGATCCTGGGGCAGAACGAACCAGCCCAGTGATCCAACCGCTACAGAAAAGCACCCTTCGGGGTGCTTTTTTGTGCCCGTGATCCATGACTCACCGCCAACCCCTTGTGGGAGCGAGCTTGCTCGTGATTGCAGTGGGTCAGTCTGCATCCGTATTCAGGGTGGCATCCTTTGTGGCGAGGGGATTTATCCCCGCTGGGCTGCGTAGCAGCCCCCCTTCACAAGCAGTCAATTCAATCTGCCTGGCATACCGGGTTGCTAGCATATAGGGTCGCTTCGCGCCCCAGCGGGGATAAATCCCCTCGCCACAGAGAGAGTTGCTTGCATGGGCGGATTCTAGCAGGCATAAAAAAAGCACCCCGAAAGGTGCTTTTCTGTAGCCGGGCTGCTTAGCGCTTCAGCGAAGCCGGCAGATGTGGCTGGATAGCAGTGAGCACAGCCTTGAAGCATTTGGTGTTGCCGGCAACGATATGGCCTTTCTCAAGGAAGTCGTGACCACCGGTGAAGTCGCTCACCAGGCCGCCAGCTTCCTGGATCAGCAGGGCGCCTGCCGCCATGTCCCATTCGGACAGGCCCGATTCCCAGAACGCATCGAAACGGCCCGCAGCCACATAAGCCAGGTCCAGGCTCGCGGCACCCGCGCGGCGGATGCCGGCGGTCTGGCCGACCAGGGCGCGGAACATGCCCAGGTAGTTGTCCAGGTTGTCCATTTGGTCGTCACGGAACGGGAAGCCGGTACCCAACAGGGCGCCGTCCAGGCTGGTGCGGCCGCTGACGCGCAGGCGACGGCCGTTCAACTGGGCGCCGCGGCCACGGCTGGCGGTGAATTCTTCCTGGCGAACCGGGTCCAGCACGACAGCGTGTTCCAGGCGGCCACGGTATTTGCAGGCGATGCTGACAGCGAAGTGAGGGATGCCACGCAGGAAGTTGGTGGTGCCGTCCAGTGGATCGATGATCCACAGGTACTCTTCACCCTCGATGCCGGTACCAGCGTGCATTCCGGTCTCTTCACCCATGATCGAGTGGTTCGGGTAAGCCTTGCGCAGGGCGTCGACGATTTTCTGTTCGGCGGCGCGATCCACCTCGGACACGTAGTCCTTGGCGTCTTTTTCATCGACCTTGATGGTATCCAGGCGCTCGATGGAGCGGAAGATCAGTTCACTGGCGCTGCGGGCGGCGCGCAGCGCGATATTCAGCATTGGCTGCATGGATGTGTCACCTAAGGTTGTTAAAGAAAGCCGGGCATTCTATCAGAAAGTTTTATCAGGAGAAGGTTGGCGTTCGCTTTCATAGCTTAACGGTAGGTGCTTATGTAAGATTTGCTCCCCTTTATCGTGTTCGAGAGCGCCTCCCTTGTTGCAGAACATTCGTGTCGTCCTGGTCAATACCAGCCATCCGGGTAACATCGGCGGAGCTGCGCGGGCCATGAAGAACATGGGCCTGTCGCGTCTGGTGCTGGTCGAGCCAAGGGTGTTTCCCCATCACGAAGCCGACGCCCGGGCATCCGGCGCCGGTGACATCCTGGCCAATGCGCAAGTCGTCGCCACCCTGGAAGACGCTCTGGTGGGTTGTAACCTGGTGCTCGGCACCAGCGCCCGTGATCGCCGCATTCCCTGGCCACTGCTCGACCCCCGCGAATGCGGCACGAAGGTGGTCGAGGAAGCCGCGCAAGGCTTTGAAATCGCCCTGGTGTTCGGCCGTGAAGACTCCGGCCTGACCAACGAAGAGCTGCACCGATGTCACTTTCACGTGCATATCCCTTCCGACCCCGGTTTCAGTTCGCTGAACCTCGGGGCGGCGGTGCAGGTGTTGAGCTATGAAGTGCGCATGGCCTGGCTGGCGGCCGAAGGCAAGCCCAGCAAGGTCGAAAAAACCGAGGTGACGTCGCCGCGCAGTGAGACACTGGCGACCATGGATGAACTGGAGCGATTCTATGAGCACCTGGAGCAGACCCTGGTGGACATCGAATTCCTTGACCCGGACAAGCCTCGGCACTTGATGGCACGCCTGCGTCGGTTGTACGGACGAAGCTCGGTCAGCCGGGCGGAGATGAATATATTGCGCGGCATCCTCACGGAAACCCAGAAAGCGGCCCGTGGCGAGCTGATTAAGCGGAAGGAATAAAATGTTCGATCGTTTGCGTGAAGATATCCAAAGCGTTTTCCATCGTGACCCGGCGGCGCGCAACGCCTTTGAAGTGCTGACCTGCTACCCGGGGATGCACGCGATCTGGCTGCATCGTTTGTCTGGCGCACTGTGGAGCATGGGCTGGAAGTGGTTGGCGCGGCTGGTCTCCAACTTCGGCCGTTGGCTGACCGGGATCGAGATCCATCCGGGCGCCAAGGTAGGTCGTCGGTTTTTCATCGACCACGGCATGGGCATCGTCATTGGTGAAACCGCCGAGATCGGCGATGACGTGACCCTGTACCAGGGTGTGACCCTGGGCGGCACCAGTTGGAACAAAGGCAAGCGCCACCCAACGCTGGAAGACGGCGTGGTGGTAGGTGCGGGCGCCAAGGTGCTTGGGCCGTTCACCGTGGGCGCCGGGGCGAAAGTCGGCTCCAACGCTGTGGTCACCAAGGCCGTGCCGCCTGGCGCGACCGTGGTCGGTATTCCGGGGCGGATCATCGTCAAGTCCGACGAGGAGCAGGACGCCCGCCGCAAGGCCATGGCCGAAAAGATCGGCTTCGATGCCTATGGCGTCGGCGAAGACATGCCCGACCCGGTCGCTCGGGCCATCAATCAGTTGCTTGATCACCTGCAAGCCGTTGACGGGCGTCTGGAGGGGATGTGCGGCGCCCTGAAGGAGCTGGGGAGTAATTATTGTGCCAAGGACCTGCCTGAACTGCGCGAGGAAGACTTCGCGTGTGTGAAGGATAAGGATGAAACCCAGACCGGTTGAAACCTGACTGGCCTCATCGCGAGCAGGCTCGCTCCCGCATTGGCTTTGTGGTGTGCCTCGATTGTGCAGCCACCAAAGATCCCCTGTGGGAGCGAGCCTGCTCGCGATGAACGATAACGCGGTATCGCTGGTCCTGCCCGCCAAGCCTTTGCTATCATGCGCCCGCTCTTTCGCGGGTAAACCCGAGTAACCCACTAGGTCTTATACTTGACTTAAATACTCGGGAATTGCATACTCGCCCCCATTCCGAACTCCGTGGTAATTGTCCATGCGACTGACTACAAAAGGCCGATACGCCGTGACCGCGATGCTGGATCTGGCATTGCACGCGCAGCACGGGCCGGTGTCCCTGGCCGATATCTCCGAGCGCCAGGGCATTTCCCTGTCTTATCTCGAGCAGCTGTTCGCCAAACTGCGCCGCAGCAACCTGGTGTCCAGCGTTCGCGGTCCAGGCGGCGGCTACCAGCTGTCCCGTGACATGCAAGGCATCCAGGTCGCCCAGGTGATCGATGCCGTGAACGAATCGGTCGATGCGACCAAATGCCAGGGCCTTGGCGACTGCCATGGCGGCGATACTTGCCTGACCCACCACTTGTGGTGCGACCTGAGCTTGCAGATCCACGAATTTCTGAGCGGTATCAGCTTGGCTGACCTTGTCACTCGTCGTGAGGTGCAGGAAGTAGCCCAGCGTCAGGACCAGCGCCGTTGCAATGGCAAGGCGCCGCACCTGGACAAGATTGAAGCGTCCGCCGTCGAATGACCGCCGCAGAGCAAGCGGAACGCCAGCCAGCCTGATTTAGGAGAGAGTCCATGAAATTGCCGATTTACCTTGATTACTCTGCGACCACCCCGGTTGATCCGCGTGTCGCGCAAAAAATGAGTGAATGCCTGCTGGTCGACGGAAACTTCGGCAACCCGGCGTCCCGCTCCCACGTATTCGGTTGGAAAGCCGAGGAAGCGGTCGAGAACGCCCGTCGCCAGGTCGCCGATCTGGTCAACGCCGACCCGCGTGAGATCGTCTGGACCTCCGGTGCCACCGAGTCCGACAACCTGGCAATCAAGGGTGTCGCGCATTTCTACCATACCAAGGGCAAACACCTGATCACCTCCAAGATCGAGCATAAGGCGGTCCTGGACACCACGCGCCAACTGGAGCGTGAAGGTTTCGAAGTCACCTACATCGAGCCTGGCGAAGACGGCCTGATCACCCCAGCCATGGTCGAAGCCGCCCTGCGCGACGACACCATCCTGGTTTCGATCATGCACGTGAACAACGAAATCGGCACCATCAACGACATCGCGGCCATCGGCGAACTGACCCGCTCCAAAGGCGTGCTGTTCCATGTCGACGCGGCCCAGTCCACCGGCAAGGTCGACATTGACCTGTCCAAGCTCAAAGTCGACCTGATGTCGTTCTCCGCCCACAAGACCTACGGCCCGAAAGGCATCGGTGCGCTGTACGTGAGCCGCAAGCCGCGTGTTCGCCTCGAAGCGACCATGCACGGTGGCGGTCACGAGCGCGGCATGCGTTCCGGCACCCTGGCGACCCACCAGATCGTCGGCATGGGTGAAGCCTTCCGTGTTGCCAAGGAAGACATGGCCGCCGAGAACGTGCGCATCAAGGCCCTGAGCGACCGCTTCTTCAAGCAGGTCGAGCACCTGGAAGAGCTCTACGTCAACGGCAGCATGACCGCCCGCGTCCCGCACAACCTGAACCTGAGCTTCAACTACGTTGAAGGCGAGTCGCTGATCATGGCGCTCAAGGATCTGGCCGTGTCGTCCGGTTCGGCGTGCACCTCGGCGTCCCTCGAGCCTTCGTACGTACTGCGCGCCCTGGGCCGCAACGACGAACTGGCCCACAGCTCGATCCGCTTCACCTTCGGCCGCTTCACCACCGAAGAAGAAATCGATTACGCCGCGCAGAAAGTCTGCGAGGCCGTGACCAAGCTGCGCGCTCTGTCGCCGCTCTGGGACATGTACAAAGACGGCGTCGACATCTCGAAGATCGAGTGGGCGGCGCACTGAAGAAGTCGCCACCAGAGCGACTCATTGATGAGGATTGAAGCAAATGGCATATAGCGAAAAGGTCATCGACCACTACGAGAACCCGCGCAACGTCGGCAAGATGGACGCGCAGGATCCTGATGTCGGCACCGGTATGGTCGGCGCCCCGGCCTGCGGCGACGTGATGCGTCTGCAGATCAAGGTCAACGAGCAGGGCATCATCGAAGACGCCAAGTTCAAAACCTACGGCTGCGGCTCGGCCATCGCGTCCAGCTCCCTGGCCACCGAGTGGATGAAGGGCAAGACCATCGACGAAGCCGAAACCATCAAGAACACCCAGCTGGCCGAAGAACTGGCCCTGCCGCCAGTGAAAATCCACTGCTCGGTACTCGCTGAAGACGCCATCAAGGCCGCCGTTCGCGACTACAAGCAGAAGAAAGGCTTGATCTGAACCGCGACAGGTAAGGAGTTTTCCATGGCTATCCAGATGACAGAAGCAGCCGCCAAACACGTACAGCGCTCCCTCGCGGGGCGCGGCAAGGGCGAGGGCATCCGCCTGGGTGTTCGCACCACCGGTTGTTCCGGCCTTGCCTATGTACTGGAATTCGTCGATGAAGTCGGCGAAGACGACCAGGTGTTCGAGAGTCATGGTCAAAAAGTGATCATCGACCCGAAAAGCCTGACGTACCTGGACGGCACTGAGCTGGATTTCGTCAAGGAAGGGTTGAACGAAGGCTTCAAGTTCAACAACCCCAACGTGCGCGGTGAGTGTGGCTGCGGCGAAAGCTTCAACATCTGAGGCGGCTTGTGGGTACTCCTTGTCATTTTGCCTTGTTCCAGTTGCAGCCTGCTTTTCAGCTGGATCTCGATCAGTTGTCCGCGCGTTATCTGGAGCTGGCCCGTGGTGTCCACCCGGACCGTTTCGCTGACGCCTCCGAGGCCGAGCAGCGGCGTGCGCTCGAGCAGTCCGCGAACCTCAACGAGGCGTACCAGACGCTCAAGCATCCGGCCAAGCGCGCGCGTTACCTGCTCGCCATCAGCGGCCATGAGCTGCCCCTGGAAGTCACGGTCCACGATCCCGAGTTTCTGTTGCAGCAGATGCAATGGCGCGAAGAGCTCGAAGATCTGCAGGACAGTGCCGACCTGGCCGGTGTCACCGCTTTCAAGCGCCGCCTCAAAGACGCCCAGCAGCAACTGAACGACAGCTTCGCAGCCTGTTGGAACGATGCCGCGCAACGCGAACAGGCCGAGCGCCTGATGCGGCGCATGCAGTTCCTCGACAAGCTCACCTACGAAGTGCGCCAGCTGGAAGAGCGCCTCGACGATTAACCCAGTGCCGCTCCGGTCGCACGCCTGATTACAGATAAGTCCTGATTACGATGGCCCTACTGCAGATCGCCGAACCCGGCCAAAGTCCACAACCGCACCAGCGTCGCCTGGCTGTGGGGATCGACTTGGGTACCACCAATTCCCTGGTCGCTGCCGTACGCAGCGGTCTTTCCGAACCGCTGGCCGACGAGCAGGGGCGGGTGATCCTGCCGTCTGCCGTGCGCTACCACGCCGATCGCGTCGAAGTGGGCGAGTCGGCCAAGCTGGCCGCCGCCACCGATCCGTTGAACACCATTGTTTCAGTCAAGCGCTTGATGGGTCGTGGTCTGTCCGACGTCAAGCAACTGGGTGATCAACTGCCGTACCGCTTCGTCGGCGGCGAGTCCCACATGCCGTTCATCGAAACCGTGCAGGGGCCGAAAAGTCCGGTGGAAGTATCGGCCGATATCCTCAAGGTGTTACGCCAGCGCGCCGAGGCCGCGTTGGGTGGCGAATTGGTGGGTGCGGTCATCACTGTCCCGGCTTATTTCGACGATGCCCAGCGTCAGGCTACCAAGGACGCGGCCAAGTTGGCCGGCCTCAACGTGCTGCGCCTGCTCAACGAGCCGACCGCCGCGGCGGTGGCCTATGGTCT
Organism: Pseudomonas sp. AF32; assembly: GCF_022342325.2. Lineage (NCBI taxonomy): Bacteria > Pseudomonadati > Pseudomonadota > Gammaproteobacteria > Pseudomonadales > Pseudomonadaceae > Pseudomonas > Pseudomonas sp. AF32. Next base: position 187,410 of record NZ_RQJK02000001.1, on the reverse strand, counting down.
GGACCAGCATGCCGAAGGGCTGGTCGCAATCTATGACCTGGGCGGTGGCACGTTCGATATCTCCATCCTGCGCCTGACCGGCGGTGTATTCGAAGTCCTGGCCACCGGTGGCGACAGCGCCCTGGGTGGCGATGACTTCGATCACGCCATTGCTGGCTGGATCATCGAGCAGGCGGGTCTGTCCGCCGACCTCGATCCGGGTGCGCAGCGCCATCTGCTGCAAACCGCCTGCGCGGCCAAGGAAGCCCTGACCGACGCCGCGAGCGTTGAAGTGGTCTATGGCGAGTGGAAAGCGTCCCTGAGTCGCGAAGCTTTTGACGCGCTGATCGAGCCGATGGTCGCCCGCAGCCTCAAGGCCTGCCGGCGCGCCGTGCGTGATTCCGGCGTCGAGATCGAAGACGTCAAGGCCGTGGTCATGGTCGGCGGTTCGACTCGCGTGCCTCGGGTTCGCGAAGCCGTGGCCGAGGCTTTCGGTCGCCAGCCGCTCACCGAAATCGACCCGGATCAGGTGGTCGCCATCGGTGCCGCGATCCAGGCCGATACCCTGGCCGGCAACAAGCGCGACGGCGGCGAACTGCTGCTGCTCGACGTCATCCCATTGTCCCTGGGCCTGGAAACCATGGGCGGCCTGATGGAGAAGGTGATTCCGCGCAACACCACCATCCCCGTTGCTCGCGCCCAGGATTTCACCACTTATAAAGACGGCCAGTCGGCCATGATGATCCACGTGCTGCAAGGCGAGCGTGAACTGATCAGTGACTGCCGTTCCCTGGCGCGTTTCGAATTGCGCGGTATTCCGGCCATGGTCGCCGGTGCGGCGAAGATCCGCGTGACCTTTCAGGTCGATGCCGATGGTTTGCTCAACGTCTCCGCTCGCGAGCTGGGCTCGGGCGTCGAGGCCAGCATCCAGGTCAAGCCGTCCTATGGCCTGACCGACGGCGAAATCGCCCGGATGCTCAAGGATTCCTTCCAGTACGCGGGCGATGACAAAGTGGCCCGCGTGTTGCGCGAGCAGCAAGTCGACGCCCAGCGCCTGATCGAAGCCGTGCAGGGCGCCCTGGAGGCCGACGGCGACCGCCTGCTGGACGCCGAAGAGCGCATGGTCATCGAAATGCAGATGCAGGAATTGTCCGAATTGATCAAAGGCACCGATGGCTATGCCATCGAGCAGCAGACCAAGCGTCTGTCGAGCGTCACCGATGCCTTTGCCGCCCGCCGCCTGGATTCAACGGTCAAAGCCGCCCTGGCGGGGCGTAACCTGAATGAAATCGAGGAGTAATTGATGCCGCAGGTGATTTTTTTGCCCCACGAGAAGTTCTGCCCCGAGGGCATGGTAGTGGAGGCTGAGCCTGGGATCTCTATCCTTGAACTGGCCCATGAACACCATATCGAAATGGAAAGCGCCTGTGGCGGCGTCTGTGCTTGCACGACCTGCCATTGCATCATTCGCGAGGGCTTCGATTCGCTGGAAGAAGCGGACGAACTGGAAGAAGATTACCTCGACAAGGCCTGGGGCCTGGAAGCGCAATCGCGCCTGGCTTGCCAGGCCAAGGTCGGTACTGAAGACCTGACCGTCGAGATTCCGAAATATTCGCTTAACCATGCGGCCGAAGCGCCGCACTGATGGTGACACTGTCATGAGCTATGGTTGGAATGATGTACAACGCATCGCCGAAGAGTTGGCTGAAGCCAAGCCGGACGTGAACCCGATGGCTGTCAATTTCGTCGATCTGCAACATTGGATCATGGAGCTTCCCGACTTCGACAGCACCTCCGGTCGTTGTGGCGAGAAAGTCCTGGAGGCGGTCCAGCAGCTCTGGATCGAAGAAATCGACTGATCGAGCCGGCAGGTTAGGCAATACCCCTGAACCCGCGTATAATTCGCGGGTTTAATTTTTCGCACATTACCGTTTCTGGAGTTACACCATGGCTGTTCAACGTACTTTCTCCATCATCAAGCCTGACGCCGTTGCTAAAAACGTGATCGGCAAGATCGTTTCCCGTTTTGAAGACGCTGGCCTGCGCGTTGTCGCTTCGAAAATGAAGCAACTGTCCAAGGCCGAAGCCGAAGGCTTCTACGCTGAGCACAGCGAGCGCGGTTTCTTCGGTGAGCTGGTTGCGTTCATGACTTCCGGTCCGGTTGTCGTTCAGGTGTTGGAAGGCGAAAACGCTATCGCTCGCAACCGTGAGCTGATGGGCGCTACCAACCCTAAAGAAGCCGCTCCAGGCACCATCCGCGCTGACTTCGCCCAGTCCATCGACGCCAACGCCGTTCACGGTTCGGACTCCGAAGCCGCTGCTGCTCGCGAAATCGCTTACTTTTTCTCCGCTACTGAAGTAACCACTCGCTAAGCCCAGGCTTTTGAGTGAAGGTGAATCCATGACTACATCGAACGGCAAAACCAACCTGTTGGGCCTGACCCAGCCGGAAATGGAGAAATTCTTCGACTCGATCGGGGAGAAGCGTTTCCGTGCCGGCCAGGTGATGAAATGGATTCACCACTTTGGCGTCGACGATTTCGACGCCATGACGAATGTCGGCAAGGCCTTGCGTGAAAAACTCAAGGCAGTTGCCGAGATTCGCGGCCCCGAAGTGGTCAGCCAGGACATTTCCAGCGACGGTACCCGCAAGTGGGTGGTGCGTGTGGCGTCCGGCAGCTGCGTCGAAACCGTATACATTCCCCAGGGCAAACGCGGCACCTTGTGCGTTTCGTCCCAGGCAGGCTGTGCCCTGGATTGCAGTTTCTGCTCCACCGGCAAGCAAGGCTTCAACAGCAACCTCACCGCCGCCGAGGTGATCGGCCAAGTGTGGATTGCCAACAAATCCTTTGGCAGCGTCCCGGCGACCGTCGACCGTGCCATCACCAACGTGGTGATGATGGGCATGGGTGAGCCGCTGCTGAACTTCGACAACGTCGTCGCCGCCATGCACCTGATGATGGATGACCTGGGCTACGGCATTTCCAAGCGCCGGGTGACCCTGTCCACGTCCGGCGTGGTGCCGATGATCGATGAGCTGGCCAAGCACATCGACGTCTCCCTGGCGTTGTCCCTGCACGCGCCCAACGACGCATTGCGTAACCAATTGGTGCCGATCAACAAGAAATACCCGCTCAAGATGCTGCTGGACTCTTGCCAGCGCTACATGTCGGCCCTGGGCGAAAAGCGTGTACTGACCATCGAATACACCCTGCTCAAGGATGTGAACGACAAGGTCGAGCATGCGGTCGAGATGATCGAGCTGCTCAAGAACATCCCATGCAAGATCAACCTGATCCCGTTCAACCCGTTCCCGCATTCCGGCTACGAGCGTCCGAGCAACAACGCGATTCGTCGCTTCCAGGATCAGCTTCATCACGCAGGCTTCAACGTCACCGTGCGCACCACCCGTGGTGAAGACATCGACGCGGCCTGCGGTCAATTGGTCGGACAGGTGCTGGATCGCACCCGTCGCAGCGAACGCTACATCGCCGTGCGCGAATTGAACGCCGACGATGCGGTGCAGAACGCTGCGAACGGTCACTAAGAGAGGAACTCCATGTCCCTGCGCTTCGCGCTGCTGTTGCTGTTGACCGGGCTTTGCGCCGGGTGTGTCTTGTCGGGCGACTACAACCCGATGAAGACCAGCAAGGGCCGCGATGAGGCCCGTGTGGCCTATGTGCAACTGGGCATCGGCTACCTGCAGCAGGGCATGACCGAACGGGCCAAGGTCCCGCTCAAGAAAGCCCTGGAGCTGGACAGTTCCGACGCCGATGCCAACGCGGCCCTGGCCTTGGTGTTCCAGGCCGAGCTGGAGCCCGAGCTGGCCGACGAGCATTTTCGCAAGGCATTGTCCGCCCGGCCTCAGGATGCGCGGATCCTGAACAATTACGGCAGTTTCCTTTACGAACAACAGCGCTACAAAGAGGCCTACGAGCGTTTCGAGCAGGCCGCCGCCGATACGCTTTATCCCGAACGTTCTCGAGTGTTCGAGAACCTTGGAATGACCGCTGCAAAACTCGGTCAGCGCGACCTGGCCCGCCAGCAGCTGGAAAAGGCGTTGCGGCTCAACCGCCAGCAGCCCCGGGCCCTGTTGGAAATGGCTGAGTTGTCTTACGAAGACAGGCATTATGTGCCCGCACGCGACTATTACGAACGTTTTAGCCTGCTGAGCGAGCAAAATGCACGTAGTCTATTGCTCGGCGTTCGGCTGGCCCATGTGTTTGAAGATCGCGACAAGGCCGCCAGCTACGGCCTGCAACTCAAAAGACTCTATCCCGGTACGCCGGAATATCAGCAATACCTGTCGGAGCAATGATGAAAGCGGCGCATCCCGAAGTTGTAGCAGCGACTCGCGTAAATCCCGGTGAGACCCTGCGTCAAGCCCGCGAAAGCAATGGTTGGTCGCTGGCCCAAGTGGCCCTCAAGCTCAATCTTACCGTGGCTTCCCTGAGCAATCTGGAAGCGGGCGCGTTCGACAAGCTGCCAGGGCACACCTTCGCCCGGGGCTACATCCGTGCCTATGCCAAGTTGCTCGACATGGACCAGACCGTACTGGTCCAGCAATTCGATCAATACACCGGTTCCGATGCCCAGGGCAGCAGCGTGCACAGCCTGGGGCGCATCGAGGAGCCGGTTCGCGTTTCCCACACCATTTTGCGAATCGTCAGCCTGTTGTTGCTGATCGCGGTGATTGGGGGCGGTTTCATCTGGTGGCAGGATCAGACGTCCCTGCGTACCAAGGAGCCGGTCGCCATGGCCCCGGAACATGTGGAAGTGGAGGGTGCTGACGGCACCACCCGAATTCACCCGCTGGACGAACCGGAAGATCAGGCGGTGCTGGAGGGCCAAACCGAAGGCGAAACCAGCCTGGCGTTGCCGCAAGGCCAGGACGGCGCAGATGCCGAAGCCGGCGCCGAGCCGAGTGTTCCCGCGACACCTACGGCCCCGACCGCGCCTGCGGCAGCCTCCAGCGCGCCGGTTGCACCGGCCCCGGCAGCCCCCGCAACGCCGGCGCCGGCCACGCCAGCACCGACCGTGGCGGCTCCGACGGCGCCGGCCACCGCCCCGGCTGCACCTGTGGCGCCCGTCGCCGGTGAAGGCCAGGTACAGATTCAATTCACGGCCGACTGCTGGACCCAGGTGACCGATGGCAACGGCAAGGTGCTGTTCAGTGGCCTCAAGCGCAAGGGCGACAGCACATCCATCAATGGCAAGCCGCCGTTTGCCGTGCGCCTGGGTTATGCCCGTGGCGCTCAGGTCAGCTACAACGGCCAGCCGGTCGACGTGGCTCCGTTCACCACCGGCGAGACTGCTCGCCTGAAGTTGGGTCAATAAGTCATGCACGGCGAATCTCCAATCAAACGTCGCGAATCCCGCAAGATCTGGGTCGGCAACGTGCCCGTGGGCGGCGATGCGCCTATCGCTGTGCAGAGCATGACCAACAGCGACACCAACGACGTGGCTGCCACCGTCGCCCAGATCAACCGTCTGGAAGCCGCTGGCGTAGACATCGTGCGGGTTTCGGTGCCGGACATGGATGCCGCCGAGGCGTTCGGCAAGATCAAGCAATTGGTCAAGGTGCCGCTGGTGGCCGACATTCATTTCGATTACCGCATCGCCTTGCGCGTGGCCGAACTGGGCGTCGATTGCCTGCGCATCAACCCGGGCAACATCGGTCGTGAAGACCGCGTGCGTGCCGTGGTGGATGCCGCCCGCGACCGGGGCATTCCGATCCGCATCGGCGTCAACGCCGGTTCTCTGGAAAAAGACCTGCAAAAGAAATACGGCGAACCTACGCCGGCCGCGCTGGTAGAGTCGGCGCTGCGCCATGTCGAGCACCTCGAACGTCTGAATTTCCAGGACTTCAAGGTCAGCGTGAAGGCCTCCGACGTGTTCATGGCCGTCGAAGCCTACCGCCTGCTCGCCAAGGAAATCGTCCAGCCGCTGCACCTGGGCATCACCGAAGCCGGTGGGTTGCGTTCGGGCACGGTGAAATCCGCCGTCGGCCTCGGTATGCTGCTCGCCGAGGGGATTGGCGATACCATCCGCATTTCGTTGGCGGCCGATCCGGTTGAGGAAGTGAAAGTCGGCTACGACATTCTCAAGTCCCTGCACCTGCGTTCCCGTGGGATCAACTTCATCGCCTGCCCGAGCTGCTCGCGGCAGAACTTCGATGTGGTCAAGACCATGAACGAGCTGGAAGGGCGCCTCGAAGACCTGCTGGTGCCGCTGGATGTCGCGGTGATTGGTTGCGTGGTCAACGGGCCGGGTGAAGCCAAGGAGGCCCATATCGGCCTGACTGGCGGTACACCGAACCTGATTTACATCGACGGTAAGCCGTCGCAGAAACTGACGAATGACAATCTGGTGGACGAGCTGGAAAAGCTGATCCGCGAGAAGGCGGCCGAAAAGGTCGAAGCCGACGCAGCGGTCATCGCACGCGGCTGATCGAACGAATCTAAGGAAATTCTGTGAGCAAGTCCCTGCAAGCCATCCGTGGCATGAACGACATCCTGCCCGAACAGACGCCCCTGTGGCGCTATTTCGAGGGCACCGTGGCGCGTTTGCTGGATAACTACGGTTATCGCCAGATCCGCATGCCCATCGTCGAGTTCACCGAGCTGTTCAAGCGCTCCATCGGCGAAGTGACCGACATCGTCGAAAAAGAGATGTACACCTTCGACGACCGCAACGGCGATTCCCTGACCCTGCGCCCCGAAGGCACGGCGGCCTGCGTGCGTGCGGTGTTGGAGCACGGCATCACCGGCGGTGGCCAAGTGCAGAAACTCTGGTACATCGGCCCGATGTTCCGCCACGAGCGCCCGCAGAAAGGGCGCTATCGCCAGTTTCACCAGATCGGTTGCGAGGTGTTCAACCTCGACGGTCCGGACATCGACGCGGAACTGATCGTGCTGACCTGGCGCCTGTGGGGCGAGCTGGGCATCCGTGATGCAGTCAAGCTGGAGCTCAACAGCCTCGGTACGGCCGAAGCCCGCGCCCGCTACCGTGATGCGCTGGTGGAGTTCCTGTCGGCCCGCCTCGAGCACCTGGACGAAGACAGCCAGCGCCGCTTGAAGACCAACCCGCTGCGGGTGCTGGACACCAAGAGCCCGGACACCCAGGCCGTGCTGGTGGACGCGCCGAAACTGGCCGACTACCTGGACGAAGAGTCTCGCGTGCACTTCGAAGGCCTCAAGGCCCGCCTGGATGCCGCCGGCATTCCCTACGTGATCAACCCGAAACTGGTCCGTGGCCTGGATTACTACAGCAAGACCGTTTTCGAATGGGTCACCGACAAACTCGGCGCCCAGGGCACCGTGTGTGCCGGCGGCCGTTATGACGGCCTCGTGGAGCAGATGGGCGGCAAGCCGACGCCGGGCGTGGGCTTTGCCATGGGCATCGAACGGCTGGTGCTGATGCTCGAAGCCCTGGATAAGGTGCCCGAAGAACTGGCCCGTCAGGTTGACGTCTACCTGTGCGCTTTCGGCGAAGCAGCCGAACTGGCGGCTTTGGCCTTGAGCGAACGGGTGCGTGACCAGTTGCCCAACCTGCGCCTGCAGATCAACGCCGGCGCCGGCAGCTTCAAGAGCCAGTTCAAGAAGGCCGACAAGAGCGGTGCGCTGTATGCACTGATCCTGGGTGACGACGAACTGGCCCAACAAGTGGTAGGTTTCAAACCCCTGCGTGGCCAGGGCGAACAACAAAGCATTGCCTGGGATGCGCTTGCTGCACACCTGGCCACCTGCGTCGTGCAGGGTTGAAGCTGTCAAACAGCCGATTTAGCGATTAAGGAGTATTGGGGTGTCGAGTACCGAAGATGAACAGCTGGCGGATTTGAAGGACTGGTGGACGCGCAACGGCAAGCCCCTGGTCACTGGCGGCCTGTTGGCGCTGGTCATCGTGTTCGGCTGGCAGGCCTTCCAGAAATACCAGAGCAACCAGTCGCAAGGCGCCTCGATGCTCTACCAGCAATTGCTGGAAACCACGTTGACCCCGGATGGCAAGCCTGACGCTGCCCGCGTGGCGGACCTGGCCGGCAAGCTGGACAAGGAATTCGGCGGCACCGCTTACGCCCAATATGGCCATCTGTTCGTGGCCAAGGTTGCGGTGGACAGCGGCAAGCTGGATGACGCCGCCGCCGAGCTCAAGAGCATCGTCGACAAGCCGGCCAACCCGACCCTGGGCGAAGTGGCGCGTCAGCGCCTGGCCCAGGTACTGGCTGCGCAGAACAAGGCCGAAGACGCGTTGAAGCTGCTTGCCGGTGATGCCGACAAAGCCTTCCTGGCGACTCGCGAAGAGCTCAAGGGCGACCTGCTGGTGCAACTGGGTCGTGCCGACGAGGCCCATGCGGCCTACCAAAAAGCCAAGGCTGCGCTGTCGGACGAAGCCGCAGTCGGTGGCCTGCAAATCAAGCTGGACGACCTGGCCAAAGGGGATGCGTGACGTGATCCGTTGGAAACATGCAGCATTGCTGGCTCTGGCCATTCTGGCCGCGGGTTGCAGCAGCAACAGCAAGAAAGAACTGCCGCCGGCCGAACTGACCGACTTCAAAGAAGAAGTCGTGCTGCAAAAGCAGTGGAGCCGCACCATCGGTGACGGCCAGGGCGAAACCTACAACATGCTGGTGCCGGCCATCGACGGCGACACCCTCTATGCCAGCGACGTCACGGGCGTGGTCATGGCAATGGACCGCCTGAACGGCGACGTGAAGTGGGAGAAGGACCTTGAGCTGCCTGTGTCTGGCGCCGTTGGCGTGGGCTATGGGCTGGTCATGATCGGCACCCTCAAGGGCGAGATCGTCGCCCTGGACGCCAGCAGCGGTGAAGAAAAGTGGCGTGCCCGCGTGACCAGCGAAGTGCTCGCACCGCCGGCCACCAATGGTGACGTGGTTGTGGTCCAGACCCAGGACGACCGCCTGATCGGCCTGGATGCCGCCAGCGGCAACCAGCGCTGGGTGTATGACAGCACTCCAGCGGTACTGACCCTGCGGGGCACCAGCGCGCCGGTTGTCACCAACCGTCTCGCGGTAGCCGGGTTGTCCACCGGTAAAGTGGTCGCCCTGGATATTTCCAACGGTGTGCCGGTGTGGGAACAACGTGTTGCCATCCCGCAAGGTCGTTCGGAGCTGGAGCGCGTGGTCGACATCGACGGCGGTCTGCTGCTGTCCGGTGGCACGCTGTACGTCGCCAGCTACCAAGGCCGCGTCGCGGCACTGGACCTGGAAACCGGCCGCCCGTTGTGGCAGCGCGATGCATCCAGCTACGCCGGCGTCGCCCAGGGTTTCGGCAGCGTCTACGTGAGCCTGTCCTCGGGCACGGTTGAGGGCGTCGACGAGCGTTCCACCACCGCGCTGTGGAGCAACGACTCTCTGGCCCGTCGCCAGTTGTCGGCCCCGGAAGTGTTCTCCAGCTACGTGGCAGTGGGTGACCTGGAAGGTTACCTGCACCTGCTGAGCCAGGTGGACGGCCGTTTCGTCGGCCGCGAGCGCATCGACAGCGACGGCCTGCGTGCCCGTCCGCTGGTGGCAGGCAACATGATCTATGTGTATGGCAACAGCGGCAAACTGGAAGCCCTGACCATCAAGTAAGACTATGCTTGGGGATAATTTCCCCAGGCGGCTTCACCTGAGCACCAGCCGCTGCCTCGCAGCGGCTTTTGTATTTTCTGAAATAACGAAGTGGAGAGCCGCATGGTTCCCGTAATCGCCCTGGTGGGCCGACCGAACGTCGGCAAGTCCACCTTGTTCAATCGCCTGACCAGGACTCGCGACGCCATTGTCGGCGACTTGTCCGGTCTGACCCGTGATCGCCAGTACGGTGAGGCCAAGTGGCAAGGGCGTACCTACATTCTGATCGACACCGGCGGTATCTCCGGTGACGAACACGGCATGGACGAGAAAATGGCCGAGCAATCGCTGCTGGCCATTGAAGAAGCAGATGTTGTGCTGTTCCTGGTAGACGCCAAGGCCGGTTTTACCGCTGCCGACCAGATGATCGCCGAGCATTTGCGCAAACGTAACAAGCGCTCCCATGTGGTCGCCAACAAGGTCGACAACATCGACCCGGACATGGCCCGCGCCGAGTTTGCGCCATTGGGCATGGGCCAGGCGATTCCGATTGCCGGTGCCCACGGTCGTGGCATCAGCCAGTTGCTGGAAGTTGCCCTGGCGGATTTCCCGAAAGACGATGAAGACGAGCCCGAAGAGGGCGAGGAAGAAATCGTTGCCGAAGGCGAGGAAGCCAAGCGCATTCCGGGCCCGAGCGAAAAGGACGGGATCAAGATCGCGATCATCGGCCGCCCGAACGTGGGCAAGTCGACGCTGGTCAACCGCATGCTCGGCGAAGACCGGGTCATCGTGTACGACCAGCCCGGCACCACCCGCGACAGTATCTACATCCCGTTCGAGCGTAACGACGAGAAGTACACGCTGATCGACACCGCCGGTGTGCGCAAGCGGGGCAAGATCCACGAAGAAGTCGAGAAGTTCTCCGTGGTCAAGACGCTGCAGGCGATCAAGGACGCCAACGTGGTGATCTTCGTGATGGACGCCCGCGAAGGCGTGGTCGATCACGACCTGAACCTGCTGGGCTTTGCCCTGGAAGCCGGGCGTGCGCTGGTCATCGCCATCAACAAGTGGGACGGCATGACCCCGAGCGAACGTGATTACGTGAAGGTCGAATTGCAGCGCCGGCTGTTCTTCGTCGACTTCGCCGACATCCACTTCATCTCGGCGCTGCACGGCACGGGCGTGGGCAACCTCTACGCGTCGGTGCAGAACTCGTTCAAGTCGGCGGTCACCCGCTGGCCGACCAATCGCCTGACCCAGATCCTGGAAGATGCGGTCAGCGAGCACGCGCCACCGATGGTCAACAACCGCCGGATCAAGCTGCGCTACGCTCACTTGGGCGGCGCCAACCCGCCGATCATCGTGATCCACGGCAACCAGATCGAGAAGGTGCCCAAGTCGTACGTGCGTTACCTGGAGAACACCTATCGCCGCGTCCTGAAGCTGGTCGGCACGCCGATCCGCATCGAGTTCAAGGGCGGCGAGAACCCGTACGAAGGCAACAAGAACACGCTCACCGACCGCCAGGTCAACAAGAAGCGCCGCTTGATGTCCCACCACAAGAAGGCCGAGAAGAAGCGCCGGGACAAGCGCTGATCGAAAGCCTGCGCCGATCCCCTGTGGGAGCGAGCCTGCTCGCGAAGCGTCAGGACAGCAACCTCGATGCAAGCTGACCCACCGCTATCGCGAGCAGGCTCGCTCCCACAAGGGGGGTGTCGTCAGCATGAAAAAGGGTGCCCCTCGCGGCACCCTTTTTCATGCCCGGCGATTGGGCTATCCTCGACCTCTCCCGCGCCGCGCCAGAGCCGGGTGCAGACGCAGAGAAGCCTTGATGATCACCAGCAAGTTGCCGAATGTCGGCATCACGATTTTCACCCAGATGTCCCAGCTTGCCGCACAGACCGGTGCGCTGAACCTGTCCCAAGGCTTCCCCGACTTCGATGGCCCGCAGGCCTTGCGCGATGCGGTGGGCCGGCATATCGCCCAAGGCCATAACCAATACTCGCCGATGACCGGCCTGCCGGCCCTGCGTCAGCAGATCGCGGCGAAGATTGCCCGCAGCTACGGTGCCAGTGTTGATGCCGATCAGGAAGTCACCGTGACCCCTGGCGCGACCCAGGCGATTTTCTGCGCCATCGCGGCGGTGGTCCAAAGCGGCGACGAAGTGATCGTATTCGATCCCAGTTATGACAGTTACGAACCCGCTGTCCAACTGGCCGGTGGGCGTTGCGTGCACGTTCAACTGGGCCTGGATGACTTTGCCATCGATTTCCAGAAGCTCGGCGAAGCCCTCAGCCCGCGTACGCGCATGATCGTTCTCAACACGCCGCACAACCCCAGTGGCGCCCTGATCAGCCGCGCCGAACTGGACCAGTTGGCAGCGCTGATCCGTGATCGCGACATCTACCTGGTCAGCGATGAGGTCTATGAACACCTGGTGTTCGACGGCGTGCCCCATGCCAGCGTCCTGGCCCATGAGGAACTGTATCGGCGGGCCTTCGTGGTCAGTTCGTTCGGCAAGACCTACCACGTCACCGGCTGGAAGACCGGCTACGTCGTGGCGCCACCGGCCCTGACGGCTGAGCTGCGCAAAGTGCACCAGTACGTCAGCTTCTGCGGCGTCACGCCCTTGCAGTATGCCCTGGCCGACTACATGGCCGATCATCCGGAACATGTCGAACAATTGCCCGGCTTCTACCAGGCCAAGCGCGACCTGTTCTGCGATCTGCTGGCCCCGTCGCGTTTCAGCTTCAAGCGGGTGGCCGGCACTTATTTCCAGTTGGTGGACTACTCCCGGATCCGCCCGGACTTGAACGACGTCGACATGGCGGTCTGGATGACCCGTGAGCACGGCGTGGCGGCGATTCCGGTGTCGGTGTTCTACCAGAATCCACCTCAAGGCCAGCGCCTGGTGCGGCTGTGCTTTGCCAAACGTGAGGAGACGCTGCGCGAAGCAGCGCAAAAGCTATGCGTGATCTGAGTGCGTTGCCCAATCTCAATGTGGCGTTGATCCAGACCACCCTGGCGTGGCATGACCGCGAAGCCAACCTCGAACATTTCGAAGGCTTGCTGGAACAGGCGAGCGGCGCGGACTTGATCATCCTGCCGGAGATGTTCACCACCGGATTCTCCATGGAATCCGAGGCGCTCGCGGAGCCGGAGCACGGTCCCACCAGCGTGTGGCTCCGGACCCAGGCATCGCGGCTGGACGCGGTGATCACCGGCAGCCTGATCGTCCAGGCCGCCGATGGCAGCCATCGCAATCGCCTGCTCTGGGCCCGACCGGACGGCGAAGTGCTGCATTACGACAAGCGTCACCTGTTCCGCATGGCCGGCGAGCATAACCACTACACGCCGGGCGACCGCCAGGTGCTGTTCGAGCTCAAGGGCTGGAGGGTCCGCCCGTTGATTTGCTACGACCTGCGTTTCCCGGCCTGGAGTCGTGACGCCGAGGACACCGACCTGCTGCTGTACACGGCCAACTGGCCGGGCGCCCGGCGCCTGCATTGGAACCGCCTGCTGCCGGCACGGGCCATCGAAAACCTGTGCTACGTGGCGGCGGTGAATCGCATCGGCACCGACGGCAAGGGCTTCGCCTATGCCGGTGACAGCCAGGTGCTGGACTTCCAGGGCGAAACCTTGCTCAGCGTAGGGGAGGCCGACGGCGTGTTCATGGTGAGTTTGAGTGCGGCGGATCTGGCGGCGTATCGCACGCGGTTCCCGGCGAACCTGGATGCCGACCGATTCGAATTCATCTGATTGAAACGATTCAGCCCTCAAGAAGTGTCAGGGTAGGCCGATAAACGGGCAGCCAAGGAGAACACCTATGACCACTATCAGCGCAACGATTGCTAGCCCTTACTCGATGTCGACGCCTAAAGTCTCGATCAAAGGGACAACTGATGATACGACTGCATCAACGGAGGCCGGCAGTGAAAAGGAAGCGTCACTGAAGGTCGATACCAGCGGCGCCAACGTCGCCGGTGCACCCGCCAGCAAGGGGGTGGATGTCATCGAACAGATCAAGAAGCAGATCGAACAGACCGAAAAGCTGTTGGCCCAACAGCAAGCGCAGTTGGCTCGCGTGCAGAAGAGCCAGGCCAGTGAAGAGCAGAAGGCTCAGCAGGCAATGGCTATCCAGACCCAGATCATGGGCACTCAGGCTGCCTTGCAGACCCTGCGCGGCGCGTTGTTGCAGGCTATGACGGTTGGGGTTGATACCCACGCCTGACATTTGGTTGCCTGACCGGTCGCCATCGCGAGCAGGCTCGCTCCCACACTGGATCGATGATCACCACAAATCCACTGTGGGAGCGAGCCTGCTCGCGATGAGGCCCTGATCGGCGACACAAAAAACAGCCCAAACAAAAAGGCCCCAAGGTTCACACCCCAGGGCCTTTTTACATTTTCAGCAGCCGATCAAGCCGCTTTCGCCTCCGGCTGGCTCAGCGAACGGTTCAGTGCACTGAACAACGCCTTGAAGCTGGCGGTGGTAATGTTTTCATCGATGCCTACGCCGTGCACCGGACGCTCGCCGTTGACGCGCAGTTCGATGTACGCCGCCGCCTTGGCGTTGGTGCCGGCGCCGATGGCGTGTTCGTTGTAGTCCATGATCTCCACGGGAATCGGCAGGCCGGCCACCAGGGCCTCCAGCGCACCGTTGCCCTTGCCGCGCCAGTGCAGGTTGGTTTCGCCCTGGCCCTTGCTGGCCACTTCCACTTCCACGGCGCTGTGGCCGTTTTCTTCCTGCAGGCGATGGCTGACCAGTGCATACGGGGTGTTGGCTTGCAGGTACTCGCGTTGCAGCAGGCTGTGGATCTGCTGGGCGGTCATCTCCAGGCCCAGGCGATCGGTTTCGCGCTGTACCACCTGGCTGAATTCGATCTGCATGCGACGTGGCAGGCTGATGCCGTATTCCTGCTCCAGCAGGTAGGCGATGCCGCCCTTGCCCGACTGGCTGTTGACGCGGATCACCGCCTCGTAGCTGCGGCCGATGTCGGCCGGGTCGATCGGAAGGTACGGCACTTCCCAGAGTGCGTCCGGTTTCTGCTGGGCGAAGCCCTTGCGGATGGCGTCCTGGTGGGAGCCGGAGAATGCGGTGTGGACCAGGTCGCCAACGTATGGATGACGTGGATGCACCGGAATCTGGTTGCACTCTTCAACCACTTTGCGCACGCCGTCGATGTCGGAGAAGTCGAGTTCAGGGTCGACGCCCTGGGTGTAGAGGTTCAGGGCCACGGTCACCAGGTCGACGTTGCCGGTGCGCTCGCCGTTGCCGAACAGGCAGCCTTCGACACGGTCGGCGCCGGCCATCAGGCCCAGCTCGGTGGCGGCTACGCCGGTGCCACGGTCGTTGTGGGTGTGCAGGCTGATGAGCACGCTGTCACGGCGGCTGATGTTGCGGTGGAACCACTCGATCTGGTCGGCATAGACGTTCGGGGTGGCGACTTCCACGGTGGCCGGCAGGTTGAGGATCACCTTGCGCTCGGGCGTCGGGTTCCACACTTCGATCACGGCGTCGCAGACTTCCTTGGCGAACTCCAGCTCGGTGGCGCTGAAGGTTTCCGGCGAGTATTCGAACTGCCACTGGGTTTCCGGCTGTTGGGCGGCGTATTTGACGAACAGCTTGGCCGCGTTCACCGCGATTTCCTTCACGCCTTCCTTGTCCTGGTTGAACACGATGCGGCGGAACGATGGGCAGGTGGCGTTGTAGAGGTGGACGATGGCCTTCTTCGCGCCGCGCAGGGATTCGAAGGTACGGGCGATCAGGTCTTCACGGGCCTGGGTCAGCACCTGGATGGTAGTGTCGTCCGGGATGTGGCCTCCCTCGATGAGGGTGCGCACAAAGTCGAAGTCGGTCTGCGAGGCGGCTGGGAACGACGCTTCGATTTCCTTGACGCCAACGGCGACCAGGGTTTTCCAGAAGCGCAGCTTCTTGACCGCGTCCATCGGCTCGATCAGCGATTGGTTGCCGTCACGCAGGTCGGAACTGCACCAGATCGGCGCGGTGGTGATGGTTTTCGACGGCCAGGTGCGATCCGGCAGGTTGATGGTCGGGAACGCACGGTATTTGGAAGACGGGTCTTTGAGCATGCTCATGAGCGGAATCCTTTATTATCGTGGCCGGAAAAAGGCGGCCTGCCGGTGGTTCGAACGGGGTGGCTTCACAGCCTGGACGAGGTGACGCGAGTCAGCCCGGCAGTCGTGCGCTGACGAGGCACAGACTGCGGTGCTGGCGAAGCTGGATGAGGGTATGAGAGGTTTTCATGCCCTCAACCCTAACCGCGTGGGGGAAGGATCGCAAGCAGTCGGAAAAAATTGAGAGAAGTTTTGCTTTGGGGAGGTTTTGCGAGATTTAATCGCGTGCTCTTGTGAAATTTGTAGTTTTATTGCGTCGATGTTTCTGGCTCGGCAATCCGTGTTGAAGGGGATGCCGCTGCCGTCATCGCGAGCAGGCTCGCTCCCACATGAGGGGAGCGCCGCATTCAAAATGGTGGGAGCGAGCCTGCTCGCGATGGGGCCAGTCGCCTCAGCACAAGGCTCAGGGCTGAAACGCCCCAATGAAAATCGCCGGATCCACCCGCGCATCGTTCAGGCTGACATTCCAATGCATATGCGGTCCCGTCGCCCGACCGGTGGAGCCGACCTTGCCCACCACCGTGCCCCGTGTCAGTTGCTGGCCGACTTTCACGTCGATCTTCGACATGTGGCAGAACATGCTGATGAAACCCTGACCGTGGTCGACGAACACGGTGTTGCCATTGAAGAAGAAATTGCCGGTCAGGATCACCTTGCCAGCTGCCGGGGTCTTGATCGGCGTGCCGGCGGGGACGGCGAAGTCCAGGCCGGCATGGGGGTTGCGCTCTTCACCGTTGAAGAAGCGGCGCACGCCGAACTTGCTCGACAGCGGACCATCGACTGGCTTGTCCAACAGTAGATTGCTCGGGATGTTCGGGCTGAAGCTGCGGTAGGCCTTCAACTGCACGGCCATTTCGGCGTCGATGCGCTTGAGGTCCGCCGGGTTCGGGTTGACCTGGCGCTTGTTCTTCAACGTGATGTGCTGCTCAGGATACTTTTTATAGCCGACCACGAATGGCTGGGTGCTGCCGCCACTCTTGATCTGCTGGGTGCCGGGCTGGACCGTCAGCGGAATGCCGACAATCGCCAGCCAGTTTTGCTGTTCCTTGACCACCATCACCGGTTTGCCCTGGTAACTGGCTTTCGGCGCCTGGGGCGCATTGCCCAGATCGACCACGGCCACGCCGCCGGGCACCGGTTTGTTCAACAGGCGGGTGATGTAGCTGTCGGCGTGGGCGTTGAAGGTCAGGCAGAGCAACAGCAGTGGTGCCAGGAATCGCGGCATGGATCAATCCAGTAAAGAAAGGGTGACGGGAGTCAGGTGGTTGTCTTCGACGCGCACCAGCAGTTCGCCTTCACCGAGACGGGCGGTCAGGCGCTGGCCGGTCTGGGTCTGGCCGGCGCTGCGGATCGCGTGGCCTCGTTCGTCCAGCAGGATGCTGTAGCCGCGGCCGAGGGTCGCCAGGGGGCTGACGATGTGCAGGGTCTGCATCTGGTTCTGCAATTGCAGACGTCGTGCTTTCAGGCCTTCATTCATGGCCCGGGGCAGGCGGGTGGCGAGGCTGTCCAGGCGATGGCGCAGCAACGCCAGCTGTCGACCGGGATGTTGCCCGGCCAAGCGGGTTTCCAGGCGGATCAGTCGTTCGCGACGGGTATTGAGGCTGCGCTCGAAGGCCCGGCGCAGACGCATGTCCAAATCGTCGAGGCGCTGGGCCTGCTGGCGCAGGCGTTCGCCCGGATGGCGCAGGCGTCGCATGAGGCCTTCAAGGCGCAATTGATCGCGCATCAAGCGGTCGCGCATGCGCATCACCAATCGGCGGTGCAAGCTCTCAACCCGGCGCACCAGGTCACCGGCATCCGGCGCCAGCAGTTCGGCGGCGGCGGATGGCGTCGGGGCGCGCACGTCGGCGACGAAATCGCTGATGGACACGTCGGTTTCATGGCCGACAGCACTGACGATGGGCGTGACACAGGCATCCACGGCACGGGCCACGGCTTCCTCGTTGAAGCACCACAGGTCTTCCAACGAACCGCCGCCCCGGGCCAGGATCAGCGCATCGAAGCCCCGGGCGTCTGCCAGTTTCAAGGCGCGGACGATCTGCGCGGTGGCCTCGCGGCCCTGGACCGCGGTAGGGATCAGCGTCAGAGCGATCTGCGGCGCGCGGCGGCGGAAGACACTGATGATGTCTCGGATCACTGCGCCGGTGGGCGAGCTGATGATGCCGATGCGTTGCGGATGAGCCGGCAGCGGGACCTTGCGCTCGGCACTGAACAGGCCCTCGGCGCTGAGCTTTTCCTTCAGGGCATCGAAGGCCAGGCGCAGGGCGCCATCGCCAGCCGGCTCCACGGTGTCGAGGATCAGTTGATAGTCGCCACGGCCCTCGAACAGCGAGACCTTGCCGCGCACCTTGACCGCCAGCCCGTCCTTCAACGCCTGGCGCACCCGAGCGGCGTTCTGCCGGAACAGTGCGCAACGCACCTGGGCGCCGCTGTCCTTGAGGGTGAAGTACACGTGGCCGGACGCCGGCCGGGCCAGGTTGGAAATCTCGCCCTCGACCCAGATGTTGCTGAACACGTCTTCAAGCAACACCCGCGCACGGCCGTTGAGCTGGCTGACAGTCAGGACCTCGCGGTCCAGGCCCAGTCGGGCAAAGGGATCTTTAATCATGGGCGGCATGATAAGGGCATTTGTGCCTGAAGCTCCATGTGTCGAGACAATTAGACCGAGTCGCCAGTATCGCGAGCAGGCTCGCTCCCACAAAGGCTCTGCGTCGTACACGGCATTTGTGTCCATGCAGGCCCACTGTGGGAGCGAGCATGCTCGCGATGACGGCGGAACAGTCACCACAAATGCTGGATATGCCCCCCGCATCTGACTAAAGTCGCCGCTTCGTCAGCAAGGAAGTGCCGGATGAATCTTCTGCCGTGGTTGGGCCAGTGGGCCTTCGCTCCAATGGATTGGCTGGTCATCGGCCTCGCCATCGCCCTGGCTTACATCGTGTTCGGCATCGCCGGGTTCGGCACCGCGCTGGTGGCTGCGCCGATCCTGTTGCTGTTCATGCCGTTGTCGAAGATCGTCCCGCTGCTGGTGCTGTTGGACTTTGTCGCCGCGTTCGGCAACCTGCTGCCTTCACGCCGGGATGTGTCCCGGACGGAGCTGCTGCGGCTATTGCCGTGCATGGCGGTGGGCTGCACCCTGGGGGTGATTTTCCTGCTCAACCTCAAGTCCGATCTGTTGCTGTTGTTGATGGGCCTGTTCATCAGCGCCTATGCAATCTACAGCCTGTGGATAAAGGCCCGGCCCGCGCAATTGTCGGCCCTCTGGGCGATTCCGATGGGCACGGTGGGTGGATTGTTCGGAGCCTTGTTCGGCAGCGGTGGCTTCTTGTATGCCATCTATCTGAACAGCCGGCTGCCCAAGGACCCCGCGCGCGCCACTCAAAGCGCGCTGATCAGTTGCAGCACCGTGGTGCGGTTGAGTCTGTTCGCTGTCGCAGGCGTGTATGCCGAACTACCCTTATTGGTACTGGCGCTGTGTTTGTTGCCGGCCATGGCGCTGGGTTTGTGGATAGGGCGTCACTTGACCATGAGGATGTCCCGCGAGGCGTTCGTGCGCCTGGTAACCTGGCTGGTACTCGCCAGCGGCATCGCCTTGATCGTGCGATACCTGAGCGCTTGACCTGACTCGGCCAGGGATTAAGCTGCCGCCCTCCCATCGCACCGCAACGCATATCGCCAGGCCGTACCATGAATTCGCAAAGCATCATCGTCCCGAGAATTTCCACTCTGCCGGTCCACGAACCTCGGGCCCGGGCCATCCTTCGCTGGCTGGTGCGCAAGAATATCGTCGAGGAACAACTGACCACATGCGGACGCACCGGCAATCGCATGGGCTACGCCATCGCCCCGGGTGCCCGCGAAGTGGTTCTGCACCCCGACGTCTTGCCGTTCGGCGACGCGATCAACGGCCTTGAAATCATCACCAAGCGTTGCATCTATACACCGGCCAAGGGCTTTCTCGAAGAAGCCGGCTGCGCCGAATGCCGCAAGGAAATCGGCGAGGCACTGTTCGAAAGCCTGGAAGACTGGATGCCGGGCCGCACCGACAACTTCACCTGCCCTGAATGCGGGCATGAAGACGACATCAACGGATTCCTGTTCTTGCAACCTTGCGCATTTTCCAACCTGGGGTTCATTTTCAACAACTGGCTGGAGGCCGGGTTCAAGCAAGCGTTTCTGGATGAATTTGCTGATTGGCTGGATCAGCCGGTGAGTTGGGTGCGGGTGGAGTTGTAGGGGAGCCAGCACGCGGCCCCTGTGGCGAGGGGATAAATCCCCTCGCCACAAATGCAGCGCTGAACCTGTTTTGGCCCATCAATCACCCCGCCAATAATAGACAGAGTTTTACATTGAGCCCGGCGGGGTGCATGAGTATAATGGCGCGCTTCCATTTTCCCGCTCGGGAGCCCCCGCGATGCTGCGTATCAGCCAAGAAGCCCTGACCTTCGACGACATTCTCCTAGTGCCCGGTTATTCCGAGGTGCTGCCTAACGAAGTCAGTCTCAAAACCCGTCTTACCCGTGGCATCGAGCTGAATATCCCACTGGTTTCCGCCGCCATGGACACCGTGACCGAAGCCCGTCTGGCCATCGCCATGGCCCAGGAAGGCGGTATCGGTATCATCCACAAGAACATGACCATCGAACAGCAGGCCGCCGAAGTGCGCAAGGTCAAGCGGTTCGAGGCTGGCGTGGTCAAGGACCCGATCACCATCGAGGCTGATGCCACGGTGCGCGATCTGTTCGAACTGACCCGCATGCACAACATCTCCGGCGTTCCGGTGCTGCACGATGGCGATCTGGTCGGCATCGTCACCTCCCGCGACGTGCGTTTCGAGAATCGCCTGGACGCCACCGTCCGTCAGGTCATGACGCCGAAAGAGCGCCTGGTCACGGTCAAGGAAGGCACCAGCAAGGACGAAGTCCGCGAATTGCTGCACAAGCACCGCATCGAGCGCGTGCTGATCGTCGATGACAAGTTCACCCTCAAGGGCATGATGACCGTCAACGACATCGAAAAAGCCAAAGCCTACCCGCTGGCCAGCAAGGACGACCAGGGTCGCCTGCGCGTCGGCGCTGCGGTCGGCACCGGCAAGGACACCGGTGATCGCGTCGCCGCCCTGGTCAATGCCGGCGTGGACGTGGTTGTCGTCGATACCGCCCATGGCCATTCCAAAGGTGTGATCGACCGCGTTCGCTGGGTCAAGCAGAACTTCCCTGACGTGCAGGTGATCGGCGGCAACATCGCCACTGGCGCCGCCGCCAAGGCCCTGGCCGAAGCCGGCGCCGACGCGGTCAAGGTCGGTATCGGCCCTGGCTCGATCTGCACCACCCGCATCGTCGCCGGTGTCGGCGTGCCGCAAATCAGCGCCATCGCCAACGTCGCCGCAGCCCTTGAAGGCACTGGCATCCCGTTGATCGCCGACGGTGGCATCCGTTTCTCCGGTGACCTGTCCAAGGCCATCGTGGCCGGTGCCTACAGCGTGATGATGGGTTCCATGTTCGCCGGTACCGAAGAAGCACCAGGCGAGATCGAACTGTTCCAGGGCCGTAGCTACAAGGCTTACCGCGGCATGGGCTCGCTGGGCGCGATGTCCCAGGCCCAGGGCTCTTCCGACCGCTACTTCCAGGACTCCTCGGCGGGTGCCGAGAAGCTGGTACCGGAAGGCATTGAAGGTCGCGTACCGTACAAGGGCACCCTGACCGCGATCATCCATCAACTGATGGGTGGCCTGCGTTCTTCGATGGGCTATACCGGCAGCGCCAACATCGAAGAAATGCGCACCAAGCCTGAGTTCGTACGCATCACCGGTGCCGGCATGGCCGAGTCCCATGTCCACGACGTGCAGATCACCAAGGAAGCGCCGAACTACCGCGTAGGTTAAGGCCTTCAGCAAAAACGTAATCACCGGGGCTGTTCATTCAGCCCCGAGTTGTTTCTGATTCCCTACATGAGAATGAGTCATGGCCCTCGACATTCACGCTCACCGCATCCTGATCCTCGACTTCGGTTCCCAGTACACCCAACTGATTGCCCGCCGCGTGCGTGAAATCGGCGTGTACTGCGAGCTGCATCCGTTCGACATGGACGATGAAGCGATTCGCGAATTCGCGCCCAAAGGCGTCATCCTCGCCGGCGGCCCTGAGTCCGTGCACGAAGCCAACAGCCCGCGCTGCCCGCAAGCGGTGTTCGACCTGGGCGTACCGGTCTTCGGCATCTGCTACGGCATGCAGACCATGGCCGAGCAGCTCGGTGGCAAGGTGGAAGGCTCCGACCTGCGTGAATTCGGCTATGCCCGCGTCGACGTGGTCGGCAAGAGCCGCCTGCTGGATGGTATCGAAGACCATGTCGATGCCGATGGCCTGTTCGGGCTGGACGTGTGGATGAGCCATGGTGACAAGGTCACCATGATGCCGGAAGACTTCCACATCCTCGCCAGCACCCCGAGCTGCCCGATTGCCGGCATGTTCAACGATGATCGCCGCTACTACGGCGTTCAGTTCCATCCCGAAGTGACTCACACCAAGCAGGGCGGTCGCATCCTGTCGCGCTTCATCCTCGATATTTGTGGTTGCGAAGCCCTGTGGACGCCGTCGCACATTGCTGAAGACGCCATCGCCAGCATCCGCGCCCAGGTCGGTACCGACAACGTGCTGTTGGGCTTGTCCGGCGGCGTCGACTCTTCGGTGGTTGCCGCGCTGCTGCACAAGGCTATCGGTGATCAGCTGACCTGCGTCTTCGTCGACAATGGCCTGCTGCGTCTGCATGAAGGCGAGCAAGTGATGGCCATGTTCGCCGAGAACATGGGCGTCAAGGTGATCCGCGCCAACGCCGAGGAGCAGTTCCTGGCCAACCTGGCCGGCGAGTCCGACCCGGAGAAGAAGCGCAAGATCATCGGTCGCACCTTCATCGACGTGTTCGACGCCGAATCCTGCAAGCTGGACAACATCAAGTACCTGGCCCAGGGCACCATCTACCCCGACGTGATCGAGTCGGCCGGCGCCAAGAGCGGCAAGGCCCACGTGATCAAGTCCCACCACAACGTCGGTGGCCTGCCGGAAGAGATGAACCTCAAGCTGGTCGAGCCGCTGCGCGAGCTGTTCAAGGACGAGGTTCGTCGCCTCGGCCTGGAACTGGGCCTGCCGTACGACATGGTCTACCGCCACCCATTCCCAGGCCCGGGCCTGGGCGTGCGGATCCTCGGTGAAGTGAAGAAGGAATACGCCGACTTGCTGCGTCGCGCCGACCACATCTTCATCGAAGAACTGCGAAAGGCCGACTGGTACCACAAGGTCAGCCAGGCGTTCGTGGTGTTCCAACCGGTGAAATCGGTCGGCGTGGTGGGCGATGGCCGCCGTTACGCCTGGGTCGTAGCCCTGCGTGCCGTGGAAACCATCGACTTCATGACCGCTCGCTGGGCACACCTGCCGTACGAGCTGCTGGAGACTGTTTCCGGGCGGATCATCAATGAGATCGACGGTATCTCCCGCGTCACGTATGACGTGTCGAGCAAGCCACCGGCGACGATTGAGTGGGAGTGATCCTGCGTCCGGTATAGCCCGGCAGCAATGAGCCCCTCTAAGCCCGCGTAATGCGGGCTTTTTTTATTCTCGGCTTGGCACTGTCTGAAAGTTTTGCATCGCCAAACATCCCGTTTCTGTGGCGGATCGGTAATAGCTTTGTGGTCCCAGCGGTTAGGGCTGCAAATCCCCTCGTCCCGGCCCTACGCAGAGACTACGTCTCGGTTCTGTTAGACTGATCTTAATTGGGCCACCGGCTTGGAGACCTTGCTCTAGGCTCTGCGCTACTGTCAGATAGTAATTGCGGGCCGTGGCATTCATCTGATGTTCGCCCAGTTCTCTAAGTGCGCGAACCTTTAACATGGTTGCCCGATTGCTCTGCGGTGCGATGGCGAGAACATAGTCTGCCTGCTCGGCGGCCCATTGAAACTCACTGGCAGAGAGCGATGCTTCCGCGCCGTTCAACATTTTTTCTTTTCCCCCTGCCAGTTCAACGACTTTTTCCGCTCGTTCCTTCTCGGTCAGCGGGAAGATATGCGTCGGGTTGCCGTCGAACCAACCAGCATTTTGCGAATAGATGCCGCGCACTGCCCAAGCAACAGTGCCGTAATACTCTTGTAGATATGGGTGTTGTGCTAATCGCACCGGAAGTTTCACTTCCTGAACCAACTCATCTGGGGTCTTGCCCTTGCTGATCCCTTCCATGGTTTTGTCATAGACGAACTTGATGCCGTCACGATAAGCCGTGAGAGCGTCCCTGACTTTGTCCGCACCGGCTAGCGTGCTCATGTGTCCGGGAATGACGTATTCCGCATTCAGGGCGATCAGCTTGTCTAGGCTGTTGACCCATTTGTCCGCCGGACGCGTGGGGAGTCCGCGAAGGGGGGCAACATTGGGGAATGTTTTCAGAAATACATCGCCTGCAATCAGTACCTTGCGCTCCGGTAGCCAGACGGAGATGTTTTCGTCAGCCTCGCCGGGGGTCAGGATGAGCTGCGTTCGCACGCCGGCAATCGTCAGGCTTTGTTGCTCGCCGTCGAAGGTTTTCGTGGGCGGGAGAAAACCCTCGCGCGTGTGCGGCGTCTTCCTACCGTATTCGAGCTGAGTGCCAGCATTGATGAACTGGTCGTCGGGCAGAGCGGTTCCGAACGCATCGCCGCCATCGCGCCGGCCGCGTCCCGTGTCTGGTTTGGCCGAGACCAGCAATTGGTGGCTGTAGACTTCGGGTTTGTCATTGCCCGCGAATATCGTCGCACCGCCTGAATGGTCGGGGTGGTTGTGCGTATAGATGATCGCCCGCACAGGTCTGGTCATGCGATCCCCGAAGGCATTGATGATCGCTTGAGCATCGACGGGGTTGGCCGAGGTATCGACGATAATCGATCCGCCGTCGGCCTGGATCAGCGTGACATTGCTGGCGGAGTAGCCGATGGCGGTGTACACGCCGTTCGTAACTTCGACGATGCGCTTGCGAAATTCCTCGGAGTGGGCCTTCAGCTTCTCGCTCGGGAATTCATCATGCGCGGCAACGCCATTTACCGCGGTAAGCGTCCCTATTGTTGTGACTATCGCCATAAATGTCCTGATTCGACATGTCCACATCTGTTGCATAAGCGCCCTTATTTTCGAAGTTAAGATCTGCAGGCAACACGATATTCTTTTCGTAAATGAATTAACATTTGCAGAAATTAGAGGCTCCCTCTCAAATATGAGAGATATACATATGGACCTGAACGCTACTCACATGTTTGTCGCCGTCGTCCAGACGGGTAGCCTTTCTTCGGCGGCGAGCCGCCTTGGAATCCCACTGCCAACGCTGAGCCGTCGAATACGGGAGCTGGAACGGCAGCTCATGGTGCAGTTGCTGGAGCGCTCGGCGCGAGGGGTGAGGCTGACTGATGCCGGAACTAGGCTGTACGAGCAGGCTAGTCGTGGCATCGAGGCGCTACTCGAGGCCGAGCAAGCCGTTGTAAGTGATCAGGCGCAGTTGAGAGGGCGCTTACGGCTATCGTTCCCGCAATCTTTCGAGCCATGGTGGAACTTGTTAGCAGCGTTCCAGCGCCGCTATCCGGACATCCAAGTCCACGTCTACTCAACTGAGCGTCGAGTGGACTTAATCGAGGACGGCATCGATGTCGCCCTACGTATCGGCTCCATCGTTCATGAGGCCATGGTGGCGCGACACGTCTTTTCCTATCGCCATGTTCTAGTCGCTAGCCCGAAGCTAGTGGACCGCCTCGGTGTACCGGCAACACCCGACGAACTTCATCGCTTCCCGTGCGCTGTATGGATGTCGCGTGTCGATGCTCCGGCACGATGGGACTTGGCTGGGCATATCATCGAGCCAAAGGCCCTTCTGTCTACCAACGATTATCATCATTTGTGCGTGCGTGCGCTCGCAGGTGATGTGGTAACTGAATTGCCGCCTTTTCTGGCGGCTGCGCCTATTCAGGAGAAGCGCCTCGTGCAATTGCTGCCGCAGCTTCCCTTGCCCGAGCAGCCCATCAACCTTCTTTATCCTTCCCATCGCCATCCCTCGACTATTGTTCGGACATACCTGACCTTCTGCCAGAATTATGTCCCGAAAATTCTTCATGCCTGCGACATCGGATATCGGCCGTGAGCAAGGCAGGGTGGAAGGGAGAGTTGAAGTGCCGGGCCTGCCCCTACGGGCCGTGATGAGCACTGCGTTTGGGTTGGCGATTGATCTGATGGCTCGTACGTAGGTTAAGCGCGAGAGTTCTTCTTGCTCGAAGAACGCGGGGCAGCCTTCTTCCTCTCGGAGGTCGCTCCCGGCTGGTTCGCGGCATGCTCGCGCGGCACCCAGGCGGCGACTGCATCGATGAAGGCCCGTACTTGAGGCAGCAGGAACGTACGCTCGGGGTAGACCAGCGCGATGTGCAATTCGGTGCCGACGATGCCAGCGAGCACCTGCACGAGCGCGCCGCTTTCCAGATGTGGCGATACAAGCTCATGAGGGAGGAGCGCGATGCCAAGCCCACTTACGGCAGCCCCGCACAACAGGGCGATGTCGTTGGAGAAGAATGTGCCCTCTACATGGAGCTTACCTCCGGAAACCATGGGCCAGTGGGTCCCCGGCAGTTCGCCGCGTGTGAAGCCGATGAGGCAGCGGTGATTCTTGAGATCACGGTGCGTGCGCGGTGCGCCGCGATCGGCGAGGTAAGCGGGTGATGCGACTGCGATCATTGTGTCGCGCAAGAGCGTGCGTGCGATTAGGCCGGGCTCGATCTGGCTGCTGGCCCGGAGAGCGACGTCGTAATCGCCGCGGAGAAGGTCAACGTGTTGATTCGAGGTGTGGACGTGGACGCGCAGCTCAGGGTAGCGCGCCGCGAACTCGCAGAGCATCGCATGGAAGTCAACGCTCGTTATCGGCGGAACCGAGAGGCGCAAATCACCGCGGATGACGCCATCTGTCCTTCGCACGCTCTGCTCGGCGAGGCGCACAGCCTCCAGCGCGAGACAGGCCTCCCGGTAGAACACCTCACCGACATCAGTCAGGACTAGGCTTCGCGTGGTGCGGCGCAGGAGACGTGCGCCAAGACGCTCCTCGAGGCGCGCAAGACGCCGGCTCACGGTGGCGCGAGGAATGCGCAGCTCGGCGGCGGCACGCGAGAGTGATTTAGCGTCAACCGTCTTGGTGAAGGCGATTAGTTCTGATGTCTCGATGGGATCGCTCATATGGATCGAATAATAGCAAGTGATTCCAGTTTTTGTGGAATTGATCCAAAAAACGATCGGTTGCAAGATCTCATCCAGGACAAATCGACAGCAGCGCTGCGCATTTGCCCCAAGCGCCTGATCAAAACTGAAGAGGGTAAATAATGACTATCGAAAAGAAACTGATCGCCGTGTTCGGCGCGACGGGAAATCAAGGAGGCGGCGTCGTACGCGCCCTAAAGGAAAGCGGTCAGTTCAGAGTACGTGCGCTTTCGCGCGACCCGGCCACGTACAAGGGCGTCGCTGACGAAGTTGTCGCAGCAGATCTGGAACGGCCTGAGACCCTTGCAGCGGCGGTCGAAGGTACCCATGGCGTCTTTCTCGTCACCAACTTCTGGCAAGACGGCACCGATGAGATCAAGCAGGCAGCGGCGGCGGTTCAGGCCGCGAAAGCTGCAGGCGTGGATCACCTGATATGGTCGACCCTTCCAAACGTTGAGGTCATCAGCGGCGGCAAATTCAACGTTCCCCAATTCACTGGGAAGGCGAAGGTTGACTCGATTGTGAAGAATGCTGGATTTGCGCGGCATACCTTTGTCATGCCGCCCGCCTACTATCAGAACTTCGCGGGACCATACGGTCCGCAAATGCAGCAGGACGGAAGCTTGGGTTGGATGCTGCCTATCGATCCAACGGTACGCTGCCTTCACACTGGTGACATCAATGAGCTGGGCACCATCGTGGCAGGTGCATTTACACATCCGGAAGAAACTGGCAATGGCGCTTATCTTCCGCTGGTTGGCAATTTCCTGAGCTTCAACGACCTCGTAGACACCTTGAATCAGTTGGGCCACAAGGTCTCGTTCACCCAGATCCCTCGAGAGGTATACGCCGGCTTCTTTCCTGGCGCTGACGCGTTGGGTGAAACGCTGGCCTACTACGAGACCTATACATATCTTGGGCCGGGCTCCCACGACGCTGGGATCTCGCTCGCGAACAAGGTGGCGGGTAAGATGCCGACGACATTTGCATCATGGGCTCGGGAAAACTTCCGACTCGGTGCCGCTTCCGCAGTCTGAGCATCCGCGATATCAAGTACTCCTTCGTGGCCTCGTACAGGCTATCCTCCCGCATGGTCGTTGCCACCGTGCGCAGCAATGAACATGGCGACGGCCGACCGGCAGTAGGATTCGATTTCGTTATCGTCCTCTGCTCTCGCTTCATCGAAGCGGGCGATGATCAAGAGATCGGATCCTTTGATCAGTGCGGCAAACAAGCGGGCGGACTGGCGAGGGTCGGGCACGTTCAGAACCGCCTTCGCATGCAACTGACGCAACAGGGCTTCGATCTGGGCGATGACATAGGCGGGGCCGGCTTCGTACTGGCGCTTGCTTAGCGACGCTTGATTTGTCTTGTCGGCCATGATCATGGCTTCGACACTGCGCACGTCCGGGTTCAACAGCGTACGAAGCAGGGTCGATCCCACGGCCATGAGCTGATCTTCGGCCGAACCGTCGACGCCTTCAAAAAGGGCCTGTGGTGCAAACTGATGGCAGCGGGTCGCGATGGCCGCGCTGAACAGCGCCTCTTTGTTCTCGAAGTGCCGGTAGATGCTTAGCTTGGATATCTTCGCCCGCTGGGCGACCTTGTCCATGGTCGTCGCTTGAAACCCCAATTCCACAAAAAGTTCGAACGCCGCGTCGATTATCGTCTGGCCAAGCGCCTCGTTGACGGGCCGGCCACGCCGGTTCTGGCTGTTTTCAGTCATAAAATTCAAGTACTTTACAGTATCGTAATCCTTGATTTATGGTACTTCAAAGTATCTTAAAGCTGCAAGCCAATCTCCCTTTGTCCACAGCGCGGAGCCCATCACCATGAATGACGTCATCATTATCGGCGGCAGCTTTGCCGGTCTCGCCGCCGCCTTGCAGCTTGGTCGTGCCCGGCGCAAGGTTACCGTTCTCGATACCGGGTTGCCGCGCAATCGCTTCGCCGACCATTCACATGGCCTGCTCGGCCACGATCACAAGCCACCGCTGGACATCCTGGCCGAAGCGCGGCAGCAACTGGCGCGCTATCCCACGGTCACGCTGGTCAGCGCCCGGGCCGAGAGTATCTCCGGCGCCATCGACGATTTCTCCGTGCTCACTGGCGATGGCAAAAGCCTCAGGGCGCGTCGCTTGATCCTGAGCTATGGCGTCGCCGACCAGATGCCTGAAGTTTCCGGCTTTGCCGAAGGCTGGGGCTCCTCCATCGTGCCCTGTCCCTATTGCGACGGCTTCGAAGTCGCCGGCCGGCATTGGGGCCTCGTCTGGTCCGGCCCGCAGTCGCACACTTATGTCAGGCTGTACCACGATTGGACCGACACATTGACGGTCTTTGCCAATGGGCATGACATCCCACCCGACGTTCGGGCCGATCTGGTGCGCCGCGGCCTCCCTGTCGTCGATGGCCGGATCACCGAAATCGACCATGACGAGAGCCATAACACCACCGTCAGGCTCGACGATGGCCCCTCTGTCGCGGTCGACATCCTGTTCGCCCATCCGCGCAACAAGCCGTCCGCGAGCCTGCATGAATCACTGGGCCTCGCCACGGTGGATACGCCCTTCGGCATTGCCCTGAAGGTCGACGAGCGCCGCGAAACCAGCATGCCCGGCATCTACGCCGCGGGCGATCTCGCCAATCCCCTCATGGCCTCCGTCACCCAGGCCATAGCGCACGGCGCGACGGCGGGTATCTCCGCTCAGCAATCGATGTTGGTTTGAAAGCGCAGATTCCCTTCTCGAACAGTACGAGGAAATATCATGGCAGAGCAAAATTCTTATCAGGTCGCCGACTGGAATGGCCAAAGCGGGGAGTACTGGGTCGCCAACCAGACCCGGCTCGACGCCATGCTGGCGTCGTTCGGTCAGGCCGCGATCGAAGCCGCCGCGCCAGCGGCAGGGGAGCGCGTGCTTGACGTCGGATGCGGCGCGGGTGCGTCGAGTCTGGCTCTGGCCGCACGCGTCGGCGCGAGGGGCCAAGTGCTGGGTGTGGACATATCCGAACCGCTGATCGGCCGAGCGCGTGCGCTTGCGCCACAGGATAGGCCGGTCCTGTTCCAGGTGGCCGACGCCAGCAGCGCCGAGCTGCCCGAGGGTGCGTTCGACATCCTGTTCTCGCGTTTCGGGGTGATGTTCTTCGACGATCCGACAGCGGCGTTCGCTCATATGCGACGCGCGCTCCGGCCGGGCGGGCGGGTCGCTTTCGTCTGCTGGCGCGGCGTGGCCGAGAACGATTGGGTGCGTCTGCCGATGGTCGCGATCAAAGACATCGTCCCGCTGCCCGCGCCGCCTGGCCCCGAAGCGCCCGGCCCATTCTCGTTCGGCGACCCGGGGCGTGTGGCACGTATCCTGACGGCGGCCGGCTTCACCGATATCACTATCGCGCCCTTCGAGGCTTCCATCTCGCTCGGTCAGGGCGATACTCGGAACGCGGCGATCGACGACGCGGTGAAGATGGCATTCGAGGGCGGCCCGCTGTCGCTTGTGCTTGCTGATCAGTCCGACGACGTCCGCGCCCATGCCTGGGCCGCGGTTCGCGCCGCCTTCGCGGGTCTCCCCGGCGAACGGTCGGTGATGATCGACGGCGCGGCGTGGATCGTCACGGCACGGAATCCGGTGAGCTGAGAGGCATTAGCAGGGGGATGCCTGCGCTTGGTGAAGTGGGGCGGGGCACCTACGGCCGGTCAGATTGAACGGACAGTATCGAGGACGGGAGGCCTCTCCCAACGCATTCTATACTCCCTGGCATCCAGTTACGGCGACCCATTCGCCGCAATAAGGAGCCCGCCATGAACGACACCCAGCAACTTGCTGCTTTGCGCATTGTCTTGATTGCCGTCGGCCTGATCGCCGTGTTTGCTATCTGGCCCCTGATGGTCCTGTGGCCTTCCGGCTGGACGTGGCACAGCGGCCATTCCGACTACCCGCTGATGATCGTTGGTATCTACGCCACGCTCGGGGTGTTCCTGCTACGGGCATCCCGCGATCCCATGAAACACCTGAGTCTGATCTGGTTCACCATATGGTCGAGCGTGGTGCATGGCGCGATCATGGCCGTGCAGTCCTTCGGTGTCGGGTTGGACGGAATGAGCCACTATGGCCACTTGCTTGGCGACGTGCCTGCGTTGTTCGTTGTTGCGGCGGCTCTGGCGTTCTTCACGCCGCGGGTCGACAAGGCGTACTAGCTCAACTTTATAACGCTTCCAATCGCGACGGCTTGTCCTGACGGTATCGTCTGGCCGTGGCGTCATTTTTCGCTACGATTTGCCTCCTGAGCGGACGCCGAGAAACGCTTACCATCGAGCCGTATCGTCCTACGGGGGGCGTTGGCATGGCTGGCGAAAGGCTTCTACCCGTCTGGCGATGTCTTCCTTACTTTGGTTGTCAGTTGACAACCTAATATGTCGTGGGAATACTGGAGAGCATTAATGGCTCGTGCCTCGCATCCAAAGAAAGAGGTCGAAGAAGCGCTCAGGTATGCTGAGGCGCAGGGCTGGCGCGTAGAAGTCGGCGGTAATCACGCCTGGGGACGGACATATTGCCCGCATAACGATCAGGAGTGCCGCT
This sequence comes from Pseudomonas sp. AF32, assembly GCF_022342325.2. NCBI lineage: Bacteria > Pseudomonadati > Pseudomonadota > Gammaproteobacteria > Pseudomonadales > Pseudomonadaceae > Pseudomonas > Pseudomonas sp. AF32. Next base: position 155,914 of record NZ_RQJK02000001.1, on the reverse strand, counting down.
GCGGCGAGTTCTGCATCACATCGATATGGAGCACGCCCAAGAACCCTGGCAATCATGCGCGAGCATTGCGGCGCGTTGTGGACAATTGCACCGCGCATCGTAATCGGCGCCACGCCTGTGACGAGGCTGAGGAGTAGAACAGTGGAATACACCTTTACGTTGAAGTATCAGCTCGCTGATGATGGCTGTACCTCTGATGAATTGGTCGAGCGGTTGGCGGAATCTGGCTGTGACGATGCCCTGGTGGGCATTGGGCAGCCGGGACGGCTGGCTCTTGAGTTCACTCGTGAAGCTACTGATGCGGAACAGGCAGTGCTCAGCGCATTGAGCGACGTTCGTCGCGCGGTGGCGTCAGCGAAACTGATCGAGGTTGCTCCTGATTTGGTCGGGTTGACCGACGTAGCTGAGATCGTGGGCGTGTCCCGACAGAATATGCGCAAGCTGATGTTGACCCATCCGAGCAGCTTTCCGACACCCGTACACGAAGGGAGCGCATCTATCTGGCACTTGGCGGACGTGTTGACTTGGCTACAGGCCAGGGGAAGCTATTCGCTTACCAGAAGTGTTCTGGAGGTAGCCAGGGTAGCGTCGCAGATCAACGTTGCAAAAGAAGGCCGACGGTTACCTGCGTTGGCTCTCAAAGAACTGGAAACTCTGGTCGGGTGACAACCCCGGTCGAATCGCCAATTGTTACATCAGGCAATCATTGCTAAAGCGCGACAATCCTTCACTTAATCTTTCTCAACTGCAGGTGTATCGTATTCGCCTTTTGCGGGCCCGCCGGTCCGTCGCAGAATCAGAGGTAGTTGCGTACATGTCCTTCACCCGTCGCCAAATACTCGGTGGCCTGGCCGGTCTTGTTGTCGTGGGCGTAGGCGCGGGAGGCGCATCGCGGTATTGGTTGGGCAAGCGGACGGATGCCGACGCCGGTCATGACTATGAGTTGATCGCGGCGCCGCTGGATGTCGAGTTGGTGGCCGGGCACAAGACCCAGGCTTGGGCGTTCGGTCCGTCGGCGCCGGGCACTGAGTTGCGGGTGCGCCAAGGTGAGTGGCTGCGGGTGCGCTTCATCAACCACCTGCCGGTGGCGACCACGATCCATTGGCATGGCATCCGCCTGCCGCTGGAAATGGACGGTGTGCCGTATGTCTCGCAACTCCCGGTGTTGCCGGGGGAATACTTCGATTACAAATTCCGTGTACCGGACGCCGGCAGCTACTGGTATCACCCGCACGTCAACAGCAGCGAAGAGCTCGGGCGTGGACTGGTGGGGCCATTGATCATCGAGGAGCGCGAGCCCACCGGGTTCAAGTACGAGCAGACCCTGAGCCTCAAAAGCTGGCATGTGGACGAGCAAGGTCAGTTCGTTGAATTCAGCATTCCCCGTGAAGCTGCCCGTGGTGGTACGGCTGGGCGTCTGGCGACCATCAACGGCGTGCCGCAGGCGGTGATTGACCTGCCTGCCGGGCAGATCACCCGGGTACGTTTGCTCAACCTGGATAACACCCTGACTTACCGCATCAACATTCCCGGTGTCGAGGCGCAGATCTATGCGCTGGACGGTAATCCCGTCGAGCCCCGGCCGCTGGGCAAGGAATACTGGCTCGGCCCAGGCATGCGCATCTGTCTGGCGATCAAGGCACCGCCGGCCGGGGAAGAGTTGTCGTTGCGCAACGGCCCGGTGCGCCTGGGCACCCTGCGTTCGGTGCCCAACAGCGATGCGCCCACCGCCTGGCCTCCCGCCCTGCCGGCCAACCCGGTGTCCGAGCCGGACCTGGTCAATGCCGAGAAACTCAACTTCAATTTCGAGTGGGTCGGTTCGGTGTCGGTCAATGTGGACAACGGCAAGCCGCCGAGCCTGTGGCAGATCAACGGCAAGGCCTGGGACATCACCGACAAGACCTGCGCCGACCGGCCGATTGCGACGCTGAAGAAAGGCCAGAGTTACATTTTCGAATTGAAGAACATGACTCAGTACCAGCACCCGATCCATCTGCACGGGATGAGCTTCAAGGTGATCGCGTCCAATCGGCACAAGGTCATTCCCTACTTCACCGACACCTACCTGCTGGGCAAGAACGAGCGGGCACAGGTGGCGTTGGTGGCGGATAACCCTGGAGTATGGATGTTCCACTGCCATGTGATCGATCACATGGAAACCGGCCTGATGGCCGCCATCGAGGTGGCGTGATGCGCCAGATTCGTCCCGCCCGGATCATCGACCGCAGCCGTGACCAGGACTTCATGCGCGAAGCCCTGGCCCTCGCCGCGCAAGGTGCGGCCCTGGGCGAGGTACCGGTGGGGGCGGTGCTGGTGCAGGATGGCGAGATCATTGGCCGTGGCTTCAATTGCCCGATCAGCGGCCACGACCCGAGTGCCCACGCGGAAATGGTCGCTATCCGCGCGGCCGCTCAAGCCGTGAGCAACTATCGCCTGCCGGGCAGCACGCTTTATGTGACGCTGGAACCGTGCAGCATGTGCGCCGGGCTGATCGTCCACTCACGCATCGCACGGGTCGTCTACGGCGCCCTGGAACCCAAGGCCGGCATCGTCCAGAGCCAAGGGCAGTTCTTCAGCCAGGGTTTCCTGAATCACCGAGTGATGTTCGAGGGTGGGGTACTGGCTGAGGAATGCAGCACGGTGCTGAGCGAGTTTTTCAAGGCGCGTAGGGCCAAACCGGCAGACTGAAACAGTTCCCCCACAGGGTTTTGGGGTTGTTTGAACTATTTATTTACGCGCCACAATCACCGCCCGCATCGGCGCCGGCAGGCCTTCGATGGTCTTGCTGTGGTCCTCGGGGTCAAGGAAGTCACTCAGCGACTGATACTTCATCCACTCCGTGCTGCGCTGTTCCTCGACGGTGGTCAGGCTTACGTCCACGCACCGTACGTCACTGAATCCGGCGCGGCGCAGCCAGCGTTCGAGAGCGGGCACCGAAGGCAGGAACCAGACGTTGCGCATCTGCGCGTAGCGGTCTTCGGGCACCAGTACCTGGTGCTCGTCACCCTCAATTACCAGGGTTTCCAGTACCAGCTCACCGCCCTTCACCAGGCAGTCTTTCAAGGCCAGCAAATGCTCGATCGGCGAGCGGCGGTGGTAGAACACGCCCATGGAAAACACCGTGTCGAAGCCTTCGAGATCCGGTGGCAGGTCCTCGAATGGGAATGGCAGGTGCCAGGCGTTGGGTTGCGAAAGATAGCGCTGAACGGCCTGGAACTGACAGAAAAACAGCCAGTTGGGGTCGACGCCGATGACGGTGTCGGCGCCGGCACCGAGCATGCGCCACATGTAGTAACCATTGCCGCAACCCACGTCGAGGATGCGCTTGCCCTTGAGGTCGAGGTGCGGGGCCACTCGCGACCACTTCCAGTCCGAGCGCCATTCGGTGTCGACATGCACGCCGAACAAGTCGAACGGGCCTTTGCGCCATGGCGAAAGGCCCATCAGGGCGGTGCGCATCCGGGCGCGGGTTTCGTCGTCGCAGTCGGTATCGAGCGTCAGACCGTTGAGTAGATCGACCTCGGTCGGTTGCAACACCGGCAAGGCATCCAGGGCGCTTTGCCAACGCTCGAGGTCGCCATGGCCTTTTTCCATCTTGATGTCGAGTTGCGATTGTAGCGTCGCAGCCCAGTCGGCCAAGGGTGTTCCGGCCAGACGGCGGGCGAGGGGGGAAAGATCGATCATGGCAGGGCAATCAACGAGGCGAAGTTAAGACACTGGAACCACGGCACGACTTTCGAGAACCCGGCCGCCAGCAAGCGTTCGCGGTGTTCTTCGAGGCTGTCGGGCTTCATGACGTTTTCGATGGCGCTGCGCTTCTGGGCAATCTCCAGTTCGCTGTAGCCGTTGGCGCGTTTGAACGCCACGTGCAGATCGGTGAGCAGGGCGTGTTCCTGGGCATCGTTGAAGCGCAGCTTTTCCGAAAGGATCAGGGCGCCACCGGGCAGCAGCGACTGGCGGATGCGGCCCAGCAGTGCGGTGCGCTGGTCCGGCGCGATGAACTGCAGGGTGAAGTTCAGCGCCACCACCGAGGCCGGCTGGAAGTCCAGGGCCAGGATATCGCCTTCGATGACTTCCACAGGCAGCAGCTCCTGGAACATCGAGTCCTGACCGTTGAGGTATTCACGGCAACGCTCGACCATGGCCGCCGAGTTATCCACAGCGATCACCCGACAACCGTCGGTGCGCACATGGCGGCGCAGCGCCTGGGTCACCGCGCCCAGGGACGCCCCCAGGTCATAGAGGACGCTGCCCGGCTGGGCGAATTGCGCGGCGAGCACGCCGAGGTTTTCCACGATGGTCGGGTAGCCGGGTACTGAACGCTTGATCATGTCCGGGAACACTCGCACCACGTCCTCGTTGAAGGCGAAGTCGGGCACTTGGGCCAAGGGTTGGGCGAACAGGCGATCGGACTCTTTGCTCACGGCGATTCCAGCGGCATGGGTGGTGAAAAGGGCCGGCATTTTAACCAAAAAAACTGCGGGGGCGAGCCATCACTGGAAGTAAACGCCAGCCTGCGTTCACTTCACCGCAATGGCGCAGTCAAAGGTTTCCACCGGCGGCACTTCCGGAGCCCAGGGCTGTTGATAGGTCAGGCGCAAGCGGCCGGTTCCGGCGCTGAAGGCCTGGAAGCGCCAGGTCGAGACGCCCGCGGCGCCGACGATGCCAGCGTCTTCCGGATTGCGATAAACCTCAGGCCCCAGGGCTTTCAGCACACCGCCCGCGGAATCCTGGATTGCCCAGCGATAGCCGGTGGTGGGGTTGCTGGGCAGGCTCAGGATCAGGTTCTGTCCGTTGTTGAGCCGCACCGGGCATTCGCTCAGCTTCTCCACGGTCACGTTGTGTTTCGACTGCGTGGCGCAGGCGCTTAGCAAGACGAGGCTCAAGGGGACGAGCAGGCGGGTAAGGGACATAGAGGCTCCGGCATTCACGACGAATGGGGAGCATAACCGAAGATGCTGCTGGGTGTGTCAGCAGGGAATGTATGGTTTATCAGGGCCTATCGCGAGCAGGCTCGCTCCCACAGGGAATTGTGTGGAACACAGAATTTGTGAACGACACCTGTCTACTTTGGGAGCGAGCCTGCTCGCGATGAGGCCATTACTGGCCCTGCATAACCCTCAGAACAACACCTTCGCCACATCCGCAAACCGCTTGGCAAAATGCACCGTGACACCTTCCTTGAGGTAGTCCGGCAGTTCTTCGAAGTTGCCCCGGTTGGCTTCGGGCAGGATCAGCTCGAAGATTTTCTGCCGTCGCGCGGCGATCACTTTTTCCCGCACGCCGCCAATCGGCAGCACATGCCCGGTGAGGGTGAGTTCGCCGGTCATGGCGACGCCTTTCTTCGGTGGCTGGTTGCGGGCCAGGGACAGCAGGGCGCTGGCCATGGTCACGCCGGCGCTCGGGCCATCCTTGGGGGTAGCGCCTTCCGGTACATGCAAGTGCACGAACGCCTCGTCGAAGAACTTCGGGTCACCGCCGAACTGCTTCAGGTGCGAGCTGACGTAGCTGTGGGCGATCTCCGCCGATTCCTTCATCACCTCCCCCAGTTGCCCGGTAAGCTTGAAGCCACGATTGAGGGTATGGATGCGCGTCGCTTCGATGGGCAAGGTGGCGCCGCCCATGCTGGTCCAGGCCAGGCCGGTGATCACGCCAACGCCGGACAATACTTGCTCGTTGCGGAACACCGGTTTGCCCAGGGAGGCCTCGAGGTCTTTCGGCCCGAGCTTGATGACTGCCTTGGGGTCGTCGATCAGCTTCATCACCGCCTTGCGCACCAGTTTGCCCAGTTGCTTCTCCAACTGTCGCACCCCGGCTTCACGGGCATAACCGTCGATCAAGGTCTTGAGGGCGCTGTCGCTGATAGTCAGGCTGCCCTTGGATACGCCGGCCTTTGCCAACTGCTTGGGCCAGAGATGGCGCTTGGCGATGGCGACCTTTTCTTCGGTGATGTAGCCGGACAGGCGAATCACTTCCATCCGGTCCAGCAGCGGGCCGGGGATCGAGTCCAGGGTGTTGGCGGTGCACACGAACAGCACCTTGGACAGGTCCAGGCGCATGTCCAGATAATGGTCGAGGAATTCGACGTTCTGCTCCGGGTCGAGGGTTTCCAGCAAGGCCGAGGCCGGATCGCCCTGGTAGCTCTGGCCCATCTTGTCGATCTCGTCGAGCATGATCACCGGGTTCATCACCTCGACGTCCTTGAGAGCCTGCACCAGCTTGCCCGGCTGGGCGCCGATGTAGGTGCGGCGATGGCCCTTGATCTCGGCTTCGTCGCGCATGCCGCCGACGCTGAAGCGGTAGAACGGCCGGCCGAGGGATTCGGCGATGGATTTGCCCACGCTGGTCTTGCCCACGCCCGGCGGACCCACCAGCAATACGATGGAGCCGCTGATCTCACCCTTGTAGGCACCCACGGCGAGGAATTCCAGGATGCGGTCCTTGATGTCGTCCAGGCCGGCATGGTGCTGGTCGAGGACCTTGCGGGCATGTTTGAGGTCGAGCTTGTCCTGGCCATAGACGCCCCACGGCACCGAGGTGGCCCAATCCAGGTAGTTACGGGTAACGGCGTATTCCGGTGAGCCGGTCTCCAGGATCGAGAGCTTGTTCATTTCCTCATCGATGCGTTTTTTGGCCTGGGCGGGCAATACCTTGCCCTCCAGCCGTTGCTCGAACTGCTCGAGGTCGGCGCTGCGGTCGTCCTTGGTCAGCCCCAGTTCCTGCTGGATGACCTTGAGCTGTTCCTTGAGGAAGAACTGGCGCTGATGTTCGCCGATCTTGCTGTTGACCTCGGCGGAAATCTCTTTTTGCAGCCGCGCGACTTCCACTTCCTTGCGCAGCATCGGCAGCACTTTTTCCATGCGCTTGAGCATCGGCACGCAATCGAGCACTTCCTGCAATTCGTTGCCGGTGGCAGAGGTGAGGGCGGCGGCGAAGTCCGTCAAGGGCGAGGGATCGTTGGGGCTGAAGCGGTTGAGGTAGTTCTTCAGTTCTTCGCTGTACAACGGATTGAGCGGTAGCAGTTCCTTGATCGCATTGATCAGCGCCATGCCGTAGGCCTTGACCTCGTCGGTCGGCTCGCTCGGCTGGTGCGGGTATTCGACTTCCACCAGGTACGGCGGGCGATGGTGTTTGAGCCAGGTGCGGATGCGCACGCGGGTCAGGCCCTGGGCAACGAATTGCAGTTTGCCCGCTTCGCGGCTGGCGTGGTGCACCTTGACCAGGGTGCCGTACAGCGGCAGCGCCGAGGTGTCGAAATGGCGCGGGTCTTCCTGGGGCGTGTCCATGAAGAACAGCGCCAGGGAATGATGTTCGGACTTGGCCACCAGTTCCAGAGTCTCGGCCCAGGGCTCTTCATTGACGATGACCGGCAGCACCTGGGCCGGGAAGAACGGGCGATTATGGATTGGAATGATGTAGACCTTGTCCGGCAGGCTCTGGCCGGGCAGGGCCAGGCCGGTGCCGGAAACGGTGTGTTCGATGTGTTCGGGATCAGCGTAGTCGTTCGTGGCTTCAGTAGAGTGCTGGTCGCTCATGGGGCACCTGCGCAATGGAGTATGCGTCTTAGATGGGGCAGGTGGAGGGCGGTTTCAATGGGGGGGGATTGTTAGCGGTTATTTCATTGGGAGGTGTTCAGGTTTGTGACAGGTTTGGCGACAAAGGTGGCTGTGGCGAGGGGGCGGGCCCCTCGCCACACGGGTTTCAGGCGATCTGGTTCAAGTCGTTATGGCGGGTTTCCTTCAGGCACAGCACGGCGATCACGCTGAGCACCGCTGCCGCCGACACATAGCCGCCGACATAGCTCAAGCCACCCATCGCCACCAGCTTCTGGGCGAAGAATGGCGCGGCCGAGGCCCCGACGATGCCGCCCAGGTTATAAGCCGCCGAGGCGCCGGTATAACGCACATGGGTCGGAAACAGCTCTGGCAGCAGGGCGCCCATGGGGGCAAAGGTCACGCCCATCAGGAACAGCTCAATGCACAGGAACAGGGCGACACCCCAGGTCGAACCGTGAGTCAGCAGCGGCTCCATCAGGAATCCCGAGGCAATCGCCAGCACGCCTCCGACGATCAGCACCGGTTTGCGACCGAAGCGATCACTGGCCCAGGCCGACAATGGCGTGGCGGCGGCCATGAACAGCACGGCAAAGCACAGTAAGGCGAGGAACGTCTCGCGGCTGTAGCCAAGGCTGGCTACGCCATAGCTCAGCGAGAACACGGTGGAGATATAGAACAATGCGTAGCACACCACCATCGCCGCCGCGCCCAGCAGTGTCGGGGCCCAGTATTGGCTGAACAGTTCCACCAACGGCACTTTCACCCGTTCCTGGCGAGCCATGGCCTTGGCAAAGACCGGTGTCTCATGGAGCTTGAGGCGCACGTAGAGGCCGACGACCACCAGTACGGCGCTGAGCAGGAATGGAATGCGCCAGCCCCAGGAGCGGAACTGTTCGTCGTCCAGACCCATGGCCAGGCTCAGGAACAGCCCGTTGGCCGCCAGGAAACCGATGGAAGGGCCCAGTTGAGGAAACATGCCGAACCAGGCCCGCTTGCCCTTGGGGGCGTTCTCGGTGGCGAGCAGCGCGGCGCCGCCCCATTCACCGCCCAGCCCCAACCCCTGGCCGAAGCGCAGCAGGCACAACAGGATCGGTGCCCAGGCGCCGATGCTGGCGTAGCCGGGCAGCACGCCGATGAGGGTGGTGCAGATGCCCATCAACAACAGGGAGGCTACCAGGGTGGATTTGCGCCCGATCCGATCGCCAAAATGGCCGAACAGCGCCGAACCCAGCGGTCGTGCGAGAAAGGCGATGCCGAAGGTAAGGAAGGACGACAGCATCTGTGCCGTGCCCGACGTCTGCGGGAAGAACACCGGCCCGATCACCAGGGCGGCAGCCGTGGCATACACATAGAAGTCATAGAATTCGATGGCCGTGCCGATGAAGCTCGCAGTCGCCACGCGGGTGGTGGAGTTCGTCGGCTGGGCCGCCGCGGTGTCGTTGAGGGTAGTGGTCGTCATGCAGTTATCCCTGACAGTCATGTGCTCCGTTGGAGCGATTTATTATTGTTGAACGCTTTGGGGAAGACCTGAATTCTGCAGGAGCAAGGCTTTGCCCCCGCAGTGATTCTATCCGCAACTCAGGCGACGCTTGGCGCCGACCCGTTATGCCACATCAGCACCTGGCTGACACGATTGTCCACAGTTTCGATGATTTCCAGCCGGTAGCGACCGATCTTCAGGCATACCGGGCTTTCGGGGATGGTTTCCAGCGCTTCGGTCACCAGCCCGTTGAGTGTCTTGGGACCGTCGCAGGGTAAGTGCCAACCCAGGGCCCTGTTCAATTCACGGATTGACGCCGCGCCATCGATTATCAGGCGCCCGTCGGGTTGGGGATGAACGTGCGGGTTGTCGAGGTTGTGCTCGTTTTCGAACTCGCCGACGATCTCTTCAAGGATGTCTTCCAGGGTAACGATGCCCAGCACCTCTCCGTATTCATCCACCACCATGCCCAGGCGTCGCTGCTGCTTGTGGAAGTTCAGCAGTTGCAGCTGTAGCGGTGTGCTTTCGGGTACGAAGTAAGGTTCGTGGCAGGCGGCAAGCAACGCTTCCTTGGTCAGGCTTGCGTCCGCCAGCAGATGGCGGACCTGGCGGGTGTTGAGCACCGCTTCGACCTGGTTGATGTCACTGTGGAAGACCGGCAACCGGGTTCGACGGTTCAGCAGCAGTTGTTCGATGATTTCGTCGATGGGGTCATCGAGGTTGATGCCGTCGACTTCGCTGCGGGGCACCAGGATGTCGTTGACGGTGATGTTGTCCAGGGCATGGATGCCGGGAGTCCCGTGGGGGCGTCCTGTGCCATGCTCGTGTTCCTGTTCGGTACGCGGCGGCGTGGGCATGTCGTCGTCGCTTTGCTGCACGACGACAGCCTTGCGGGAAAAAGGGCGCAGCAGCAATTTGCTGAGGCCGTCCAGCAACCAGGCGAGCGGATAGACCATTTTCAAGGGCACGCCCAGCAAGGCGTTGCCCAATGCCAGTACCGCATCGGGGTGACGGGTGGCCAGGATGCGCGGCAGGTAATCGGCAAAGACCAGCAGCACCGCACCGCTGGCGAGCCACGCGACCCATGGGCCGTTTTCCAGCCAGGTGAAAATACCCAGCAAGGTGCAGATCACCACCGCCAGGGTGCGGCACAGGGTATTGCACAGGATCAGGCTGGTCAGGGGAAAGCTCAGTCTCGCCGACGGTTTATCGCCGGCACGCGAAGCCCTGCGTTTGGCCAGCAGGTGCTGCCGGGCAGCTTCGATGGCGGTGAACAGGGCTGACCAGAGGATCAGCACCACCAGTACGGCCAACAGCGGCCCCGCGGGCAACCTATCCATCAGCGCCGTCCGTCAGATATGCAGGATGTATTCACGGACCAGTTTGCTGCCGAAATACGCGAGCATCAGCAGGCAGAAACCGGCCAGGGTCCAGCGAATGGCTTTATGGCCGCGCCAGCCGAGACGGTTGCGGCCCCAGAGCAGCACGCTGAACACCACCCAGGCCAGACAGGCCAGCAGAGTCTTGTGCACGAGGTGCTGGGCGAACAGATTCTCGACGAACAGCCAGCCGGAGATCAGCGACAGCGAGAGCAGGGTCCAGCCGGCCCAGAGGAAACCGAACAGCAGACTCTCCATGGTCTGCAGCGGCGGGAAGTTGCGGATCAGCCCGGAAGGGTGCTTGTGCTTGAGCTGGTGGTCCTGTACGAGCAACAGCAAGGCTTGGAACACCGCGATGGTGAATAATCCATAGGCCAGGATCGACAGCAGGATATGAGCCAGGATCCCCGGTTCCTCATCGATGATCTGGACCGTACCCGATGGCGCGAACTGCGCCAGCAGCACCGTGGCCAGCCCCAGCGGGAACAGCAGCACGAGCAGGTTCTCCACCGGGATGCGCGAACAGGCCAGCAGCGTCAGGCCGATCACGGCCACGGCGATCAGGCTGGCGGCATTGAAGAAGTCCAGGCCCAGGCCGATCGGCGTCACCAGATGGGTATAAAGGCTGGCCGCGTGGCCGAACACCGCCAGTACGCCGAGCGTGACCAGCAGGCGCTTGTTCGCCTTGGCGCCGGAAGCCAGGCGGGTGCCTTGGTAAAGGGTCGCAGCGGCATAAAGGCAGGCGGCGGCGAGGGAGGCAAGCAAGCTGGGTGACAAGGGGAGCATAAATCCTGTTAGGCAGGCCCGAAAGTCGCTGAGTTTGGCATAGAACCCATACCGTACGAAAGACCACCGGAGTCACCAGGTGTACGCCGCACGCTTCTTCGCTATAATCCGCGACCTGCCCACGCCGCAGGCTCGCCGAGCACATTTTTTCACGGTCTGGGCCGCCATTATCCCGGCCTCATCCGGGCCTGAAAGGATCGCGCATGTTTGAAAACCTAACCGACCGTCTCTCGCAGACGCTGCGCCATGTCACCGGCAAGGCGAAACTGACCGAGGACAACATCAAAGACACCTTGCGCGAAGTGCGCATGGCGTTGCTTGAGGCTGACGTCGCCCTGCCCGTGGTCAAGGACTTCGTCAATTCGGTCAAGGAACGCGCCGTTGGCACCGAGGTGTCACGCAGCCTGACGCCGGGCCAGGCGTTCGTGAAGATCGTCCAGGCTGAACTCGAAAGCCTGATGGGCGCCGCCAACGAAGACCTGAACCTGAGCGCCGTGCCACCAGCCGTGGTGCTGATGGCCGGCCTGCAGGGCGCGGGCAAGACCACCACCGCCGGCAAGCTGGCGCGCCTGCTCAAGGAGCGCAAGAAGAAGTCGGTGATGGTGGTGTCGGCGGACGTTTATCGCCCGGCGGCGATCAAGCAGCTGGAAACCCTGGCCAACGACATCGGCGTGACGTTCTTCCCGTCCGACCTGAGCCAGAAGCCGGTGGACATCGCCCAGGCGGCTATTAAGGAAGCGAAGCTCAAGTTCATTGACGTAGTCATCGTCGATACCGCCGGTCGCCTGCACATCGATGAAGAGATGATGGGCGAGATCAAGGCACTGCACGCCGCGGTCAATCCGGTGGAGACCCTTTTCGTGGTCGACGCCATGACCGGCCAGGATGCGGCCAACACCGCCAAGGCTTTCGGCGATGCGCTGCCACTCACCGGTGTGATCCTGACCAAGGTCGATGGTGATGCCCGTGGCGGTGCCGCCCTGTCGGTGCGCGCCATTACCGGAAAACCAATCAAATTCATCGGTATGGGCGAGAAGAGCGAAGCGCTCGAACCGTTCCACCCCGAGCGTATCGCGTCGCGCATCCTGGGCATGGGCGATGTGCTCAGCCTGATCGAACAGGCCGAACAGACCCTCGACAAGGAAAAGGCCGACAAGCTGGCCAAGAAGCTGAAGAAGGGCAAGGGCTTCGACCTCGAGGATTTCCGCGACCAGCTGCAACAAATGAAGAACATGGGCGGCCTCGGCGGCCTTATGGACAAGCTGCCGAGCATCGGTGGCGTGAACCTGGCGCAGATGGGCAACGCCCAGAGCGCGGCCGAAAAGCAGTTCAAACAGATGGAGGCCATCATCAATTCCATGACTCCGGCCGAGCGCCGCGACCCTGACCTGATCAGCGGCTCGCGCAAGCGTCGGATCGCCATGGGCTCCGGTACCCAGGTGCAGGACATCGGTCGCTTGATCAAGCAGCACAAGCAGATGCAGAAGATGATGAAGAAATTCTCCGCCAAGGGCGGGATGGCCAAGATGATGCGCGGCATGGGCGGTATGTTGCCCGGCGGCGGCATGCCCAAGCTGTAACCAATCCCAGGCGCCGGCAATCCTGCCGGCGTTGCCCGCGGGGACGCGGGATCTCCAGCCGACCCGTCTCCGGCGGGCGCTGAACGTGGCAGATCTGAATGGCAGGCCGGCACTCGCCGGAAAAAGTCATTTGCAAAAGTCTGGATATTCCTTAGAATATGCGGCCTTTCGGGCACCCATGCCCGCTGTGCATTTAGATTTGCAGCACCGACTACAGGAACGATGTTCACATGCTAACAATCCGTCTTGCCCTTGGCGGCTCCAAAAAGCGCCCGTTTTACCACCTGACCGTAACCGACAGCCGCAACCCGCGTGACGGTTCCCACAAAGAGCAGGTTGGTTTCTTCAACCCTATCGCCCGTGGTCAGGAAGTTCGTCTGTCCGTGAACCAAGAGCGCGTTGCCTACTGGCTGAGCGTTGGTGCACAACCTTCTGAGCGCGTTGCTCAGTTGTTGAAGGAATCGGCTAAGGCTGCGGCCTGAGCAATATGAACGCGACGCCAAAAGATGCTGATGATCTGATCGTTGTCGGCAAAATCTATTCTGTACATGGCGTTCGCGGCGAAGTGAAGGTTTATTCCTTTACTGATCCGATCAAGAACCTGTTGAACTACAAGGCCTGGACGCTCAAGCGCGAAGGCAGCGTGAAACAGGTTGAGCTGGTCAGCGGACGCGGGAACGACAAGTTCCTGGTCGCGAAGCTCAAGGGTCTCGATGACCGTGAAGAAGCACGTCTTCTGGCCGGTTATGAGATCTGTGTGCAGCGCAACCTGTTCCCTGAACTGACCGACGGCGAGTACTACTGGTACCAGCTGGTGGGTCTGAAGGTCATCGACCAACTCGGGCAATTGCTCGGGAAAATCGATCACCTGCTCGAGACCGGTTCGAACGATGTCATGGTGGTAAAACCGTGCGTCGGCAGCCTGGATGATCGCGAGCGCCTGTTGCCCTATACCGGGCAGTGTGTGTTGGCCGTCGACCTGGAGGCAGGCGAAATGAAGGTGGAATGGGATGCGGATTTCTGAACGTGGCTAATCTGCGCGTTGAAGTCATTACGCTGTTTCCCGAGATGTTTTCCGCCATCAGCGAGTACGGCATAACCAGCCGCGCGGTGAAACAGGAGCTGTTGCAGCTGACCTGTTGGAATCCGCGGGACTACACCACGGATCGACATCACACTGTGGACGATCGCCCGTTTGGCGGTGGTCCGGGCATGGTGATGAAGATCAAGCCCCTGGAAGATGCGCTGGTTCAGGCCAGGGCGGCAGCCGGGGAGGGTGCGAAGGTGATCTACCTGTCGCCCCAAGGCCGTCAGCTGACTCAGTCGGCGGTACGCGAACTGGCGAATTCGGATGCATTGATCCTGATTGCCGGTCGTTATGAAGGCATTGACGAGCGTTTTATTGAAGCTCATGTCGATGAAGAGTGGTCGATTGGCGACTATGTACTGTCTGGCGGCGAGCTGCCGGCGATGGTCCTGATCGATGCGGTTACACGACTGCTGCCTGGAGCTTTAGGGCATGCGGATTCCGCTGAGGAAGATTCCTTTACGGATGGTCTGCTGGATTGCCCGCATTACACCCGACCGGAGGTGTATGCGGATCAGCGTGTTCCCGACGTGTTGCTGAGTGGCAACCACGCGCACATCCGGCGTTGGCGTTTACAGCAGTCCCTTGGTCGGACCTGGGAACGACGCGCCGATCTTCTGGAAAGCCGCTCGCTTTCTGGAGAAGAGAAGAAGCTGCTCGAGGAATATATCCACGAGCGGGACGATAGTTCACAACGTATCGATGGTAAGTCCAAAGACTTGCCTTAGGAGCACAGCATGACCAACAAAATCATTCTTGCACTCGAAGCAGAGCAGATGACCAAAGAAATCCCTACCTTTGCCCCAGGCGACACCATCGTCGTTCAGGTGAAAGTGAAGGAAGGTGACCGTTCCCGTCTGCAGGCATTCGAAGGCGTCGTTATCGCCAAGCGCAACCGTGGCGTGAACAGTGCTTTCACCGTTCGTAAAATCTCCAACGGTGTTGGCGTAGAGCGTACTTTCCAGACCTACAGCCCGCAAATCGACAGCATGGCTGTCAAGCGTCGCGGTGACGTGCGTAAAGCCAAGCTGTACTACCTGCGCGACCTGTCTGGTAAAGCAGCACGCATCAAGGAAAAACTGGCTTAAGTCCAGCGTCCGATGCAAAAAAAAGCAGCCTGCGGGCTGCTTTTTTGTTGCCTGGAGTTTGGTCTTTGAGCACCCTGCATACTTTCGCTTTCCATTCCGGTGTGTGCGCGCCACCAGTCCTTCATGAGTGTCTATGCCTGCGATCGATCATCCCCTGATAGACCAGTTTCTCGATGCCCTGTGGCTGGAGAAGGGCCTCTCGGATAACACTCGAGGTGCCTATCGCAGCGACCTGGCGTTGTTCAATGGCTGGTTGCAGGAAAAGAACCTGGAACTGCTCAACGCCGGGCGGGAGCTGATTCTCGACCATTTGGCATGGCGCCTGGAGCAAAACTACAAACCCCGCTCGACCGCACGGTTTCTCTCCGGCCTGCGTGGGTTCTATCGCTACCTGCTGCGGGAAAAGCTGATCGCGGTCGACCCGACCTTGCGTGTGGAAATGCCGCAATTGGGGCGTCCGCTGCCTAAGTCCTTGTCTGAAACCGATGTAGAGGCACTGCTGGCAGCACCGGATCTCAGTGAAGCCATCGGCCAGCGTGATCGGGCCATGCTGGAGGTGTTATATGCCTGTGGCCTGCGGGTCACCGAGCTGGTCAGCCTCACCCTGGAACAGGTCAACCTGCGCCAGGGGGTGCTGCGGGTGATGGGCAAGGGCAGCAAGGAGCGCCTGGTGCCGATGGGTGAAGAGGCGATTGTATGGGTGGAGCGTTACCTGCGCGATGGCCGCAATGAGCTGCTGGCCGGGCGCCCCAGCGATGTCCTGTTTCCCAGCCGCAACGGCGAGCAGATGACCCGCCAGACGTTCTGGCACCGTATCAAGCATCAGGCCAAGGTGGCGGGGATCGGTAAATCCCTCTCGCCCCACACATTGCGCCATGCCTTCGCTACTCACTTGCTCAACCACGGTGCCGACCTGCGGGTGGTGCAGATGCTGTTGGGTCATAGCGACCTGTCCACCACCCAGATCTATACCCATGTCGCCCGGGCCCGATTGCAGGACTTGCACGCCAAGCATCACCCGCGGGGTTGAAGAAACCCCTGCGGGAGCATGGTGTCGGGGGGGGGGGCGGCCGCTGTAGAGGTCAGGCCTTGCTCCGACGGGTCTTCTCCTCCAGTGCCTTGTATCACCGGCATTCGGTCACGCCAGCCTTATGTGATAGGCTTGGGCGGTTTGCACAGTGGGCGGCTGAAACCCGATTTTGCCTTGGCGTTTCCCCGTCCCATTTGTTCGCCTCAGGAGTCCTCATGCGCTTGATCCATATGTTCACCGCTGCCGCCCTTGCGCTGGCCAGCACCTTCGCTATCGCCGACGATGCGGCCGACAAGGCTATTCGCAAGAGCCTGGAGAACCTTCAGCTCGAAGTACCGATCGAAGCCATCTCCGCCAGCCCCATGTCCGGCCTGTATGAAGTCAAGCTCAAGGGCAGTCGTGTGCTCTACGCCAGCGCCGACGGTCAGTACATCGTCCAGGGCAACCTGTTCGAGCTCAAGGACGGCAAGCCGGTCAACCTGACGGAACTCACCGAGCGCCAGGGCATTTCCAAGCTGATCAACGGCATCCCGGTGGCCGAAACCGTGGTTTATCCGGCAGTGGGCGAGACCAAGTCCCACATCACCGTGTTCACCGACACCACCTGCCCGTATTGCCACAAGCTGCACGCCGAAGTGCCGGAGTTGAACAAGCGCGGCATTGAAGTGCGCTATGTGGCGTTTCCGCGCCAGGGCCTGGGGTCGCCGGGCGATGAGCAATTGCAGGCGGTATGGTGTTCCAAGGACAAGAAAGCGGCCATGGACAAGATGGTCGATGGCAAGGAGATCAAGTCCGCCAAATGCGAAAACCCGGTCTCCAAGCAGTTTGCACTCGGTCAGTCAATAGGTGTTAACGGTACACCGGCCATTGTTTTGGCCGATGGTCAGGTAATTCCGGGCTACCAGCCGGCGCCACAAGTCGCCAAACTGGCTCTTGGCGCGAAATGAGCATGAATGATCCGCTGTTGAAGATCACGGCTCGGCGAAAATCTTCGTCGGGCCGTTAAACACGAAGTCGCGTTGCTGCGCGGCTGTATTTCACGGCCGACCTTGTGTCGGCCGTTTCATGGGGAGTCAAGAGTGAATCCGGTCAAAGTAGGCATCTGTGGGTTAGGTACCGTCGGTGGCGGCACCTTCAACGTACTTCAGCGCAACGCCGAGGAAATTGCTCGTCGTGCCGGGCGTGGGATTCAAGTGGCACAAATTGCCATGCGCACGCCAAAGCCTCAGTTCCAGACGACCGGTATTGCGATTACCAACGATGTCTTCGAAGTGGCCACGAACCCTGAGATCGACATCGTCATAGAGCTGCTGGGCGGCTATACCGTTGCCCGCGAGCTGGTACTCAAGGCCATCGACAATGGCAAGCATGTGGTCACCGCGAACAAGGCGCTCATCGCTGTTCACGGTAATGAAATTTTCGCCAAGGCTCGCGAGAAAGGCGTAATTGTAGCGTTCGAAGCCGCCGTGGCCGGCGGTATTCCGGTCATCAAGGCGATCCGCGAAGGCCTCTCGGCCAACCGGATCAACTGGGTTGCCGGCATCATCAACGGCACCGGTAACTTCATCCTCACCGAGATGCGCGAGAAGGGGCGCACCTTCGAGGACGTACTCGCCGAAGCCCAGGCTCTGGGCTACGCAGAGGCGGACCCGACATTCGACGTGGAAGGCATCGACGCGGCGCACAAACTGACGATCCTGGCATCCATCGCGTTCGGCATTCCGTTGCAGTTCGACAAAGCCTACACCGAAGGTATTGCCCGGCTGACCACCGCCGACGTGAATTATGCCGAAGCCTTGGGCTATCGCATCAAGCACCTGGGCGTGGCGCGCAGCACCGCCAGCGGCATCGAGCTGCGCGTGCACCCGACACTGATCCCGGCCGACCGCCTGATCGCCAACGTCAACGGCGTGATGAACGCGGTGATGGTCAACGGCGATGCGTCCGGCTCGACATTGTTCTACGGTGCAGGTGCCGGCATGGAACCGACCGCTTCTTCGGTGGTGGCCGACTTGGTGGACGTGGTTCGCGCCATGACCTCGGATCCGGAAAACCGTGTGCCACACCTGGCCTTCCAGCCAGACTCGCTGTCGGCTCACCCGATTCTTCCAATAGAAGCGTGCGAAAGCTCCTACTACTTGCGTATCCAGGCCAAGGATCATCCGGGCGTATTGGCGCAAGTGGCGAGTATTCTTTCGGAGCGTGGTATCAACATCGAGTCGATCATGCAGAAGGAAGTCGAGGAGCACGACGGCCTGGTGCCGATGATTCTGTTGACCCACCGTGTGGTCGAGCAGCGTATCAACGACGCGATCGCTGCGCTGGAAGCACTCCAGGGCGTGGTGGGGCCAGTGGTCCGGATCCGCGTTGAGCATCTGAATTAATCAAAGCTGCAAGCCGCAAGCTGCAAGCTCCAGGTAAAAGCCGATCCGCTTTCAACTTGTAGCTTGCAGCTTGAAGCTCGAAGCTCAAACCAAAGGTTTGCCCTTATGCGTTATATCAGCACCCGCGGCCAGGCACCGGCCCTGAATTTCGAAGATGTCCTGCTGGCCGGCCTGGCCACGGACGGCGGCCTCTATGTGCCGGAAAACCTGCCACGTTTCACCCAGGAGGAAATCGCTTCCTGGGCGGGCCTGCCGTACCACGAACTGGCCTTCCGGGTCATGCGCCCGTTCGTCGCCGGCAGCATCCCGGATGCCGATTTCAAGAAAATCCTGGAAGAGACCTATGGCGTCTTTTCCCACAATGCCATTGCGCCGTTGCGTCAGCTCAACGGTAACGAATGGGTGATGGAGCTGTTCCACGGTCCGACCCTGGCGTTCAAGGATTTCGCCCTGCAGCTACTCGGTCGCCTGCTGGACTACGTGCTGCAAAAGCGTGGCGAGCGTGTGGTGATTATCGGCGCAACCTCGGGCGACACCGGTTCGGCCGCCATCGAAGGCTGCAAGCGGTGCGAGAACGTCGATATCTTCATCCTGCACCCGCACAACCGGGTTTCGGAAGTCCAGCGTCGTCAGATGACAACGATCTTCGGCGAAAACATCCACAATATCGCCATCGAAGGTAATTTCGACGACTGCCAGGAAATGGTCAAGGCCAGTTTCGCCGACCAGGGCTTCCTCAAGGGCACGCGACTGGTGGCGGTGAACTCGATCAACTGGGCGCGGATCATGGCCCAGATCGTCTACTACTTCCATGCGGCCCTGCAACTGGGCGGCCCGGCTCGTTCGGTGTCGTTCTCGGTGCCTACCGGCAACTTCGGTGATATTTTCGCTGGCTACCTGGCGCGCAACATGGGCCTGCCGATCAATCAACTGGTCGTCGCCACCAACCGCAACGATATCCTGCACCGCTTCATGAGCGGCAACCAGTACGTCAAGGAAACCCTGCACGCGACGCTGTCGCCATCCATGGACATCATGGTGTCGTCGAACTTCGAACGCCTGCTGTTCGACCTGCACGGCCGCAACGGTGCGGCGATAGCGGGCCTGATGGACAGTTTCAAGCAGGGTGATGGCTTCAGCGTCGAGCCTGAGCGCTGGACCGAAGCTCGTAAACTGTTCGATTCCCTGGCCGTGGATGACGCTCAGACCTGCGAAACCATTGCCGAAGTCTTCGCCCAGAGCGGCGAACTCCTCGATCCGCACACGGCCATTGGCGTAAAGGCCGCCCGTGAATGTCGTCGCAGCCTGGATATCCCGATGGTCATTCTGGGCACCGCCCACCCGGTCAAGTTTCCGGACGCAGTGGAGAAAGCGGGCGTAGGAAAAGCGCTTGAACTACCCGCACATCTTTCTGATTTGTTTGAGCGAGAAGAGCGTTGCACTGTGCTGCCTAACGACTTGAAAGCCGTGCAGGCCTTTGTCAGTCAGCATGGCAACCGTGGCAAGCCACTCTGACCGCTGAAACCTGTCACATTTTGAAGCCCGTCTCCTGACGGGCTTTCTTGTTTCTGCATGCCAAACTGATCGGGTTTTCGCCCCTTGGAGGGACGGGGCGAGCCATCTCGAAGGAAAGGCAGATGTTGTTTTTTATCAAATGCAAACCAGCGCTGAGCTGGATGACAGGTCTGGCGCTGATGTGCTGGATGACATTGGCGAGCACGGCGCAACTGGCGGCCCTCGAATCACGGCCGTCCAATGTCGGCGAGCGGCTGGTGCTGAACGCACAGGAGCTGAAGTGGATCGAGGAGAACCCCAGGGTCGTCGTGGCTTCGATGCAGTTTCCGTTGTACCTGTTCAAAAACGAACTGGGGCAGTGGAACGGGTTGAACCATGACATTCTCCAGCGGATCGCGCACATGACCGGACTCGAATTCGTTCACCGCGAATCATTCTCCCCAGGCCAATTGCTGGCGATGCTGGAGAGGCACGAAGCCGATATGACCACCACCCTGGCGATGAATGACGAGCGTCGGGACTTTCTGAATTTCAGCCACGCGTTTGGCGGTTCTGGCTGGGTATTGGTAGGGCGCGACGGGGACTCCGAGCTTCATTCGCTGGAACAGCTCGAAGGGAAGGTGCTGGCACTGCCAGCCCGTCATGCATTGGAGGCGGAAATCAGGCGCGAATACCCCACCATTGAACTGCACACGGTCAAGACTTACGGGGAGGCGAGGGCGCTGGTGGAAAGCGGCGAAGCCCACGCCACCATCGAAAACGAAACCGGGGTCCATTTGTATCCGGCCGGGCAGTTAAAAGTGGGAAACAGTCTGGATGGTAAGTGGGAACCGGATTACCTGGCTGTCCGTCAGGATCTGCTGCCCCTGTTGGGTATTCTGAACAAGGCCCTGGAGGCGTTCCCCGCCGAAGAAATGCGTGCCCTGCGTACCAAATGGATGGCAGGCGTCCTGCCTGGTCAGGCGCCATCGTTGTGGCTGCGCGTGTCTCGTTGGGGCTATTGGTGCGTGGTGGTGATCGCTGTGTTCGGTCTGTTGTCGCTGCTGTGGAACCGGCGCCTGCAGATGCAGATCGACCAGCGTCTCAAGGCCGAGACCGTTCTCAACGACCAGTTGATGCTCCAGCGGGCGTTGATGGACGCCATTCCCGACCCGATTTTCATCCGTGATCTGGAGGGGCGCCTGCTGATGTGCAACAAGAGTTACGAGGAGCACTTCGCGATCCGCTTCGAAAAGCTGCGAGGTACGCGCCTGATGGACTCAGCGGCGTTCCCACCAGCGACTGCCGAGTTGCTGCATGGAGAAATGATGCAGCAGCTGCGAACCGGCCAGTCACGGTTCATCGATCGGCAACTGCTGTTCAATGGCCGATTGTGCAATACCTACCATTGGTCGGTACCCTTCTATGGCGCCGATGGGCAGTTGCGAGGTCTTCTGGGGGGCTGGAGCGATGCGGGGCGGCGTTGGCATCGTTCTGAATGAAAACGCTGCGGCACGACAAGTGCCGCCTTACACCGAAGGCAGTTATTTGCCTGTCATATTGCACGCGCATGCTCGATCGGACAGGTTGGAAGCAAGCCGTTTCGGTGCGCTGAAGAACTTTCTGCTGCGGCTCACGGTCACTTACTGTGCACATGCAGTTGTTTTCGGACTATTGAAGGGTGATCGAATGGAAAGTATCAGCCTATTGCTGGGTGAGGCCTTGAGCCCGTATCAGGTCACGCTGACGCCCTCCGGCGCCAAGGGCGAATGCCTGGTGACGCTCAGGAACGCCTCCGGGGGCATCATGGTTGAACGGATGTTCAATCAGGCGCAATTGACCGACAAGCGTCAACTGACGGATGTCGTCGATGGCCTGCATCGTGATGTGCTGATTGCCGAGGGACGCCTGGAGCCCTGTGTGACCGCAGCACTGCGTAATCTGGCTCGCGACAAGGTCATGGCCGCCGCGAATTGAATGGCAGGTCGTGGGAACCTTCCTACGTCTTGGTGAGTCAGACTCTTTACCAGCAAGATCAAGCATTGTGCTCCGGTGCTTGTCGCTTGTTGCACGGACCACAAAATGGTCTCGTTTAACCCCGAGTTGTCTCCCCACTTCTCGGGGTTTCTTTTTGTCCGGTTTTTTTAAATGGCCCCCTCGGCACGCAGGCGGGTGATCTGCTGCGCATCGTAGCCCAGCTCGTCGAGCACTTGGGCGTTGTGTTCGCCCAGTGATGGGCCGACCCATTCGGACGTACCCGGCGTGTCGGAGAGCTTCGGTACGATGCCTGGCATCTTGAACGGCTTGCCATCCGGCAGCCGGGCCTGCAAGAACATCTCCCGGGCCAGGAATTGCGGGTCGCTGAACATGTCTTCGGCGCTGAAAATGCGGCTGGCGGGCACCTCGGCCCGGTTCAATTGCTCGATAACGCTGTCGAGGGGCAGTGAGTTGACCCAGCGATCGATGACCCCGTACAGCTCGTCGCGGCGACTGTCCCGACCGTCGTTGCTGGCCAGTTGTGGATCGTTGGCCAGATCGTCACGGCCGATGATCTGCATGAAGCGCTTGAAGATCGCGTCGCCATTGGCGCCGATCTGCACGTGTTTGCCGTCGGCGCTGGTGTGAATGGACGACGGGGTGATGCCGGGCATGATGTTGCCGGTTCGCTCGCGGATGAAGCCGAACACGTCGAACTCCGGCACCATGCTTTCCATCATGGCGAAGATCGCTTCGTACAAGGCCACGTCCACCACTTGCCCGGTGCCGCCGTTCACTTCTCGATGACGGAGGGCCATCAGCGCGCCGATCACCCCCCAGAGCGCCGCGATGGAGTCACCGATGGATATCCCGGTACGCACCGGCGGGCGATCCTCGAATCCAGTGATGTAGCGCAGGCCCCCCATGGACTCGCCCACCGCACCGAATCCCGGTTGATCCTTCATCGGGCCGGTCTGGCCGAAGCCCGACAGGCGCACCATCACCAGTTTCGGATTCAGTGCATGCAACACGTCCCAGCCCAGGCCCAGCTTTTCCAGCACGCCGGGGCGGAAATTCTCGATCAGGATATCGGCGTCGCCGATCAGCTTTTTCAGGATGCCCAGGCCTTCGGGGTGCTTGAGGTTCAGGGTCAGGGACTTTTTGTTACGGGCCTGGACGAACCACCACAAGGACGTGCCTTCATACAGCTTGCGCCACTTGCGCAGTGGGTCGCCGCCGTCAGGCGATTCGACCTTGATCACTTCGGCCCCGAATTCGGCGCAGATTCGCGAGGCAAAAGGCCCGGCGATCAGGGTGCCGAGTTCGATGACTTTGACGCCGGCGAGGGGTTTGGCAGTGAGCGACATGAGCAATCCTGTAGGACAAAGGCAGAACGGATAGAGCGTTTTATCACCGCGGGTCAGTGATCGGCAATTCGTGGATTGCCTGCATCATCGGTTAGACTTGCCGCCTTTCCCTGTATCAAGAAGCCCGTTCATGGCCCAGCCGTCCACGACCTATAAGTTTGAACTGAACCTCACCGACC
This sequence comes from Pseudomonas sp. AF32, assembly GCF_022342325.2. Taxonomy (NCBI): domain Bacteria; kingdom Pseudomonadati; phylum Pseudomonadota; class Gammaproteobacteria; order Pseudomonadales; family Pseudomonadaceae; genus Pseudomonas; species Pseudomonas sp. AF32. The sequence continues at coordinate 132,527 of NZ_RQJK02000001.1, read as the reverse complement.
TCGACCGCGGCGTCTACGAGAACGTCAAGCAGACCATCGCCCGTCACCCCTCGGAAACCGAGGAGCGCATGACCGTGCGCCTGTTGGCCTACGCCTTCTGGTACAACGAGCTGCTGGCGTTTGGCCGTGGTCTGTCGGATGTCGACGAACCCGCCCTGTGGGAAAAAAGCCTGGATGACCGTGTGCTGCACTGGATCGAAGTCGGCCAGCCCGATGCCGAGCGCCTGACCTGGTGCTCGCGCCGTACCGAACGCACCAGCCTGCTGGCTTATGGCAGTCTGCGGGTCTGGGAGGGCAAGGTGGTGCCGGCGGTCAAAGCCCTCAAGAACGTCAACATCGCTGCTGTGCCCCAAGACGTATTGGAAACCCTGGCTCAGGACATGCCCCGCGTGATCAAGTGGGATGTGATGATCAGCGAGGGGACGATTTTCGTGACCGACGACCGTGGGCAGCATGAAGTGCAGTTGCAATGGTTGCTGGGCGAGCGCGGTTGAGCCAGTAAGTCGGTATCAAGTGAACTGTGGGAGCGGGCTTGCTCGCGAAAGCGGCGGATCATATCGCCTCGCATTGACTGACCTGCCGCTTTCGCGAGCAAGCCCGCTCCCACTCGGATCCCTTTGCCAAAATACATCCCACGACTCATAGAGAAATGTCTGCTATCCCATGCGCATAGAACCCCGTCCATTGCCCGATACCTTGCCGTTTCTCGGCGATCTGCCGCCCCTGCTGACTCGCCTGTACGCGGCGCGGGGCGTTCAATCCGAGGTCGAGCTGGACAAGAGCCTTGCGCGCCTGATCCCCTTCCAGCAGCTCAAAGGCATCGACGCTGCGGTGGATCTGCTGGTGACGGCATTGGAGCAGCGCCAACGGATCCTGATTGTCGGTGACTTCGACGCCGACGGCGCGACGGCCAGTTCGGTCGGCATGTTGGGACTGCGTCTGCTGGGAGCGGCCCATGTCGACTACCTGGTGCCCAATCGCTTCGAATATGGCTACGGGCTGACCCCGGAAATCGTCCAGGTCGCCCTGACCCGCGAGCCGCAGTTGCTGATTACGGTGGACAACGGCATTTCCAGCGTCGAGGGCGTGGCGGCGGCAAAAGCTGCGGGGCTCAAAGTACTGGTTACCGATCACCACTTGCCCGGCCCCGAGCTGCCGGCGGCCGATGCCATCGTCAATCCTAATCAGCCGGGCTGCGAGTTTCCGAGCAAGGCGCTGGCCGGCGTCGGGGTGATTTTCTACGTGCTGATGGCCTTGCGCGCGCGTCTGCGCAGCCTGGGGTGGTACGCCAGCAAACCCCAGCCGAACATCGGTGAGTTGCTGGATCTGGTGGCCTTGGGCAGCGTCGCTGACGTGGTGCCCCTGGACGCCAATAACCGGATCCTGGTGCACCAGGGGCTGGAACGCATTCGGGCCGGGCGCGCCCGTCCGGGTATCAAGGCCATTCTGGAAGTGGCTCGGCGCGATCACTCGCGCATCACCTCGACCGACCTGGGGTTCATCCTCGGTCCGCGTCTGAACGCGGCCGGGCGCCTGGACGACATGAGCCTGGGTATCGAATGCCTGCTGACCGATGACCCGGCCCTGGCCCGGGACATGGCCGCGCAACTGGATGGCATGAACCAGGACCGAAAGTCCATTGAACAAGGCATGCAGCGCGAGGCATTGGCCCAGCTCAAGGACCTGCCGGTGGAAACGATGCCGTTCGGCTTGTGCCTGTTCGATCCGCAGTGGCACCAGGGCGTCATCGGCATCCTCGCCTCGCGGATGAAAGAGCGTTATTTCCGCCCGACCATCGCTTTTGCCGACGCCGGGGACGGGTTGCTGAAGGGGTCCGGTCGCTCGGTGCCGGGGTTTCATATCCGCGATGCCTTGAGTGTCGTGGCGGCGCAACATCCCACGCTGATCAGTAAGTACGGCGGACATGCCATGGCGGCCGGGCTGACCTTGCCGGAGGCTAATTTCCCACTGTTCGCCGAGGCGTTCGACGCTGAAGTGCGCAGGCAACTGCGGGAAGAGGACCTGACCGGGCGTCTGTTGTCGGACGGCACCCTTGCGGTGGAAGAATTCCATCTAGAGCTCGCCCGGGCCCTTCGTCACGCCGGCCCCTGGGGCCAGCACTTCCCCGAGCCAATGTTTCATGGCGTGTTCCAGTTGGTCGAACAGCGGGTGGTGGGCGAGCGGCATTTGAAGGTGGTGCTCAAGAGTGAATGCGGCTCGGTGAAGCTCGATGGCATTGCCTTTGGCATCGATCGCGAGATCTGGCCCAACCCGACCGTTCGCTGGGTCCAACTGGTCTACAAGCTCGACCTCAACGAGTTCCGCGGTCAGGAAACGGTGCAGTTGATGATTGCTCATATCGAGCCGCGGTAGGCACATGGATTCCCGGGCGATGGTTTCCCTGTGGTACACCTCAATGACAGGTTTTAGGCTGCTGCGCAGCCCAGCGGGGATAAATCCCCTCGCCACAGGGGCTTGTTTTCGATTCTGAACCCTGCCTTATCCCCGGTTGTCGACTAGGCTCTAAGCACTGGTTGATAGCCGTTGTGACGTCTTGTCCATTTCTTTGCCCGCGGGGGCGGGTGCAGCACCCTTTGTCACTCGTCGACTTTTCAAACAGAACCCTGGAGCCTGCCCACTGATTCGAGAGGTGCCCCATGAGTCTGCTGCTGGAACCCTACACCGTACGCCAATTGACCCTGCCCAATCGCATCGCGGTATCGCCGATGTGCCAGTATTCGAGCGCCGATGGCCTGGCCAATGACTGGCATCTGGTGCACCTCGGCAGTCGTGCCGTGGGTGGCGCCGGCCTGGTCTTCACCGAAGCCACCGCCGTCACTGCCGACGGGCGAATCACCGCTCAGGATCTGGGGTTGTGGAACGATGAACAGATCGAACCCCTGCAACGCATCACACGTTTCATCACCGCCCAAGGCTCCGTGCCGGGCATTCAACTGGCCCATGCGGGGCGCAAGGCCAGTACCTGGCGCCCATGGCTGGGCAAGCATGGCAGCGTGAAGCCGGAGGACGGCGGCTGGACGCCGGTCGGTCCGTCGCCCATTGCCTTCGATCCGCAACACACCCAGCCGGTCCAGTTGGATGAGGGGCAGATCAACGGGATCATCCAGGCGTTCGTGGACGCCGCCAGGCGCGCCCTGACGGCCGGATTCAAAGTCGTCGAGGTCCATGCGGCCCATGGTTACCTGTTGCATCAATTCCTTTCGCCGTTGAGCAATCAGCGCCGCGACCAATATGGCGGCTCGTTCGAAAACCGTATCCGGCTGGTGCTGCAAGTCACCGAGGCGGTCAGGGCCGTCTGGCCACAGGAGCTGCCGGTGTTCGTGCGCGTATCGGCCACCGACTGGGTCGAGGACGGCTGGAACCCCGATGAAACCGTCGAGCTGGCGCGCCGGTTCAGGGCATTGGGGGTGGATTTGATCGACGTGTCATCGGGCGGCACCGCGGCGAATGCGGAAATCCCGACCGGTCCGGGTTACCAGACCCGTTTCGCTGAACGGGTGCGCAAGGAATCGGAAATTGCCACCGGCACTGTAGGCATGATCACCGAGCCGGCCCAGGCCGAGCACATCCTGCGGACCTGTCAGGCCGATATCATCTTCCTGGCCCGTGAACTGTTACGCGATCCGTACTGGGCGCTGCATGCCGATGACGACCTGGGCGGGCGCAAGGCCGTCTGGCCGGCGCAGTACCAGCGGGCGACGCATCGGGACCAGCCGATCCATGAGTCGGATCTTCGGGACTGAATGCTGAATGCTGATTAAACAACAAGCCCCGGTCGTTCTGGCCGGGGCTTGTTTATCTGGTGGGGATAGCCGGTGTCTGTGCCGGCCTCATCGCGAGCAGGCTCGCTCCCACAGGGGGGAGTGCATTCCAATGTGGGAGCGAGCCTGCTCGCGATGGGGCCAGTCCGGACACCCGAAATGTTCAGGGATACTTGCGCTTATCCGGCGCCGGCGGGAAGTACTGGTACAACCAGGTCTCGCTCAGGGTCCGGTCCTTGGTGCGAAGGAACAGGCGCATTTCCACCGGATCCACACGGTCGTCGGTGGGGTACCAGTCGAAGGTGATGCGATAGCCCTTGATGGCATCGAGCACCAACACGTTGAAGTCCTTCACCTCGCCGTGGGAGCAGGTCACCACGGGTTCGATGCCGGTGCCCGGCGGTAGCTGGTCGATCCCGCCGCCGTTGAAGTCCACGGCAAAACGGCGCGCCCAGACGGTGGGGTAATGCTCGCCCGGAGCCCAGCCCTCGATGAAGCCGCCCATGCCCGAACGCGTCGCGTGGACCTGCGCCAGGTGGGTGCTCACCGGCGGCAGGGCGCTCCAGTAGAGTTTGTAGCCGTAGTTCAGCGAGTCACCGGCGGCCACCGGTTTCTTCGGTGTCCAGAAGGCGACGATGTTATCCAGGGTTTCACCGGTTGTAGGAATTTCCAGCAGATCGACAGAGCCTTCGCCCCAAGCAGTTGTAGGCTCGACCCACAGGCTCGGGCGCTTGCTGTACCAGTCCACGGTGTCCTGATAACTCTCGAAGCTGTGGTCGGTCTGCACCAGGCCGAAACCTTTCGGGTTCTTGTCGGCGAAGGCGTTGAACTGCAGGGTGGCGGGATTGTTCAACGGGCGGCAGACCCACTCGCCATTGCCGCGCCACATGGCCAGTCGGTCAGAGTCGTGGATCTGCGGGTGGATGGTGTCGCACATGCGCCGCTCGACGGTGCCGCAGCTGAACATACTGGTCATCGGTGCGATACCCAGTTGCTCGATGGCGGTACGGGCGTTGATGTGGGCATCGATCTCCATGACCACCCGGGTCGGCTGGCAATCGATGTCGAACCGATAGGCACCCGTGGCGCTGGGGGAATCGAGCAGGGCATAGACCACGAAACGGGTGCTGTTCTTGTCCGGGGTTTCGAACCAGAACTGGGTGAAGTCCGGGAACTCCTCACGACGCTTGGCGTAGGTGTCGATCGCCAGGCCACGGGCCGAGAGCCCGTACTGCCCGGTGGCATCCACGGCGCGGAAGTAACTGGCCCCCAGGAACGACACAATGTCGTGGCGGTCCAGCTCTGGAGCCTTGAACGCGCGGAACCCCGCGAATCCCAGGTCACCTTTCAGTTGCGAGGTGTTGACCGTGGTTTTCTCGTAGTTGAACAGCTCGGGGCGGAAGTGCACTTCACGGGCCAGGCGGGTTTTCGGGTCGACGCTGTACATGCGCACCGGCTGCTTGAACCCCATGCCCACGTGGAAAAACTGCACGTCCAGTTGACGACCTTCCACCTTGTTCCACAGCGAATGATTGGCGTCGTACCGGATGGCATTGAACTGCAGTGGCGACATCAGCGCCAATGTCTCAGGTAACACTTGTTTGGTGTCGACGTAGCGACGCTCGGCCAGCCGCTTCGCCTGGTCTTTCAGCCCTTTGAAATCGAAGGGGTGGGCTTCGCCGTCTGCCGCCTGGTCAGCGGCCCAGGCACGGGCGGCCATGAGCCCGGAAGCGGAAAGTCCGGTGTAGGCGGCAAAAGCCATGGAGGCCTTGAGCAGGTTCCTGCGATGCATAAATACAACCTTTCTCGAAATATTCCCGAGCCGTACCTGGCAACAGGGACTGGTAAAGGAGTTCGGACAGGCCTTTGGCCAAACGCGACAAACGTAAGAACAGATGCCTGAGAACCGCATCGGTTCACTGGGGCGCAAAATCATAGGGGATACGTGGGGCGGGGTGAGAGGGGAAAGCGTGGATTGGTTAAATTTTCTTACAGATATTTCTTTTTTATCGAGCCTATCTGCCATTTTTGACTAATTACTCTAAAAATCACTTTTATCGATGTGAATCATCCCTATGCTTAGCCCATGAAGACGGTTCAGCCCGTCAATCCAAAAAAAGGCGCTACCAGGATTCGGAGCATCCAACCCGACGTGAGAAGGACAAGGTTCATGACAAAAATAAAGGGCATTGTCGAAATGCTGGGGCTCTTTCCCTGTTTGCAGAATGGACGTCGGTCACGGCGGCTGAGCCTGGAGGAATTGCGACTGGTGGAGCGCTACCGCGAACTGTCGGAGAACGACAGGATCGCGATGCGTTGTCTGCTGGATGCGATGAGGAGTGTTTCGAGGTTTTGAAATGATACGTTTCCTAACCAGTGGAGTGATTTTGCCTACGATCAGCGGCGGTTGCAGGTTCGTGTTTGAAGTATTACTTTGTTTTTTATCGTAATACTTCAAAGGAGCAGGTGATGTCGACGACAATGACAAGTAAGGGGCAGGTCACCATTCCCAAGCCTATTCGCGATGCGCTGCACCTTATGCCAGGTTGCGCCGTCGAGTTCAGTGTGAATGCCCAGGGTGAAGTAGTACTGCAGGCTGGTAAACCTCTATCACCCAAAAAGGCAGTTCGTGATCGCTTCGACGCCGTTCGTGGCAGGGCGGATATCAAATGGCGCACAGATGAACTGATGGCTCTGCTACGAGGTGACGATTGATGGTATTGGTCGACACCAACGTTTTGATTGATGTGCTTGAAGACGACCCCGTTTGGGCTGACTGGTCTGTCCAGCAGTTACGGGCCCAGTCTCAGGTTCATGACCTCGCCATCAACCCGATTGTCTATGCCGAACTTTCCCAGACCTTCTCTACTTTTGAGGCGTTGGATGAGGTTGTTGCTGAACTTGGCCTGCTGATGCTCGAGATACCCAGGCCGGCGCTATTCTTGGCAGGCAAAGCCTTCGTGCGTTATCGCAAGGTAGGGGGTGGGAAAAATAATGTGCTGGCCGACTTTTTTATCGGTGCTCACGCCGCGGTGAAAGGTCTCACTTTGCTTACTAGAGATGCCAAACGTTACCGCAGCTATTTCCCTTCGGTCGAATTGGTGGCGCCCTCCTGACGTTCCCCTCCTGACGTTCCAATGGCCACGATCAGGCTTTGTCGCCCGATCATGGCGTCATTGCACTGCGCTTCAATGCTTGAACATCACATGCCGCACCACCGTGTAGTCCTCCAGTCCGTACATGGACATGTCCTTGCCATAGCCGGAACGTTTCTGACCGCCATGGGGCATTTCGCTGACGAGCATGAAGTGGGTATTCACCCAGGTGCAGCCGTATTGCAGTCGCGCCGACAGGCGATGGGCGCGGCCGATGTCGGCGGTCCAGACCGAAGAGGCCAGGCCGTAGTCCGAATCGTTGGCCCAGGTCAGCACTTGCGCTTCATCCAGGAACGGTGTGACGGATACCACTGGACCGAAGACCTCACGGCGCACGATCTCGTCGTCCTGCTGAGCGTCGGCCAGTACCGTCGGCTCGAAGAAGAACCCATTGCCGTCCACGGCCTTGCCGCCGGTAATCAGGCGGATGTGCGATTGGGCGATGGCCCGCTCGACGAAGCCGGTCACGCGGTCGCGGTGCTGGGCGGTGATCAGTGGACCCATCTCGGTGTCTGGCGCGGTCTGCAGCCCATACTTGATGCTGGCGACCGCCGCGCCGAGTTTCTCGACAAATTGTTCGTAGATGCCTTGCTGGGCATAGATCCGGCAGGCCGCCGTGCAGTCCTGGCCGGCGTTGTAGAAGCCGAAGGTGCGAATGCCTTCCACCGCCGCATCGATGTCGGCGTCGTCGAAGATGATCACGGGGGCTTTGCCGCCCAGTTCCATGTGCGTGCGTTTGACGCTGTCGGCTGTGCTGGAAATGATGTGCGAGCCGGTGGCGATGGAGCCGGTCAGCGATACCATGCGGACTTTCGGATGAGTGACCAGCGGCTGGCCGACGGTTTGCCCGCGGCCGAATACCACGTTGAGTACGCCGGCGGGGAAAATCTGCGATGCCAGTTCCGCCAGGCGCAACGCCGTCAGTGGGGTTTGTTCAGACGGCTTGAGTACCACGGTATTGCCAGCGGCCAGGGCCGGAGCGATTTTCCAGGCGACCATCATCAACGGGTAGTTCCACGGTGCAATGGAGGCGACGACGCCCACCGGGTCGCGACGGATCATCGACGTATGCCCCGGCAGGTATTCGCCCCCCGCCGAGCCATTCATGCAGCGGCTGGCGCCGGCAAAGAAGCGGAAGACATCGGCGATGGCGGGAATCTCATCGTTCAGCGCTGCGTTCAAGGGTTTTCCACAGTTGTCCGATTCCAGCTTGGCCAGTTCTTCGCCATGGGCTTCGATGGTATCGGCCAGTTTGAGCAACAGCAGGGAGCGATCCTTGGGCGAAACCTGTGACCAGCTTTCGAACGCCCCGTCGGCGGCACGCACCGCCGCGTCGACCTGAGCTTCGCTGGCTTCGTTGATCTCCACCAGTACCCGGCCCAGCGCCGGGTTGAACACCGCCTGGCCGGGTCCTTCGCCGGCCACCAGATGGCCGTTGATCAGCAGTTTGGTTTGCATGTTCCTGTCCTCGCTTTGTCGCTGTTGTTTTCTGTGGGAGCGAGCCTGCTCGTGATGCTTCTGGCGGTTTCAGAAACGCCATCGCGAGCAGGCCCGCTCCCACATTGGCTCGTTATCGTCAGCATCTGGGTTATTTCCCGCCGCTACCCGCCACGCCCTCACCCCCACGGGTCAGGTAATAGGCGCCGAGTATGGGAAGCATGGTGACCAGCATCACCAGCATTGCCACCACGTTGGTCACCGGCACGTCACGGGGGCGGCTGAGTTGGTTGAGCAGCCATAGGGGCAGCGTGCGTTCATGGCCGGCGGTGAAGGTGGTGACGATGATTTCGTCGAACGACAGGGCAAACGCGAGCATCCCACCGGCCAATAACGCCGAGCCCAGGTTGGGCAGGATGATGTAGCGAAAGGTCTGCCAGCCATCCGCCCCCAGGTCCATCGATGCCTCGATCAGGCTGTGGGAGGTACGACGCAGGCGGGCGATGACGTTGTTGTAGACGATCACCACGCAAAAGGTCGCGTGTCCCACCACGATGGTGAACATCCCGGGCTCGATCCCCAGGGTCTTGAAGGTGGCCAGCAGGGCAATGCCGGTGATGATCCCCGGCAGGGCGATCGGCAGGATCAGCACCAGCGAAATCCCTTGCTTGCCGAAGAAGTCCCGGCGGTACAGCGCCGCCGAGGCCAGTGTGCCAAGCACCATGGCGATCAGCGTGGCAATGGCCGCGATCTGCAGCGACAGCTGGATGGCCTCCAGTACGTCCGGGCGCGAGAAGGCGACACTGAACCACTTCAGGGTCAGGCCCTTGGGAGGGAAGCTGAAGGCCGCGTCCTCGGTGTTGAAGGCGTAGAGAAATATGATCAGGATCGGAAAGTGCAGGAAGATCAGTCCGCCCCACGCCGCGACGCACAGGCCCCAGGACGCCCGCCCCCGAGATGAGTCAGAGTGCATCGAAAGCCCCCAGGCGCTTGACGATAGACAGGTAGATGGCAATCAACACGATGGGCACGAGGGTGAACGCCGCGGCCATGGGCATGTTGCCTATGGCGCCTTGCTGGGCGTAGACCATGCTGCCGATGAAGTAGCCCGGTGGGCCTACCAGTTGCGGCACGATGAAGTCTCCCAGGGTCAGTGAGAAAGTGAAGATCGAGCCGGCGGCAATGCCCGGGATCGACAGGGGCAGGATCACCTGCATGAAGGTCTGGCGCGGCCGGGCGCCCAAATCCGCCGAGGCCTGCAGCAACGAGGGCGGCAGACGTTCCAGGGAGGCCTGGATCGGCAGGATCATGAACGGCAGCCAGATGTAGACGAACACCAGAAATCGTCCCAGGTGTGAGGTGGACAGGGTGCTGCCGCCGATGCCGGGAATCCCCAGCACGAACTGCAAGACCGGTTCCAGGCCCAGATGCTGGATGAACCACTGCGCCACGCCGCCCTTGGCCAGCAGCAGCGTCCAGGCGTACGCCTTGACGATGTAGCTGGCCCACATGGGCAGCATCACCGCGATATAGAAAAATGCCTTGGTCTTGCCGCTGGTGTAGAGCGCCATGTAGTAGGCAATCGGGAACGCGACGATGGCGCTGGCGATGGACACGACGATGGCCATGCCCAAAGTACGAAGCAGGATGTCCAGGTTCGAGGACTGGAACAGCGCGGTGAAATTCGCCAGGGTCAGGTCGGGCGTGACCGCCATGGTGAAGTCATCGAAAGTGTAGAAGCCCTGCCACAGCAAGGTGAGCAGCGAGCCCAGGTAGATCGCGCCGAACCAGATCAGCGGCGGAACCAGCAGCATCGACAGGTACAGGTTGGGTCGTCGGTACAGCAGGTTGGAAAAGCGCCGCAACGGCGAACCGGAAGCGGGCGCCGGGTGGAAGGTCAGGGTAGTCATCTCATACCTCGCCGCCGACGGTGTCATGCAGCGCAACCATCGCTTCACGGGCCCAGCGAACGCGCAGCGGCTGGCCGGCCTGATGCCGGGCCGTGTTGTCGGTCCATTGGGTATTGGCCTGGCTGAGGTTCAGGGTCTGGCCGTTGGCGAGTTTCAATTCATAACGCGTGGCGCTGCCCTGGTACTGGATGTCATGGAGCAATCCGTGGACTTCGATTTCATTGCCGGCCAACGGGCCTTCGGCGAAGCGCACGTGTTCCGGGCGGATCGAAAACGGTTGTGGATAACCACTCAGTTCCCGGGCCAGTTCGCCACGAATCACATTGGATGTGCCGACGAACTCGGCGACGAAGGTGGTCGCCGGTTTCATGTACAAGTTGCGCGGTGTATCGACCTGTTCGATACGGCCCTTGTTGAACACCGCCACGCGGTCGGACATCGACAAGGCTTCGGTCTGGTCGTGGGTGACGAAAATGAAGGTGATGCCCAACTGGCGTTGCAGTTTCTTCAACTCGCCCTGCATCTGTTCGCGCAGCTTGAGGTCGAGAGCGCCCAGCGGTTCGTCCAGCAGCAGCACCCGCGGACGATTGACCAACGCACGGGCCAGGGCCACGCGCTGGCGCTGGCCGCCGGAAAGCTGTACCGGTTTGCGCTCGCCATAGCCGCCCAGAGCGACCATCGCCAATGCTTCTTCGGCACGCTGGATGCGCTCGGCCTTGGCGACACCTTTGACTTTCAGGCCATAGGCGACGTTGTCGCGTACGTTCATGTGGGGGAACAGGGCGTAATCCTGGAAAACCGTGTTCACGTCGCGCTGGTAGGGCGGCAACCCGGCGGCTTCTTCACCATGGATGCGGATCGAACCGGTGCTGGGTTGTTCGAAACCGGCGATCAGCCGCAGGCAAGTGGTCTTGCCCGAGCCGGAAGGGCCCAGCATGGAAAAGAACTCACCGTCCTGGATATCGATGGAAACCCGGTCGACGGCTTTCACCTCGCCGAACTGACGGGATACCTGGGTGAACTGGACTGCAAGTGTCATGGTGCGGTGCTCCAAAAAGCGCGACTGGCGTTGAATCACTGCCAGGGCCGGACACGGATCTGTGGCGAGGGGATTTATCCCCGCTGGGGCGCAAAACGTCCCCAAAATCTTTTGAGCAGTCAGAAAGATCGAATCGCCTGCTTTGGGGCTGCTTCAGCCCAGTGGGGATAAATCCCCTCGCCACAAGAGCAGCGTTTATCCGCTGCTCTTGTGGCCATTGATGAAGCTAGCGCCCACCCATGATCGCGATGTAGTCCTGGGTCCAGCGGCTGTAGGGCACGTACTTGCCGCCCTCGGCCTGCGGGGTTTTCCAGAAGGCGATCTTGTCGAACTGGTCGAAGCCGTTGGTCTTGCAGCCTTCGGCCCCCAGCAGTTCACTGGCCGTGCACGCTGCCGGCACCGCTGGCAGGGAGCCGAACCAGGCCGCCACGTCACCCTGGACCTTCGGTTGCAGCGACCAGTCCATCCACCTATAGGCACAGTTGGGATGCTTGGCGTCGGCATGGAGCATCGTGGTATCGGCCCAGCCGGTAGCGCCTTCTTTCGGAATGGTCGAGGCGATGGGCTGTTTCTCGTTCACCAGACCGTTGACTTGATAGGGCCATGCGCCGGAGGCCACCACGCCTTCGTTCTTGAAGTCGCTCATCTGTACGGTGGTGTCGTGCCAGTAGCGGTGGATCAGCGGTTGCTGGGCCCGAAGCAGCTCGAGCACCGCCTTGTATTGCGCTTCGTCGAGTTGATACGGGTCCTTGATGCCCAATTCGGGTTTGGCGGTCTTGAGGTACAGCGCCGCGTCGGCGATGTAGATCGGGCCATCGTAGGCTTGCACGCGACCCTTGTTGGGCTTGCCATCGGGGAGGTCCTGGGCGCTGAACAGCACACTCCAACTGGTAGGCGGTTGCTTGAATACCTCGGTGTTATACATCAGCACGTTCGGGCCCCACTGGTACGGGGCGCCATAGGTTTGCTGGTTGACCACGTACCACGGCGCATCCTTGAGGCGTGGATCGAGGTTCTTCCAGTTGGGAATCAGCGCGGTATTGATCGGTTGCACGCGCTTGCCGGCGATCAGGCGTAACGAGGCGTCGCCGGAGGCGGTGACCAGGTCGTAGCCGCCCTTGCTCATCAGACTGACCATTTCATCGGACGTGGCGGCTGTTTTCACATTGACCTTGCAGCCGGTTTCCTTCTCGAAACCGGTCACCCAGTCGTAGGCCTTGTCGCTTTCGCCGCGTTCGATGTACCCCGGCCAGGCGACGATATCCAATTGGCCTTCGCCAGCGCCAACAGCCTTGGGCAGCTCGGCGGCCTGGAGGGCGACGCTGGTCAGCAGCGTCGTGGTGATTGCGCTGAGCAATGCAGTCTTGTGCGCGTACATGGAAATCCCTCTTGCTTTAATTATGGTCGGGGCAGTGTTTCAACGGGTGAAGCGCCATTGAAGGCCTGTTATTAGAGTAGTGCCGATCACTACAAATGCTGGCCGTGGCGGGCCATGATGTGGCGAACGACGCTGTAATCCTGGAGCGAATCGCTGGACAGGTCTTTCCCGTAGCCCGAGCGCTTGAGGCCGCCGTGGGGCATTTCGCTGACCAGCATGAAATGGCTGTTGATCCAGGTGCAGCCGTATTGCAGCCGTGCCGCGACTTGCATCGCCTTGTCCAGGTTCTGGGTCCACACCGAGGAGGCCAGGCCGTATTCCGAGTCGTTGGCCCAGTCCACCGCCTGGCTGAGTTCGTCGAAACGGGTCACGGTGACGACCGGGCCGAATACTTCGCGTTGGACGATCTCGTCGCTTTGCTTGCAGCCGGCCAGCAGCGTGGGTTGGTAGAAAAAGCCCGCCCCTGAGTGCGCTGCCGCGCCAGTGATGCGTTCGATATGCGGTTGGCCGAGGGCACGCTCGACGAAACTGGCGACGCGGTCGCGCTGGCGGGTGCTGATCAGCGGGCCGATTTCGTTATCGGCATCGCGTTTGCCGGCGAAGCGCAGGCTGCTGACCGCTGCGCCAAGTTCGGCCACCAGCCGATCGTGGATGCCGTCCTGGGCATAGATCCGACAGGCAGCGGTGCAATCCTGCCCGGCATTGTAATAGCCGTAGGTGCGCACGCCTTCGACCACGGCCTGGAGGTCGGCGTCGTTGCACACGATCACGGGCGCCTTGCCGCCCAGTTCCAGGTGTGTGCGCTTGAGGGTCCTGGCCGCCGCCTGGAGGATTTTCTGCCCGGTGACGATATCCCCGGTCAGCGAGACCATGCGCACCTTGGGGTGGCTGACCAGATGACTGCCCACACCTTCGCCGCCCCCGCAGATGATGTTGATCACGCCCCGCGGGAGGATCTCGGCCAGTACCGGCGCCAGGCTCAGGATCGACAGCGGGGTGTGCTCCGATGGCTTGAATACCAGGGTATTGCCAGCGGCCAGGGCCGGGGCGATTTTCCACGCGGCCATCATGATCGGGTAATTCCACGGTGCGATGGATGCCACCACGCCAATCGGGTCGCGGCGCACCATGCTGGTGTAGCCAGGCAGGTACTCACCGCTGAGCTGGCCGGTCTGACAGCGCACGGCGCCGGCGAAGAAGCGAAATACGTCTACCGTGGCACCCAAGTCGTCCTGTCGGGCCAGATGAAGCGGCTTGCCACAGTTCAGGGATTCAAGACGGGCCAGTTGATCGGCGTTCCTTTCAATGGCGCCGGCAATGTCCAGCAGCAGGCTGGCACGTTGTTGCGGCGTGGTGCGCGCCCATCCGTCAGCGGCGCGGTGGGCAGCCAGGATGGCAGCTTCGACCTGTTCGGTGCTGGCTTCGGCGATGTGGGCCAGGATCTCGCCGGTCGCCGGGTTGAGGATCGGCTCGACGAAGCCCTGGCCTGCGACCAGTTCCCCGTCGATCAGCAGCGCGGTACACAACGCAGGGGGCATGCCAGTCATGTTCGCTTTCTCGTTTTCCAGACGGCCTCGGGGATGAAGCAAGACTAGTGCGCGGCTTCAATACCGACAAATTCTAAATACTCAAGGAAGTATTCGATTAAATCGATGGCTTGCGCCCCCCATGGAGATTCTCCCGGGCAACCGTCAGGAACGGCTCGACCATGGCCGGTCGCGCCGTACCCCGGCGCCAGGCCAGGCCCACGTCCAGGGTCTGGTTGAGATCGGCAATGGCACGGGCCTCGATGATGTCGCCTTCCAGTGACCAGGGGCGGTAAGTCATGTCCGGCTGGATCGACACGCCCAGCCCCGCCGCGACCAGGCTGCGCACCGCTTCGGTCGAGGCGGTGCGCAGCGTGATTTTCGGCTGTAACCCGGCCCCGCGCCACAAGCGCTGGGCGTTGCGGTCCATCTCGTCGACGTTCAGTTCGATCAGCGGTTCGCGGGCGACGTCGGTCAGGTTGATGCTGTCGTGCTCCAGCAGCGGATGTTGTGCCGGCAGCCACAAACGGTGGGGGGAATGGGTCAGCACCTCGGTCTGCAAGGCGTGACGGTCTTCAAGGTTGGACAGGATCAGCACCCCGACATCGATTTCACCGCTGACCAGCAGATGCTCGATATAACGCCGTTCGTCCTCCATGACCCGGATGTCCACGTTGGGGTAGGCGCGCTGGAAACGGGTCAGCAAATCCGCCAGGTAATAGCCGGCGACCAGGCTGGTAACTCCGATGGTGATGTTTCCGGCCACCTGATCGGTGCTGTGCTGCAGGCTGCGCTTGGCGTTATCGACGGTGGCCAGGATCAAATGGGCCTGGCGCAGGAATTGATGCCCTTGGTGAGTCAGGGTCATGCCTTTTGCGTGGCGATTGAACAGGCCGACGCCGAGCTCTTGTTCCAACTGCTGGATGGCCAGGGTCAGGGTGGATTGCGAGATGAACGCTGCCTGCGCGGCGGAGGAGATCGAGCCGGTTTCGGCCACGGCGATGAAATGGCGAATCTGGCGCAACGTCATCATGGGAAGCACCCTGTGGGGCGGTTTTATCGATGGGTCGAAGTGTATATCGTTTTTTTCAATGGAAGACGATCAGACAGGCAACATTCCGAAGCAATGTCAGCCGAGGAGTAGGGGCACTTTCGGTCTAGGCTGATGGCCTTAATGATCCATACCCGAATGCGTGGAGGCTGCAGATGAACACTCGTGGATTGCTCGACCAGCTACTCAAGTCCGGTCAGGAAATGTTGGAGAAAAAGGCTGGCGGTTCCCAGGGCAAGTCGTCCGGTGGCCTGGGCGGGTTGCTCGGGGGCGGCAACCTGGGAAGCCTGCTTTCCGGCGCGGGGGGCGGAACCCTCGCTGCCGGGGCCATGGGCTTGTTGCTGGGCAATAAGAAGGCGCGCAATTTTGGTGGCAAGGCCCTGGCCTATGGTGGCCTGGCGGCCCTGGGTGTGATCGCCTACAAGGCGTATGGCAATTGGCAGGCCCAGCAGGGCGGTATCACGAAAACCGAACCGCAGACGCTGGACAGGGTGCCCCCGGCGCAGGTCGAGCTGCATAGCCAGGCGATTCTCAAGGCGCTGGTGGCGGCGGCCAAGGCCGACGGTCACGTGGACGAGCGTGAGCGGCAACTGATCGAGGGCGAGTTCACCAAGCTCGACAACGATCAGGAATTGCAGCGCTGGCTGCATGCCGAACTGAACAAACCCCTGGACCCTGCTGACGTTGCCCGCACCGCCAGTACGCCGGAGATCGCCGCCGAGATGTACATCGCCAGCGTGATGCTGGTGGACGAGGAAAACTTCATGGAGAAGTCCTACCTCGATGAACTGGCACGGCAGCTCAAGCTGGAGCCGGGATTGAAGGTGGAGCTGGAGAATCAGGTGCGGCAGGCTGCCGTATAACCGTCGCGCGGCGCACATTGCTTCTTGTGGGAGCGGGCTTGCTCGCGAAACGGAGCTGTATCCAACATGGTAGGTATCCAACATGGTAGGTGACAGGGACGCTGCCTTCGCGAGCAGGCTCGCTCCCACAAGGGGGCTGCGTCGTTTGCTGAGGCACTATCCAACCCACGCGGCACCACGCAACCCTCGGCTATACTCCCCAGCATTTCAAAGTTCCCCGAGGTTTTACTGTGAAGAACTGGACATTGCGCCAACGCATCCTGGCGAGTTTTGCGGTGATCATCGCCATCATGCTGTTGATGGTCGTTGTCTCGTATTCGCGGTTGTTGAAGATCCAGGACAGTGAAGAAAAGGTACGGGCCGATGCGGTTCCGGGCGTGTATTACAGCTCCATGATCCGAGGTGGTTGGGTAGACAGCTATGTGCTGACCCAGCAGATCGTCGGTCTCTCGGGGAACCGGGAGATCACCGCCGAGGACAAGGCCCGTTACCAGGGCTTCGAGCAGCACCTGCGTGAAGAAATACAGCACTATCAAAAGCTGATACAGAACCCGGCCGACCAAGCCTCTTTCGACGAGTTCGAGGCCCAGCACCAGGCATTCGACCAGGCCATGGCGAAAGTGCTGGACCTCTATCAGCGCAAGGACTACGAAGGCGCGCGGCGGACGCTGGACAAAGAGCTGACGCCGGCATGGATCGGCGGCCGCACCCACTTGAATCACATCATCGAGCGTAATCGTGAGCTGGCAGAAAAAGCCACCGAGACCATTGGCGAGGCGGTCTCGGCTGCCAAGGTCGCCATGGGCTTGTCGTTCCTCGTCGCGCTGGTCGTTGCGATCCTTTGCGGCCTGCTGCTGATGCGGGCAATCATGGCGCCCATGAACCGTATCGTGGAAATCCTCGACGTCATGCGCAGCGGTGATCTGAGCGGGCGTCTGAACCTGGCGCGCAAGGACGAATTCGGTGCGGTGGAAACCGGTTTCAACGACATGATGGCCGAGCTGACCTCGCTGGTTTCACAAGCCCAACGCTCGTCCGTGCAGGTCACTACCTCAGTGACGGAGATCGCCGCCACCTCCCGCCAGCAACAGGCCACGGCCACGGAAACCGCCGCCACCACCACGGAAATTGGCGCGACCTCCCGGGAAATCGCCGCCACCTCCCGCGACTTGGTGCGCACCATGACCGAAGTGTCCACCGCCGCCGACCAGGCGTCGGTGGCCGCCGGTTCCGGCCAGCAAGGCCTGGCGCGGATGGAGGAAACCATGCATTCGGTGATGGGCGCCGCCGACCTGGTGAACGCCAAGCTGGCGATCCTCAACGAGAAGGCCGGCAACATCAACCAGGTGGTGACCACTATCGTCAAAGTGGCCGACCAGACCAACCTGCTGTCCCTCAATGCGGCTATCGAGGCCGAAAAAGCCGGCGAGTACGGGCGTGGTTTCGCCGTGGTCGCCACTGAAGTACGGCGGCTGGCCGACCAGACGGCCGTGGCCACCTATGACATCGAACAGATGGTGCGCGAGATCCAGTCCGCCGTGTCGGCGGGTGTGATGGGCATGGACAAGTTCTCCGAAGAGGTGCGCCGTGGCATGGCCGAGGTGCAGCAGGTGGGCGAGCAGTTGTCGCAGATCATCCATCAGGTCCAGGCGCTGGCACCGCGCGTGCTGATGGTCAACGAAGGCATGCAGGCCCAGGCCACCGGCGCCGAGCAGATCAACCACGCCCTGGTGCAACTGGGCGATGCCAGCAGTCAGACCGTCGAGTCCTTGCGCCAGGCCAGTTCAGCCATCGACGAGCTGAGCCAGGTGGCCGTGGGGCTGCGCAGCGGCGTCTCGCGTTTCAAAGTCTGATGAGTGACTTCGAGGCCAGACGTGGCACCGCGCCGGCGGCCCGTCAGATCCTGTTCCTGGTGTTCTGCATCGATAACGAGCGTTACGCCCTGCAAGCCACTGATGTCGTGGAAGTGCTGCCGCGCATGCCCCTCAAGCCGATTGCCCAGGCGCCGGCCTGGGTGGCAGGAGTATTTGCCTGGCGGGGGGCGGTGGTGCCGGTGATCGATCTGCGTAGCCTGACCTTCGGCCAGCGCGCCGAGGCCCGTACCAGCACGCGACTGGTGCTGGTGCATTATCACCCCGATGGACAGCAGACGGGGCAGGTCTTGGGGCTGATCCTTGAACAGGCCACCGACACCTTGCGCTGCGACCCGGCGCAGTTCCAGCCTTATGGCCTGGACAATCGCCAGGCGCCGTACCTGGGGCCGGTGCGCGAAGATGCCCAGGGATTGTTGCAATGGGTACGGGTCGATGACCTGCTCGATGAATCGGTCCGCGCTGTACTGTTTCCCATGCCGCCGCTGAGTCCTGACGTGCTTGAGGCCCGACCATGAGCGATGACCAGCGTTTTTTCGACTTCCTCAGGGAGCGCATCGGCCTGGATGTCGGCTCCGTGGGCAGCGCCATTATCGAACGGGCGGTACGCCAGCGCATCGTTGCCGAGCCTGGGCGTACGGTTGATCAATACTGGCAGTGCCTGCAGCAATCGCCGAAGGAGCAGCAGGCGCTGATCGAAGCGGTAATCGTCCCGGAAACCTGGTTCTTCCGTTACCCGGAATCTTTCGCCACCCTGGCCCGGTTGGCTATCAATCGCCTGGCCGAGATCAGACACCTGCGTGCGCTGCGCATCCTCAGCTTGCCGTGTTCCACGGGTGAAGAACCCTACTCCATTGCCATGGCCCTGCTCGATGCGGGCCTGGAGCCTCATCAGTTCAAAGTCGACGGGCTGGACGTCAGTCCATTGTCGGTAGAGCGAGCCAGGGGGGCGCGTTACGGGAGGAACTCGTTCCGGGGCGCAGACCTGGCTTTTCGCGAGCGATATTTCAGCGCCGATGAGGAAGGCTACCGCCTCGACGAGCGTGTCCGCGAACAGGTGCGCCTGCAAGTGGGTAACCTGCTGGACCCGGCGTTGCTGGTGAATGAGGCCCCGTACGATTTTGTGTTCTGCCGCAATTTGCTGATCTATTTCGACCAGCCGACCCAGCGCCTGGTGTTCGAAGTGCTCAAGCGCCTGACCCACCAGGACGGCGTGTTGTTTATCGGTCCCGCCGAGGGCAGTCTGCTCGGACGGCTGGGCATGCGTTCGATCGGTGTACCCCAATCGTTCGCCTTCAGTCGCCAGGGCGCGCCCGATCCGCAGCCGTTGCCCACGCTGATGCCGACACCGCTTCCGGTTCGTCAGCCTGCCCGAGTCGCTCCCCCGGTTACGCCCCCGGTCGTCCGGCCTCGGCCGTTCATGGCAAGCGTCACCCCCCTTGCCGAGTCCAAAGGCAGTGACGCCGCGACCTTGTTGGCCAATATCGCCACCTTTGCCAACAGCGGCAAAAGCGCCGAGGCCCGTGCGGCCTGCGAGCAGTATCTGCGCAGCCATCCGCCCAAAGCCCAGGTGTTCTATTGGCTGGGCCTGCTCAGCGACATGGCCGGTAGCGCACTCGAAGCCCAGGGTTTCTATCGCAAGGCGCTGTATCTTGAGCCGCAACACGCCGAAGCCCTGGTCCATCTGGCGGCGCTGCTGGCTTCCCAGGGAGACGTGGCCGGAGCCCGTCGATTGCAGGAACGTGCTGCCCGTGGCGGGCGCACGGCTGACAGTGAGCGTAAACAATGAGCGGTTCGGCTTTTCAGAACGTCACCCATGACGACGCCCAGGCTATCGACGATTGCTGGAACCGCATCGGCGTGCATGGCGACAAATCCTGTCCTCTACTGGCCGAACATATCCACTGTCGCAATTGCTCGGTGTACTCGGCGGCCGCAACCCGGCTGCTCGACCGCTATACCTTGCAACAGGATGGTCACGAGCAGGTTCATGATCCGGTGGACACCGATGTCGTCACCCGCTCGTTGCTGATGTTCCGCCTGGGCGAAGAATGGCTGGGCCTGACCACCCGCAGCCTGGTGGAAGTGGCGCCGATGCAACCGATTCATTCATTGCCGCACCAGCGCTCGCGAGCCTTGTTGGGCGTGGCGAATGTACGCGGGGCACTGGTGGCTTGCCTGTCGCTGGTGGAACTGTTGGACCTGGAGCCAGGCTCGGCGGTTGTGCCTGGCGCACGGGTCATGCCGCGCATGCTGATTGTCGCAGCCCAGGGTGGGCCGGTGGTGGTGCCGGTGGATGAAGTGGACGGCATTCATGCCATCGATGAACGCATCCTGGCGGCGGCGTCGCCATCGGACGACACGTACACCCGCGGCGTGTTGCCTTTCAGGGGGCGCAGCCTGCGTTGGCTGGACGAGGAACACTTGTTGAGCGCCATGGCCCGGAGCCTGTCATGACCCCCGATCAGATGCGCGATGCCTCGTTGCTGGAACTGTTCAGCCTGGAAGCCGAAGCCCAGGTCCAGGTGCTGATCGCCGGTCTGCTGGCCCTGGAACGCGACCCGACCCAGGCCGACCACCTCGAATCCTGCATGCGTGCGGCTCACTCGCTCAAGGGGGCGGCGCGCATCGTCGGGGTCGACGCCGGTGTCAGTGTGGCGCACGTCATGGAAGATTGCCTGGTGGGAGCCCAGGAGCGTCGCCTGGTATTGGGTGCCGAACACATCGATGCCTTGCTGCGAGGCACTGATTTGCTGACGCGTATCGCGACACCGGGCCACGATGTCGGCGCCGCGGACGTCGATGCCTACGTGGCGATGATGACGCGTCTGCTCGATCCGGACGCGGTGCCGCTTCCGGCGGTAATGGCGTCGGCAAAGATCGAGGCACCCATCGAACCGATTCGTGTCGAGGTGCCCGAAACTGCGCCCGATGTGCCAGGGGAACCGGCCCCCCGGAACAGGCGGATCACCGACAGTGGTGAGCGGGTTCTGCGGGTCACGGCTGAGCGCCTCAACAGCTTGCTGGACCTGTCGAGCAAATCCCTGGTTGAAACTCAGCGCCTCAGACCCTGGCTGGCAACGATGCAGCGGCTCAAGCGTCAGCAGGACAATGGTTTGCGTGCTCTGGAAGAGCTGAATGTGCACCTCAAGGACCACGCCTTGAGCCTTCAGGCCCAGGAGGCTCTGGGGGACGCCCGGCGCCTGCTGGCCGAGACCCAACTGTCGCTGGCACAGAAAATAGCCGAGCTGGACGAATTCGCCTGGCAGGCCAGCCAACGGGCGCAAGTGCTGTACGACACGGCGCTGGCCTGTCGTATGCGACCCTTTGCCGATGTGCTGTCGGGCCAGGCGCGTATGGTGCGCGACCTGGGCCGCAGCTTGGGCAAGCAGGCGCGCCTTGAGATAGAAGGCGAAAAAACCCAGGTCGACCGCGACGTCCTGGAAAAGCTCGAAGCGCCGTTGACCCACTTGCTGCGTAACGCGGTGGACCATGGCATCGAATCCCCGGATCAGCGATTGCTGGCGGGCAAGCCCGCCGAAGGCCTGATCCGCCTGCGCGCTTCCCATCAGGCTGGCCTGCTGGTCCTTGAACTGTCGGACGATGGCGCCGGCGTCGACCTGGAACGGGTACGCCGTAGCGTCGTCGCGCGCGGCCTTTCTCCTGAGCACACCGCTGCCAGCTTGAGCGAAGAAGAACTGTTGGCATTCCTGTTCCTGCCCGGCTTCAGCCTGCGGGACAAGGTCACCGAAGTCTCCGGGCGTGGCGTCGGCCTGGACGCCGTCCAGCATATGGTCCGGCAGTTGCGCGGGGCGGTGGTGCTGGAGCAGACGGCGGGCGAGGGCAGTCGTTTCCACCTCGAGGTGCCGTTGACGCTTTCGGTGGTGCGCAGCCTGGTCGTGGAAGTCGGTGCCGAAGCCTATGCCTTTCCCCTGGCGCATATCGAACGCATGTGCGACCTGGCGCCGGAAGACATCGTGCAGGTCGAAGGGCGCCAGCATTTCTGGCACGAGGGCCGCCACGTCGGGCTGGTCGCCGCCAGCCAGTTGCTTGATCGCCCGGCCACGCAGAGCAGCGGCCAGACCCTCAAGGTGGTGGTGATTCGCGAGCGGGATACGATCTACGGGGTGGCGGTGGAACGGTTCATCGGCGAACGGACCCTGGTGGTCCTGCCGCTGGACGAGCGTCTGGGCAAGGTCCAGGACATTTCCGCCGGAGCGCTGCTGGACGACGGCTCGGTCGTGCTGATCATCGACGTGGAAGACCTCTTGCGTTCGGTAGACAAGCTGCTCGATACCGGTCGCCTGGAACGCATTGCCCGCCAGGACCGGACTCAAGCCCCCCGCAAGCGGATCCTGGTGGTGGACGACTCCCTGACCGTGCGAGAGTTGCAGCGCAAACTGCTGCTCAATCGCGGCTATGACGTCGCCGTGGCGGTGGACGGCATGGACGGCTGGAACGCGCTACGCTCTGAGGCGTTCGACCTGCTGATCACCGACATCGACATGCCGCGCATGGATGGCATCGAGCTGGTGACACTGCTGCGACGCGACAACCGCCTGCAATCGCTACCGGTGATGGTGGTGTCCTACAAAGACCGCGAAGAAGACCGCCGCCGTGGTCTGGATGCAGGGGCCGACTATTATCTGGCCAAGGCGAGCTTTCATGACGACGCCTTGCTCGATGCCGTGGTCGAACTGATCGGAGGGGCACGTACTTGAAGATCGCCATCGTCAATGACATGCCCCTGGCGGTCGAGGCCCTGCGCCGCGCGCTGGCGTTCGAGCCGGCTCATCAACTGGTCTGGGTGGCCGCCAATGGCGCCGAGGCGGTGCAGCGCTGTGCCGAATACACCCCCGATCTGATCCTGATGGATTTGCTCATGCCGATCATGGATGGCGTGGAGGCCACGCGCCGGATCATGGCCGAAACCCCCTGCGCCATCCTGATCGTCACCGGCGACAGCCAGCAGAACGTCCACCGGGTGTTCGAAGCCATGGGCAATGGCGCGCTGGACGTGGTCGATACACCGGCCCTGGGTGTCGGCAATCCCGAAGACGCGGCGGCACCCTTGCTGCGCAAAATCACCAACATCGGCTGGTTGATCGGCGAGCGCGGTCACCGTGAGCGTCCCGCACCGTCGGCCCAGCGCGCCGCTGCGTCTCGCAAGAGCCTGGTAGCCATCGGTTCATCGGCGGGCGGGCCGGCGGCGCTGGAAGTCTTGCTCAAGGCGTTGCCGCGGCACTTCGCCCCGGCCATCGTCCTGGTCCAGCACGTGGACGAGGTTTTTGCCGCGGGCATGGCCGAATGGCTGAGCAGTGTGTCCGGCCACAAGGTCCGCCTGGCACGACACGGCGAATCGCCGCAAAATGGCACGGTGCTACTGGCCGGTACCAACCATCACCTGCGCCTGTTGAAGGACGGCACCCTGGCGTACACCGCCGAGCCGGTGAACGAAATCTACAGGCCGTCCATCGATGTGTTTTTCGAGAGTGTCGCCAACTTCTGGAACGGTGATGCGGTGGGTATCCTGCTCACCGGCATGGGCCGCGATGGTGCGCAAGGGCTTAAACTGATGCGCCAGCAGGGCTGCGTGACCATCGCTCAAGACCAGCGAAGCAGTGCGGTGTACGGCATGCCCAAGGCGGCGGCGGCCATTGACGCGGCGACGCAGATTCTTGCCCTGGACGCCATAGCCCCCCGCTTGGTAGAGATTTTTGCAAAATGACAATCCCAGCAGTCCTGGCCCAGGCCGCACTCAGGTGAGCCCCATGAATGAATTACAGCTCGACGATTTCAAGCGCGATGAAAACGCCGCGATGGTCCTGCTCGTCGACGACCAGGCGATGATCGGCGAGGCGGTGCGGCGTGGGCTTTCGAATGAAAATAACATCGACTTCCACTTCTGCTCCGACCCGCACCAGGCCATCGCCCATGCCGTTCGCATCAAGCCGACGGTGATTCTGCAAGACCTGGTGATGCCCGGTCTCGATGGCCTGAGCCTGGTGCGCGAATACCGTAACCATCCGGCGACCCGCGATATCCCGATCATCGTCCTGTCTACCAAGGAAGACCCGCTGGTCAAAAGTGCGGCGTTCGCCGCCGGGGCCAACGACTATCTGGTCAAATTGCCGGACAACATCGAACTGGTGGCGCGTATCCGCTATCACTCGCGCTCCTACATGATGCTGTTGCAACGCGACGCGGCCTACCGCGCCCTGCGGGTCAGCCAGCAGCAATTGCTCGACACCAACCTGGTGCTGCAAAGGTTGATGAATTCCGATGGCCTGACCGGATTGTCCAACCGCCGGCATTTCGACGAATACCTGGAACTTGAATGGCGGCGGGCGATGCGGGACCAATCCCAGCTGTCGCTGTTGATGATCGACGTGGATTACTTCAAATCCTACAACGACAACTTCGGCCATCTGGACGGTGACGAAGCCTTGCGCAAAGTCGCCGCGGCGATCCGCGAGGCGTGCAGCCGTCCGTCCGACCTGCCGGCCCGTTATGGCGGCGAGGAGTTCGCCCTGGTGCTGCCCGGCACGGCATCCGGCGGCGCCCGGTTGATGGCCGAGAAACTGCGCCAGAGTGTCGTAGCCCTGAAAATCCCCCACGCCACCCCTGACGGCGGCGAGAACCTGACCATCAGCATTGGCGTCTCGACCGTGACCCCGCAGCAGGGCGGCGATTGCCGGCAACTGATCTCGGCGGCGGACAAGGGCCTGTACATGGCCAAGCACAGTGGGCGTAACCGGGTCGGGGTGGAATAACCCCCATATTTTCGAGGATGCTACCTGTGGCGAGGGGATTTATCCCCGCTGGGCTGCGAAGCGGCCCCAAAACCAGGCGACTCGGTGTGTCAGGAACCATTGAATCGTCGATTTAGGGTCTGCTGTGCAGGCCAGTGGGGATAAATCCCCTCGCCACAGGAACTGCATAGGGACTGCACATTGGTGCTCCCGAAGCCGCCAGGCGGGCTGCCGTCGACGCTTGATTACGTTATACTCGCCGGCTTTCAAAAGTTCGCCAACGAGTGTTGCCCGCCATGGAAATCAACCCGATCCTGAACACTATCAAGGACCTGTCCGAGCGCTCCGAAACTATTCGGGGGTATCTTTGACTACGATCAAAAGCATGAGCGTCTGACCGAAGTCAATCGCGAGCTTGAAGATCCGAGTGTCTGGAACAAGCCTGAGTACGCCCAGGAACTGGGCCGCGAGCGCGCCGCGCTGGCGCAGATCGTCGAGACCCTGGACGAATTGTCCGGTGGCCTGGCCGATTGTCGCGACTTGCTGGACATGGCCGTCGAAGAAAACGACGAAGGCGCGGTCGGTGACGTGGTCGCCGAACTGGACCGCCTCGGCGAGTCCCTGGCCAAGCTGGAATTCCGCCGCATGTTCAGCGGCGAAATGGACATGAACAACGCCTACCTGGACATCCAGGCCGGTTCCGGCGGTACCGAAGCCCAGGACTGGGCCAACATCCTGCTGCGCATGTACCTGCGCTGGGCCGATAAACGCGGTTTCGACGCAACCATCATGGAACTGTCGGCCGGTGAAGTCGCCGGGATCAAGGGCGCCACCGTGCACATCAAGGGCGAATACGCCTTTGGCTGGTTGCGCACCGAGATCGGCGTGCACCGCCTGGTGCGCAAGAGTCCGTTCGACTCCGGCAACCGTCGCCACACCTCGTTCTCGGCGGTGTTCGTTTCCCCGGAAATCGACGACAAGGTGGAAATCGAGATCAACCCGGCGGACCTGCGCATCGACACCTATCGTTCTTCGGGCGCCGGTGGCCAGCACGTCAACACCACCGACTCGGCCGTACGGATCACCCACGTACCGACCAACACCGTGGTCAGCTGCCAGAACGAACGCTCCCAGCACGCCAACAAAGACACCGCGATGAAGATGCTCCGGGCCCGCCTGTACGAGCAGGAGATCCAGAAGCGCAACGCGGCGTCCCAGGCGCTGGAAGACAGCAAGTCCGACATCGGTTGGGGTCATCAGATCCGTTCCTATGTCCTCGATGCCTCGCGCATCAAGGATCTGCGCACCAACATCGAACGCAGTGACTGCGACAAGGTGCTCGACGGCGACATCGACGAATACCTGGAAGCGAGCCTCAAACAAGGGCTGTAACGCGACACCCATGCGGCGGGCGGGCACGCTTTCATGAAAGCGCGGCCCCGGCCGGTGGCAACGAACCTGTGATGGAAACCTTAAAGACATGAGCGACCTAGAACTCGACCCGCAAGCCCTGCAACAGGAAGAAAACTCCCTGATCGCCCTGCGCAAGGAAAAGCTTGCTGCCGAGCGTGCCAAGGGCCAGGCCTTCCCCAACGACTTCCGCCGCGATGCCTATTGCGACGTGTTGCAGAAGACGTACGCGGACAAGACCAAGGAAGAGCTGGCCGAGGCCGCGATTCCGGTCAAGGTGGCCGGTCGCATCATGCTCAATCGCGGTTCGTTCATGGTGATTCAGGACATGACCGGGCGCATCCAGGTCTACGTCAACCGCAAGACCCTGCCGGAAGAAACCCTGGCGGCGGTCAAGACCTGGGACCTGGGCGACATCATTGCCGCCGAGGGCACCCTGGCCCGCTCCGGCAAGGGTGACCTGTACGTTGAAATGACCGACGTGCGCCTGCTGACCAAATCCCTGCGCCCGCTGCCGGACAAGCACCACGGCCTGACCGACACCGAACAACGCTACCGTCAGCGCTACGTCGACCTGATCGTCAACGAAGACGTACGTCAGACCTTCCGCGTGCGTTCGCAGGTCATTGCGCACATCCGCAGCTTCCTGATGAAGCGCGACTTCCTGGAAGTCGAGACGCCGATGCTGCAGACCATTCCCGGCGGCGCGGCGGCCAAGCCGTTCGAAACCCACCACAATGCCCTGGACATGGAAATGTTCCTGCGTATCGCGCCGGAGCTGTACCTCAAGCGCCTGGTGGTCGGTGGGTTTGAAAAGGTCTTCGAGATCAACCGCAACTTCCGTAACGAAGGCGTTTCGACCCGGCACAACCCCGAGTTCACCATGCTCGAGTTCTACCAGGCCTACGCCGATTACGAAGACAACATGGACCTGACCGAGGAGTTGTTCCGCGAACTGGCGCAGCTGGTGCTCGGCACCACCGACGTGCCTTACGGCGACAAGGTGTTCCACTTCGGTGAGCCGTTCGCGCGCCTGTCGGTGTTCGACTCGATCCTTAAGTACAACCCTGAATTGACCGCCGATGATCTCAACGACATCGACAAGGCGCGTGCAATTGCCAAGAAAGCCGGTGCGAAGGTGCTGGGCTTCGAAGGCCTGGGCAAGCTGCAGGTGATGATTTTCGAAGAGCTGGTCGAGCACAAGCTGGAACAGCCGCACTTCATCACCCAGTACCCGTTCGAAGTCTCGCCGCTGGCCCGTCGCAACGACGAGAACCCGAACGTGACCGACCGTTTCGAGCTGTTCATTGGCGGCCGCGAAATCGCCAATGCCTACTCCGAGCTCAATGATGCCGAAGACCAGGCCGAGCGTTTCATGGCCCAGGTGGCCGACAAGGACGCCGGCGACGACGAAGCCATGCACTACGATGCCGATTTCGTCCGGGCACTTGAATACGGCATGCCGCCGACCGCCGGTGAAGGCATCGGTATCGATCGCCTGGTGATGTTGCTGACCAACTCGCCGTCGATCCGGGATGTCATTCTCTTCCCGCACATGCGGCCCCAAGCGTAAGTGCTTCAATTAAAAAGCCGCCTATCACAGGCGGCTTTTTAATGCCTGTCTGGTACAAACGTATCAATTGGTTACTTTTGAAATAGCGAGGAAAGACCTGTCGTGAATCGTGCAATGGTTCAAGAAGGTGCAGCGGGCGTCGCCACCGCTGTGGCTGAAAGTGTTCAGTACCAGGGCCGCAAGGCCAGCCGACAGGGCAGTGAACAGCGTCGCCAGGAGATTCTCGACGCGGCCATGCGCATTGTCGTGCGCGATGGCGTGCGAGCGGTACGACACCGGGCGGTGGCCGCCGAGGCGGGCGTGCCACTGTCGGCCACCACATACTATTTCAAGGACATCGATGATCTGCTCACCGATACTTTCGCCCAGTATGTGGAACGCAGCGCGGCGTTCATGGCCAAGCTGTGGGCCAACAATGAGGGATTGCTGCGCGAAATGGTCGCCTACGGGGACGGGAGCCCCGAGTCCCGTTCACAGCTGGCAGACGACATTGCCCGGATGACCGCCGATTATGTGCAGCACCAATTACATAGTCGACGCGACTATCTGATGGCCGAGCAGGCCTTTCGCCAGGAGGCGCTGCTCAACCCGCGCCTGGCGGAATTGGTGCGTTCCCACCAGCAGATTCTGTTGCACGGTACCTGCCAGTTTTTCCAGGTGCTGGGCTCCCGTGAGCCGCAGCAGGATGCCAAAGTGTTGACGGCCATTATCGGACGGATGGAATATCAGGGCTTGCTCAATGGCGCCGAGCCCGTCGCAGATGAGGATATGCTCGGCATTTTGACCCGCTATATGCACTTGGTATTGGCGTCGGTGTAACTCATTTTTGTGGGTCACCACTGTCCTTGTGGCGAGGGGATTTATCCCCGCTGGGGCGCGCAGCGGCCCTGAAACCCTACAACTCGGTGCCTCAGGCAGACCGAGTTGAAGGGTTTGGGTCTGCTGCGCAGCCCAACGGGGATAAATCCCCTCGCCACAGGGGACCAAGCGTCGCCTGCCATAGGGAGTTCAAATGAAAGCCTGGCGTGCCGTTGTACTGGCCGTGTCGTTGCTGCTGCTCAGTGGCTGCCTGGTATCCTTCACGGCGCCGTTGCCCGACAGCGAAGCTGCGCCCGAAGGCCTGCTCGGGCATTGGACCAGTACCAACGCCTGGGGCGAGCCGTTGAACCTGGAGTTGACGAAAGTCGGCAAGCACCGCTACCAGGCCATCACTTACTTCCGGGCTCGGCCCCATGAGCGCGAAGCCATTCCCCTGACCGTCTCCCGTCACGGCAGCCGCTGGTACTTGTCGGCCAAGGTGCCGGCCCGATACGGCGGGCATTTTGTCATCGCCGGATTCGAGCTGACCGACAAGCAGGAGCTGGTGGTCTACAACCTGGACATCGAACAGATCAATCAGGCCATCGGCCAGAAGCTTCTCAGCGGCCAGTCGAACCACAGCGAAGAGGGAGAGGGTGTGCTGGTGGACAGCGACATGCGCAAGGTCTTCAGTTACCTCGACGACCCGGCCAATTCCGACGTGTTCTCGGAGGCTGTGCGCTATCAACGGCTCAAGGCCCAATAACAGTATTCAACGGACGTTTTTATCAGGAGTTTCGGGTGGACGATTACCAGCAGACGATACGCACCTTGTCCGATCGCATAGTGCTGGCGCAAACGCCGATTCGCATTCTCGACGCGGTGAAGTGGGACGAGAACATCCGCAAGGGTTTTCTCAAGGCCAAGGGCAAGGAACTGCCCGCCGTGGACCGCGATTATTACCTCAACCGACCGTTGTCCTTCGACTCCAGCGGGGTGAAGCTGGAATTCCAGAACATCGAACGGGACATTACCCGTCAGCTCGGGCAGTTCAACCCGGTCGGCCAGATCATGCGTCGCATGTGCAAGGAATACCGCATGGTGGTGCGCATGCTCGAGGCCCGCGGCACCGAGGATTTCGGATTGATTTCCCAGGAACTGTACGGCGCCGCGTCCGACGCCTTCCATGCCGGTGACCCGACCCTGTCCGACCTGGGCCTGATGCTGTCCGATTACCTCAACAACATCGATGGCCGTGGGGATCTAAAGGACGAGCCAAAAATCCTCAGTGCCAAGGACGCGGTCAACCTGTTGCAGCACCGGCTCAATCGGGTGTTCGGCGAGGCCGAGGAAACCATCCGGGTGTTCGAGTCCGATGGCATCGTCGCCGACGCAGCGGCGGGCGCCGACTACATCAAGATCCGTACCGATGCGATGTTCAACGAGCGCGACGTGCGAGCCCTTGAGGTCCATGAGGGCCTGGTCCACGTCGGGACGACTCTCAATGGCTTGAACCAGCCGATCTGCACCTTCCTGTCCAAGGGGCCGCCCTCGTCCACGGTGACCCAGGAAGGCCTGGCGATCCTGATGGAAATCATTACGTTCGCCTCCTACCCGAGCCGCCTGCGCAAACTCACCAACCGCACCCGGGCGATCCATATGGTGGAAGAGGGCGCCGATTTCCTCCAGATCTTCGAATTCTTCCGCGAGCAGGGTTTTGAGATGGCTGAAAGCTACGGCAACGCCAGTCGGGTTTTCCGTGGCTCGGTGCCGACCGGTCTGCCATTCACCAAAGATTTGTCCTACCTCAAGGGCTTCATCATGGTTTACAACTACATTCAGTTGGCCGTGCGCAAGGGCAAGCTGGAGCAAGTGCCGCTGCTGTTCTGCGGCAAGACCACTCTGGAGGACATGCGTACCCTGCGGCAACTGGTGGATGAAGGCCTGGTCGTGCCGCCCAAGTACCTGCCCGATCAGTTCCGCGACATGAATGCGTTGTCGGCATGGATGTGCTTCTCCAACTTCCTGAACCATCTGAGCCTGGACCGGATCGAAGCGGATTATTCCAATATCCTTTGAGTCACCCCAACCCCCTGTGGGAGCGGGCTTGCTCGCGAAGGTGGTGTGTCAGTCGATACATAGGTCACTGACTTAGCGCATTCGCGAGCAAGCCCGCTCCCACAGGGACCGTGTTTCAACTTCAAGTGTTACGAGGCTTCACCGGATGCGAACCCTCGGCATCATCTGCCTGCTGTTGGCCCTGAGCGGTTGCAGTTCCCTGCTGTTCTACCCCGAGCGCGGCCAGCCCTTCACCCCGGAGCGGGCCCGGCTCGATTACCGTGACGTCACGCTGACTACCGCGGATGGCCTGCGGCTCCACGGCTGGTGGCTGCCCGTCAGGAAAGGCGTCGAGGTCAAGGGGACGGTGCTGCACTTGCACGGCAACGGCGGCAACCTGTCCTGGCACCTCGGTGGCAGCTGGTGGCTGCCGGAGCAGGGCTATCAGGTTCTGATGGTCGACTATCGGGGATATGGCTTGTCCGAAGGCGAGCCGAGCCTGCCGGCGATTTATCAGGACATCGACGCGGCGTTCAAGTGGCTCGACCAGTCACCCGAGGTCCAGGGCAAGCCGCTGGTGCTGCTTGGCCAGAGCCTGGGCGGTGCGTTGGCGGTGCACTATCTGGTCGAACATCCGCAGCGCCAACGGCAACTCAAAGCGTTGGTGCTCGATGGTGTGCCTGCCAGCTATCGCGATGTCGGGCGTTTCGCCTTGAGCACGTCATGGCTGACCTGGACGTTCCAGGTGCCGCTGTCCTGGCTGGTGCCTGACGGCGACAGTGCAATCGGCTCGATCGCGCAACTGATCGATGTACCGAAACTGATCTACCACAGCCTCGATGACCCGATCGTGCCGCTTTCCAATGGCATCCGCTTGTATCAAGCTGCACCGCCGCCGCGGGTCCTGCAACTGACCCGCGGCGGCCACGTGCAGACGTTCGCCGACCCGACCTGGCGTACGGTGATGCTGCGTTACCTCGACGATCCCCGACATTTCGACGGCCTGCGCCGTCTGGGCGAAGTCCCGAATTATCCGAAAACATCCGTTGAAACTCCTGAGAGCCCGCAATGAGCGAAGAACGTAACGCCATTCCCCTGATCATCACCGGTATCTGCAGCATCCTTGGCACCGTCGCGGTGCTTTGGTACTACGGCTACCTGCACTTCGCCAAGCCCGAGGATGCGTTGCTGCTCAACGAATTCACCATGCTCAAGACCGTGCCGGGCGAAGACTACAAAGTCTCCCTGGAGCCGGCGCCCCAGGTGGCCCAGTGCATCGACGGCGTGCTGGTGCTGTTCGATACCGAACAGAAAGGCCTGACCGGTGTGTTGGTCAACGACAAGAAACGCGCTGTGCGGTGCATGGGACAAGAGACGCCGCAGAAGCTCCAACCGTAACTCAACCCTCTCTAATGTGGGAGCGGGCTTGCTCGCGAAGGCGGTGGATCAGTCGACATCATCGTTAACTGACACACCGCTTTCGCGAGCAAGCCCGCTCCCACATTGGCCGAGGTGCAGCTAATAAAGAGCCCCGCCTGATGCAGTCAGGCGGGGCTTTTTCGTGGCATTCAACCCATCAGTTGGCGCTCAGGCTCGAGCGCGGTGCCACAGGCTGGTTGTCGTTGGAAATGGTCACTTCCACCCGACGGTTCATGGCGCGGCCCGAGACGCTGGTGTTGTCGGCGACCGGGAATTCCTTGCCATAACCCTGGGTCACGATGCGGGCCGGGTCGACGCCCATTTTCACCAGTGCGGTGCGCACGGAGCTGGCGCGACGCTCGGACAGCGACTGGTTGTAGGAGTCCGAACCGGTGCTGTCGGTGTAACCCTCGATGATCACCTTGCGGTCCGGGTTTTCCTGGAGGAACTGCGCCAGTTTGTTCACGTTGGCCACGCCGTTTGCGCGCAGGTCGGACTTGTTGGTGGCAAACAGCACGTCGCCGAATGTCACGACCGTACCGCGCTCAGTCTGCTTGGCGTTGAGGCTGTCCTGCAGTTGCTTGATCTGGGCGTTGCGAGCTTCAAGCAAAGCGCGGGCGCGTTCGTCGCCGGCATTTTTCAGTTCGGCTTCGGCGGTGCGCAGGGCGATGGTCTGCTTGGCCACTTCAACGCGCTGGTTGGTCAGGTAGGCCAGTTGGTCGACCTTGGCTTCGTCTTCCTTGTCCAGATAGGCCTTGTCGGCCTTGGCCAGGAAATCGGCAGCGTCCTTGGTTTCCAGTGCAGCGACCTTGGTCGCCGCCGGGTCGGCCTGCAGGCCGTTGTAGTTGGTACGGGCCTGCTCCAGGTTCACGTTAGGGTCGGTGGAGCAAGCGGCCAGCGAAACACAGGCAGCGAGCAGGGCGGGCATCATCAAATGTTTGTGCATCATAGTCTGTCGTCCTTTTATCAATAACAGTGGTCGCGGCATGAATGGCTTACTGAATCTTGTTCATGCCTTCCTGACGCAACTCCTGAACCCCTTTCTGGGAATCCTTGAGAGCCTGTTCAGCCTTGGCGGCTTGGGCCTTGCGCTCGGCTACGCGTGCGTCCCACTCGGCCTGTTCGGCCAGACGCTTGGCTTCGGCGTAGTTTTTGTCGTGCATGGCGATCTCGGCCTGCTTGAGCTTGTCCTGGGCGGACTTCATTTCCACGGCGGCGAATTCGGTACCGCCGGCGCTGACGGCGCTGTTGACCGCCGATTGCGTCACCGCGTACTGCTCCGACGGTGGATTTCCGGCACAACCGGCCAGGATGAAGCTGCTACCGATGGCCAGGGCGGCCAATTTCAGGCCGCGCAGGCCATTGGCTGAGGGTTTGGCAGTGCAGGTATTCATAGGCTTCAACTCCATTGGAAAACTCCTGAGAAAACTACAAATCCATGCTGAAACGCCAAGCCTGGCGTCTGTTTTTACGGGGGGCCAGGGCGCGTTTATTTAAACAACCGTTCCAGTATGGTTATTCGGTGTGACACAGGGCGTTTTTCAAAAGTTCAGCAAAGATGGCCAATCGCCAAAAAGTATTGCTGACCGATCGGTCAAGGTGAAAAAAGCTGAACTTTCAAGGCGCGCAGCGGTATTCCCAGCGCCAAATGACGGCGCTGGGAAGCGGTACGGAAGGAGGATGTGTCAGTGCTTCGACTTGTCGTTCTGCGACGAAAGCTGATGCAGATGGCGGCGGGAAAGGGCGAGGAATCGCGGCGTAGGACCGACGTCTTCGTACAGCGGGTCGCCTTCTTCGTCGGTGGCGACCACTTGTGAACCCTTGACGTACGGGAAGCTCGCTTCCAGTTCTTCCAGGGCTGCCCCGATCAGTTCGCCGAGCAATTCTTCGGGCTGGCGTTTGGGGTACATATCGCAGATCGCCGCCAGGCGTGCGGCGGCTTCTACATCCAGATGAATCGTGTAGCCGGTCTGGGTCAGGTGGCCCTTGGCGTTTTCTTCCCAGTGCTGGGCAAGCTCACGGATTTTCATGATGACCTCAATCAGTCTGCTCGTGGCAGGCGCGGTGAACGGCAAGCCGTCGTGTGGCTTACTCATGAGACTAGCTTTGCCCTACAAGGTTTAAAGACCCTTCGTCGCTTGTCATAAACGACTGGCATCGGCACTCTCTAACTCATGTGTCTAACCCGATAGCTGTCCGGACCTTTTTGCTGGAGAACTGCTGATGACCGATATCGATGCACGCTTGCGCGAGGATGTTCACCTGCTTGGCGAGTTGTTGGGCAACACCATTCGCGAACAGTACGGGGATCGGTTTCTCGACAAGATCGAGCAGATTCGCAAGGGCGCCAAGGCCGATCGGCGTGGCTCCGCGGATGCCGAACTCAGCGCCAGCCTCAATCAGTTGACCGAGGATGAACTGCTGCCGGTGGCACGGGCGTTCAACCAGTTCCTGAATCTGGCCAACATCGCCGAGCAGTATCAACTGATCCACCGGCGCGACGAATCCAAGCCTGCGCCGTTCGAGGCGCGGGTGTTGCCGGAACTGCTGGCGCGGTTGCGGGCCGAGGGACACAGTGCCGAATCCCTGGCACGGCAATTGGGCCGGCTGGAGATCGAACTGGTCCTCACTGCGCACCCCACGGAAGTGGCCCGCCGTACCCTGATCCAGAAATACGACGCCATCGCCGCGCAACTGGCGGCACAGGATCATCGGGACCTGACCACCGCCGAACGGGCGCAGATTCATCAGCGTCTTCAGCGATTGATCGCCGAAGCCTGGCACACCGAGGAAATCCGCCGTACCCGGCCGACTCCCGTCGATGAAGCCAAGTGGGGCTTCGCCGTGATCGAGCATTCGCTGTGGCACGCCATCCCCAACTATCTGCGCAAGGCCGACCAGGCCCTGCACGCCGCCACCGGCCTGCGCCTGCCATTGGAGGCTGCGCCGGTGCGCTTTGCTTCCTGGATGGGCGGCGACCGCGACGGCAACCCGAATGTCACGGCCGCCGTGACCCGCGAAGTCTTGTTGCTGGCGCGCTGGATGGCGGCCGACCTGTACCTGCGCGACGTCGATCAGCTGGCGGCCGACCTGTCCATGCAAAAGGCCAGCGACGCGTTGCGTGCCCAGGCCGGCGACAGTGCCGAACCTTATCGTGCGGTGCTCAAGCAATTGCGCGAGCGCTTGCGGGCCACGCGCAATTGGGCACAGGCATCGCTCAAAGTCGCTACGCCGGCCCCGGCGGAGGTGTTGCAGAACAACCGCGAGCTGCTCGATCCCCTGGAGCTGTGCTACCAGTCGCTGCATGAGTGCGGCATGGGCGTGATCGCCGACGGGCCGTTGCTCGACTGCCTGCGCCGGGCAGTGACGTTCGGGTTGTTCCTGGTGCGCCTCGATGTGCGTCAGGACTCGACGCGTCATACCGCCGCCATGACCGAAATTACCGATTACCTGGGACTTGGCCGCTACGAGGAATGGGACGAGGAGCAGCGCATCGGCTTCCTGCTGGACGAGCTGAATAACCGTCGCCCGCTGCTGCCGTCCAATTTCAAGCCTTCGGCGGATACGGCGGAAGTCCTGGCGACCTGCCGGGAAGTCGCGGCGGCGCCGGCGGCATCACTGGGGTCGTATGTGATCTCCATGGCTGGCGCGGCTTCCGATGTGCTGGCGGTCCAGCTGCTGTTGAAAGAGGCAGGCGTGTTGCGGCCGATGCGGGTGGTGCCGCTGTTCGAAACCCTGGCGGACCTGGACAACGCCGGGCCGGTGATCGAGCGGTTGTTGCTGTTGCCGGGTTACCGTTCCCGGTTGCAAGGGCCCCAGGAAGTGATGATCGGTTACTCCGATTCGGCCAAGGACGCCGGAACCACGGCGGCGGCCTGGGCCCAATACCGGGCTCAGGAACGGCTGGTGGACATCTGCCGCGAACAGCAAGTCGAATTGCTGCTGTTCCATGGCCGTGGTGGCACCGTGGGGCGTGGGGGCGGCCCGGCACATGCGGCCATCCTGTCGCAGCCGCCAGGATCGGTGGCGGGACGTTTCCGCACCACCGAACAGGGTGAAATGATTCGTTTCAAATTCGGCCTGCCGGACATCGCCGAACAAAACCTCAACCTCTACCTCGCAGCGGTGCTGGAGGCGACCTTGCTGCCACCGCCGCCGCCCACGCCCCAGTGGCGGCACCTGATGGATGAACTGGCGGCCGACGGCGTCAAGGCGTACCGCGCCGTGGTGCGGGAAAACCCGCAGTTCGTCGAGTATTTCCGCCAGTCCACGCCGGAGCAGGAGCTGGGCCGCCTGCCCCTGGGCAGCCGGCCGGCCAAGCGGCGGGCTGGAGGTATCGAAAGCCTGCGGGCGATTCCCTGGATCTTCGGCTGGACCCAGACCCGCCTGATGTTGCCGGCCTGGCTCGGCTGGGAAACCGCCCTGAGCAAGGCGCTGGAGCGTGGCGAGGGTGAGTTGCTGGGGCAGATGCGCGAGCAGTGGCCCTTCTTCCGGACCCGCATCGACATGCTGGAAATGGTGCTGGCCAAGGCGGATGCCGATATCGCGCGCTCCTACGACGAGCGTCTGGTGGAACCGGCACTGCAACCATTGGGTGCGCACTTACGCGACCTATTGTCGCAGGCCTGCTCCGTGGTCCTGGGTTTGACCGGTCAGTCGCAGCTACTGGCACATAGCCCAGAGACACTGGAGTTCATCAGCCTGCGCAACACCTACCTGGACCCGTTGCACCTGTTGCAAGCCGAACTCCTGGCGCGTTCGAGGCAGCAGGACGTTGCCCAGGGCAGCCCCGTGGAACAGGCGTTGTTAGTGTCTGTAGCGGGGATCGCCGCTGGCTTGCGCAACACCGGTTGAGGTCCGTCTGATGTCTTTCCAGGGCACGCCCGCTTTCGCCGGGCAGTGCCTGGCGTGTGCACGATCAGGTCGGCCGGGCGACAGTTTGTTGCCCGGTTGCGACGTTCGCCACCTCATCCAAAGGTCGCGCCGGGCGGGGGTTCCTCCGACTTTCGGCGGCTTGTGTGGGTGGGGCCCGCTGTGTATCTTGAGCAGCCCTTGGCCGTTTGGGCGGCCACGATCCAGTTTTCCGAGATTGGCCCCACGAGGCGAATCCGAGCGTTTTACATAAAAAAATTGAGGAGCACATCGATGCGCGTCATTCTGCTGGGAGCTCCCGGGGCCGGTAAAGGTACTCAGGCTAAGTTCATCACTGAAAAATTCGGTATCCCGCAAATCTCCACCGGCGACATGCTGCGAGCGGCGGTCAAGGCCGGCACCGAGCTGGGCATCAAGGCCAAGGGCATCATGGACGCTGGCGGCCTGGTGTCGGATGACCTGATCATCGCATTGGTCAAGGATCGTATCGCTCAACCCGACTGCGCCAACGGTTTCCTGTTCGACGGTTTCCCACGCACCATTCCACAGGCCGAAGCCTTGGTGGAAGCCGGTGTGGAACTGGACCACGTCGTGGAAATCGCCGTGGATGACGAAGAGATCGTCCAGCGTATCGCCGGGCGCCGCGTCCACGAGCCATCGGGCCGCGTCTACCACACCGTCTACAACCCGCCAAAACTGGCTGGCAAGGACGACATCACCGGTGAAGAACTGGTGCAGCGCAAGGACGACACTGAAGAAACCGTGCGTCATCGCCTGTCGGTCTACCATTCCCAGACCAAACCACTGGTGGCCTTCTACCAGGACTTGTCCACCAAGACCCAGGGCAAGCCAAAGTACAGCCACATCCCAGGCGTCGGCTCGGTCGATGCAATCACCAGCAAAGTGCTTGAAGCGCTGAGCTGAGAGATCTGATCCGCTGTCTCGACTCCGGCCCGCTTGCGGGCCGGAGTTGTTTATACTGGCGCACTTTTCCTACCTGACTGACGGACACATCGATGAGCACCTTGCTGGCACTGGACACCGCGACTGAAGCTTGCTCCGTTGCCTTGCTGCACGACGGCAAGGTCACGAGCCATTACGAGGTGATTCCGCGCCTGCATGCCCAGAAACTGCTGCCGATGATCCAGCAGTTGCTCAGCGATGCCGGCACGACCTTGCAGGCGGTGGATGCAATTGCCTTCGGTCGTGGCCCGGGGGCCTTCACCGGCGTGCGCATCGCCATTGGTGTGGTGCAGGGGCTGGCGTTTGCCTTGGAGCGCCCGGTTCTGCCGGTGTCGAACCTGGCGGTGCTGGCCCAGCGGGCATTGCGTGAGCATGGCGCCCGCCAGGTGGCGGCTGCCATCGATGCGCGCATGGATGAGGTGTACTGGGGCTGCTACCGGGAAACCGCTGGCGAGATGCGCCTGGTGGGGGCCGAAGCGGTTCTGCCACCCGAAGTCGCGGCGTTGCCGGCAGGCGCCGAGGGGGAGTGGTTCGGCGCCGGCACCGGTTGGGGCTACGGCGATCGAATTGCCGTGAAGCTCAGCGGCCAGGACGCCACCTCGTTGCCTCACGCCGAAGACCTGCTCACCCTGGCGCGTTTTGCCTGGGAGCGTGGCGAAGCCATTCCGGCCGATGATGCCCAGCCTGTTTACCTGCGGGACAAGGTCGCCACGCCTAAATCCGAACGCTAACCCCAGCTCTACAGGCGGAGGGAGCTAGCCTTGCTCCCACCCAACGAACTCTCCGCCAAAAGTCACAGCCGATATTACCAGTCGTCATTTTTTTACCCCGTTTTTAAACCTTTTAGCTTTTATGTGTTCTAGTTATCACTTGCGCATTTGCGCGGCTTTAAAAGTGCCGCTAAATTGCCATCATTGATACCGAGCATTCTGTCATGCGTATAGACGGCGTTTCTTCTCAGTCCTATCCCATCAAGCGCAGGCCTCGTACGGGCAAGATCGCTGATCAGGAGACCTTCGACGACGTCGATGGCGAACTGGAGTTTCCGTCCGAAGAGCAATTGGCTGCCCGTGCCGCCAAAGCCTCCGCGCAACGCCTGAGCAATCTTCCCGCCCGTCAGCAAGACATGATTTACCACCGTGCCATGACCCGAAGCGTGGCGACCGCCCTGGCGAGCTACCTGAGCACCGCCGGTTTCGTCGACTGGGATATGGAAGTGCTGGGGCTCGACCTCTATATCTGATGGTGTTGCCTTATTACCTGGGCTGTCCGTCCTGGAGCGAAAATGCCTGGCGCGATTACCTTTATCCCCAGGATGCCAGAAGCTCCGATTTCCTGAATCTCTACACTCAAGTGTTCAATGCCGTGGAAGGCAACACCACCTTCTACGCGAGCCCGTCAGCGGCCATCGTGCAGCGCTGGGCCGATACCATGCCCGAGCATTTTCGCTTCACCGCCAAGTTTCCCGGTGATATCAGCCACGGTGGCGACTTGCGTGAACACCCGGTGGCCGTCGACACGTTCCTGCAACTGCTCAGCCCCTTGGACGAGCGTGTCTCGCCGTTCTGGCTGCAACTGTCCAAGGCCTTCACCCCGAATCGACTGCCCGAGTTGGCCGGGTTCATCGACGCCTTGCAGCGTCCCCTGGCGGTAGAAGTCCGCCACGATGAGTTCTTCGCCAAGGGCGATGCCGAGCGGCGTCTCAATCGCTTGTTGCTTGACCGTGGCGTCGAGCGCATCTGTCTCGACCCGCGGGCTTTGTTCAGTTGTACCTCGACCGATCCGGCGGTGCTCCATGCTCAATCGAAGAAACCCCGGGTGCCGCCTCGGCCGGCAGCTTTTACCCAATACCCGCAAGTGCGTTTCATCGGTCATCCGGTGCTGGAGGCCAACGAGCCGTTCCTGACGCCATGGGTGGAGAAGATCGCCGGCTGGATCGAAGAAGGGCGTACGCCTTATATCTTCTTGCATACCTCGGATAACCGGCTGGCGGCGAAACTCGCGCAACATTTCCATCGGCGATTGATGACTCGATTGCCTGGCCTGCCGGCCCTGCCTGAGCTATACAGAGAGCCCGCCGCCGAGCAACTGGGTTTGCTCTGAGGCGATATCTTCTCTGCTCAGGAGCCACATTCATGGATGCACAAACCCGTCGAGCCCAGGCGTTCAAGGCCTTGCATGAACGCGAAGGGGCCTTTGTCATTCCCAATCCGTGGGATGCCGGTTCCGCGAAAATGCTGGCAACGCTCGGTTTCGAGGCGCTGGCGACCACCAGCGCCGGTCATGCTTTCTCCCTGGCCCGGCCCGATGGCGCCCTGGCGCTGGAGGACACGCTCGCCAATGTCCGGGCCATCGTGGCGGCCACTGACCTGCCGGTGGCGGTCGATCTGGAGAACGGCTTTGCCGATGGGCCCGAGGATTGCGCCCGCAACCTGCTTCGTGCGGCGCACGCCGGTGCGGTCGGGGGCTCCATCGAAGACGCCACGGGGCGCGAAGAAAGCCCGATTTATTGCTTCGACCATGCCGTGGCACGGGTCAAGGCCGCAGCCGACGCGGTGCGCAGCCTGCCGTTTCCTTTCCTGCTGACGGCCCGCGCGGAAAACTTCCTGCACGGCAATCCCGATCTGGATGACACGATTCGTCGCTTGAAGGCATTCGCCGACGCGGGTGCCGATGTGTTGTATGCCCCGGGGTTAAGCACTGCCGAGCAAGTGCTCGCCGTGGTTCAGGCCGTGGCACCGAAACTGGTGAACGTGTTGATGTCCGGGGCGCTGGACTTGACGGTCGCGCAGCTGAGCGAATTGGGCGTCAAGCGTATCAGCGTCGGTTCGGCCCTGGCCCTGGCGGCGTATGGCGAATTCTTCCGCGCTGCCGAGGAGATCCAGCAGCACGGCACGTTCACCTTCACAAAACGCTCAATGCCGTTCAAGCAGGCCAACGAGCTGTTCAAGGGCTGATGATCGAGGCATGGCCGTGCGGGTTCTGAAAGGTTTGCTGGTGGTGGGGCTGTTGGTGGGCGTTGCGTTATTCGCGGCATGGCGCGGTTGGCTGTCGCTGCCACCGCAGTGGAATCCCTGGGCACCCCTGGATGTCAACGTCCCGCCGAACCTGCTGACCCGCTACAAGCTCATGGCCCTGCGCAACGACC
The DNA here is from genome assembly GCF_022342325.2 of Pseudomonas sp. AF32. NCBI lineage: Bacteria > Pseudomonadati > Pseudomonadota > Gammaproteobacteria > Pseudomonadales > Pseudomonadaceae > Pseudomonas > Pseudomonas sp. AF32. Next base: position 91,522 of record NZ_RQJK02000001.1, on the reverse strand, counting down.
CACAACTGTGCGACCAGGCCCTCTCGACCTCCGGGTTGCGGACCGCTCGCCAGGCCGACAGTGGCGCCAAGGCTGACTGCCCGCTGACCAACGTGTTGAGGGTGCAGGGTGGCGAGGTGGCATTGAGCAGCAGCTTCCTGGCCAGTTGTCCGTTGGCGGTGGCGTTCGCCCTGTTCGAGCGCCATGCATTGCAGCCGGCGGCTATAGGTGCCTACGGGCAGAAAGTGACGCGGGTGGATCACCTGGGCAGTTTCGCTTGCCGTAACATGTACGGTCGGGAAACCGGTGCGCGCAGCCAGCATGCCACGGCCAGTGCGTTAGACATCGCCGGGTTTCGCCTGGCGGACGGTCGCACGGTCAGCGTGCTCAGGGATTGGCCGAAAGACAGCAACGATGCGCGTTTCCTGCGTGAGGTGCGCGACGGGGCCTGTGACATGTTCAGTGTGGTCTTGAGCCCGGATTACAATGCGGCGCACCGCAACCATTTCCACTTGGACGTGGGGCCGTGGTGGATCTGTCGATAGTGTCTTGTTCCGTCAAAAAGGAACCGTATTGGTGATACGGGACACCCGTCAGGCGGCGATACGCAGGTTCTGCAACACGATCGGGCGTGCCCAGCGGGTATCGAAATCCAGGGCTTTCTGTTGGGCCACGATTTCTTCTTCCGGGAACGGCGGGAAGGGTTTGTCCAGCAGGTCCAGTTCAAACTCGGCAATAGGCAGGTGCAGCGGGCGTGGCTGCGGTGCCGGGCCAGGCTCGGGCAGCGGTTGGCCGGCGGCGAGGACGATGGGGCGAACCCAGTGGCTCTCGAAGTTCTGCTGTTTTTGCTGGGCGGCGATTTCTTCCGGCGGGAAGGGCGGGAACGGTTTGTCCAGCAAGTCGAGTTCGAATTCGGCGATAGGCAGGAACAACGGCTCCGGTGGCTTGACCGGGGTATCTTTCACGTCGAGGGTGCGTTGGCTGACGATGTGATCCAGCAACTCGGCGCCGAGGGTCGGTTCAACCGCTTCATCGAGGGTGGCGGGCTGGTAGCTGCCCGGCGCCGGTGCGTTTTCACCCAGTTGATCGGCCAGGGCCCGGGCAAAGAAATCCTGCCACAGGTGACTGACACCGCTCAGCGCTTGGGTGTTACGCAGGCTGTAATCGCCGTAAGGGGAGATAACGCCTATCGATGTGGATTGAATGTCTGACATTTTTTTCGGTCGACGCTCAGCTCTGGCAAAATGCCGTTCACCGTTGTTATCGGCCGTTTTTGCCGATCCTTAATTTTTTGAGCATGTTTGCGAATGAACAACTTCCATGAGTGAGCAACCTGCGGCCTGCCGCATCCACGTCGAGGCCCTGGCCCCGGCCTTCCAGCCCCAGGCGGAGCATTGGGCCCAGCGGCTTGGGCTGCCCCTTCAGGTGGATGATAGCGAGTTTGCCTTGCAGGTCGGCGAGCAGGGGCTGCAATTGCAGCAATTGGGGCCGGATGCGCCGGGGCCGGTGCGGGTGGACTTCGTCGAGGGCGGAGCGGCTCATCGCCGGTTGTATGGCGGTGGCAGCGGGCAGATGATCGCCAAGGCGGTCGGCATCGCCCAGGGTGTGCGGCCTCGTGTGCTGGACGCCACGGCCGGGCTGGGCAAGGACGCCTTCGTGCTGGCCAGCCTCGGCTGTGACATGAGCCTGATCGAGCGCCAGCCGCTGATCGGTGCCTTGCTGGAGGACGGGCTGGCTCGTGGGACGGAGGATTTCGACGTGGCCCCCATTGTGGGCCGTATGCGCCTGCTCAAGGGTAACTCCATCGAGTTGATGCGTAACTGGGAAGGCGAGCCGCCCCAGGTGATCTACCTGGACCCCATGTTTCCCCACCGTGAGAAAACCGCCCTGGTGAAGAAGGAGATGCGTCTGTTCCGTCCTCTGGTGGGTGACGACGCGGATGCCCCTGCGTTGCTGGCGGCGGCCCTGGCCCTGGCGACCCATCGGGTGGTGGTCAAGCGCCCACGCAAGGCGCCGTGCATCGAAGGACCTAAGCCGAGCCATGGGCTGGAGGGCAAGTCCAGTCGTTACGATATCTATCCGAAGAAGGCGCTCAAGCCCTGAGACCGAGGCGCCTTCATCGCGAGCAGGCTCGCTCCCACAGGGATCAGTGTCGAATACCACGTCGATGAACGACACCGGACCTGTGCGGGAGCGAGCCTGCTCGCGATGAGGCCCTGCAGTACACCGAGAACTAAGGGCGATAAGCCCGAATGAACAACCCCACCACTTCCCGCACATGGGCCTCGGCCGCTTCGGCGTCCAGCGGCGCGCCGCAGCCGTACAACAGTCGGAAATTCGGTGCACCCTTGATCAGGCAGAAAAAATGCTCGGCGGCATGGCGAGGTTTGTCGATGGAAAGGGCGCCACTCTGGCTTATCTTGCTCAGCAACCGCTCCATGCCGCAGAGCATTCGCTGTGGACCGGCCTCGTAGAAAATCGTCGAGAGTTTCGGGTCCTGGCTGCCCAGGGCCATGATCAGCCGGTGCAGGTTCACCGATTCAGCGCTGCTGATCAGTTGATGGAAGCCACGGGCGATGTTCAACAGTACGTTTTCAATCGGCACCCCCTCAGGCCATTCGAAAAACAGTGGCGGTACCTGCTCTTCGCACTGGGCGATCACGGCGGCGGAAAACAGCGTTTCCTTGTCGTTGAAATGGCTATAGACCGTGAGCTTCGACACGCCCGCCTCGGCGGCGACCGCGTCCATGCTGGTGCTGGCATATCCCATACTGAGAAACAGCCGTTTTGCCGCATCGAGAATGGCCTGGCGCTTGGCCAGATCCTTCGGGCGGCCAGGGCCGTTGGGCGGTGAAAGATTGTTCGACATTCTTCGCTTTAATACTGGACTGGTGAGTTTGCTATTAATAACATACTCGCCAGTATAATTATTCCAAGCATCCTTAGCGAAAGGTCTCTCGTCATGTTCCGCTATGCGTCGTCCCTCGCCCTGCCAGTCAGCCTGGTTTTTTTATTGTCTGCGTGTGGCCATGACGAGCCGGTGTCCGTCGCCGTGCGCCCCGCCATGGTAGTCAAACCGGAGCCTTCGGCCCAGGCGACGCAAAGCTATCCCGGCGAAGTGCGGGCTCGTTTCGAGCCGGACCTGGCGTTTCGCATCGGCGGCAAAGTGAGCCGACGACTGGTCGAAGAAGGCCAGCGGGTCAAGGCTAATCAACCGCTGGCCGAACTCGATCCTCAGGATGTGCGCCTGCAACTGGAAGCCACCCGGGCCCAGGTCGCCGCCGCCGAGGCCAATCTCAACCTGGTGCGTGCTGAACGTGACCGCTACAAGACCTTGCTGGATCGGCAGATGGTCAGTCGCTCGCAGTACGACAACGCCGAAAATCTCTACCGTTCCGGCGCCGCCCGGCTCAAGCAGATCCAGGCCGAATTCGACGTTGCCAACAACCAGGCCAGCTATTCGGTCCTGCGCGCGCCCCAGGACGGTGTGGTGGCCCGGCGTTCGGTGGAAGTCGGACAGGTGGTGTCGGCCGGGCAGACCGTCTTCACCCTGGCCACCGATGGCGAACGTGAAGTGCTGATTAGCCTGCCGGAACAGAGTTTCGGTCGGTTCAAGATTGGTCAGCCTGTCTCGGTGGAGCTGTGGAGTCAGCCCGATCAGCGCTTCAGTGGGCATATTCGAGAACTTTCGCCGGCCGCGGACCCCAAATCCCGTACGTTCGCCGCTCGCGTAGCGTTCACGTCGGGCAGCGTTCCGGCTGAGCTGGGCCAGAGTGCGCGGGTGTTTATCCAGGCCGCGGACAAGGTGCCACTGTCGGTTCCACTGTCGGCGCTCACCGCCGAGAACGGCGCGACCTATGTCTGGGTGGTCAATCCCGACAACACCCTGAAAAAAGTCCCGGTGCGCGTCGGCGCCTTCGGCGAAAAGTCCGTGCCGGTGCTTGAAGGCCTGAACCCCAATGATTGGGTGGTGGCGGCCGGCGTGCATGTGCTCCTCGACGGCCAGCAGGTACGGCCGGTGGATCGCTCCAACCGCGTGGTCAATCTGGCGGCCAAGGAGTAATCCCGATGGGTTTCAATCTTTCAGAATGGGCGCTGCGTAACCGCCAGATCGTACTGTTCCTGATGCTGTTGCTGGCTATCGTTGGTGCCCTTTCCTACACCAAGTTGGGCCAGAGTGAAGACCCGCCGTTTACCTTCAAGGCCATGGTCATCCGCACTAACTGGCCGGGCGCTACGGCCGAGGAAGTGTCCCGCCAGGTGACCGAGCGCATCGAAAAGAAGCTGATGGAAACCGGCGACTACGAGCGCATCGTTTCCTTCTCCCGCCCGGGCGAATCCCAGGTAACGTTCATGGCCCGCGACTCACTGCATTCAGCGCAGATCCCCGAGCTGTGGTACCAGATCCGCAAGAAGGTCAGCGACATCCGCCATACCTTGCCGCCGGGTATTCAGGGGCCGTTCTTCAACGACGAGTTCGGCACCACCTTCGGCAATATCTATGCCCTGACCGGCGAAGGCTTCGACTATGGCGTGCTCAAGGACTACGCCGATCGCGTGCAGATCCAGCTACAACGGGTCAAGGACGTGGGCAAGGTCGAGCTGATCGGCCTGCAGGACGAGAAGATCTGGATCGAGCTGTCAAACGTGAAGCTGGCGACGCTGGGCTTGCCTTTGGCAGCCGTCCAGCAAGCCCTCGAAGAACAGAATGCGGTGTCTACCGCCGGCTTCTTCGAAACGGGTACCGAACGGTTGCAACTGCGGGTGTCGGGTAATTTCCAGACGGTAGAAGAGATCCGCCGCTTTCCGATCCGGGTCGGCGACCGTACGTTCCGTATCGACGATGTGGCGGATGTGCGTCGTGGTTTCAACGATCCACCCGCGCCACGCATGCGTTTCATGGGCGAAGACGCCATCGGCCTGGCCGTGGCCATGAAGGAGGGGGGCGACATCCTCATCCTCGGCAAGGCCCTGGAGGCCGAGTTCGCCCGAATCCAGGACAATCTCCCGGCCGGCATGCAGCTGCGCAAGGTGTCTGACCAGCCGGCGGCCGTGAAGACCGGCGTTGGCGAGTTCGTCCGGGTGCTGGTGGAAGCATTGGTCATCGTGTTGCTGGTGAGCTTCTTCTCCCTGGGGTTGCGCACCGGGATGGTGGTGGCCCTGGCAATTCCGTTGGTGCTGGCGATGACTTTCGCCGCGATGTATTACCTGGGGATCGGCCTGCACAAGATTTCCCTGGGCGCGTTGGTCTTGGCGCTGGGGCTGCTGGTGGACGATGCCATCATTGCAGTCGAGATGATGGCGATCAAAATGGAGCAGGGTTTCGACCGGATCAAGGCCGCCAGCTTCGCCTGGACCAGCACGGCGTTCCCGATGCTCACCGGTACGCTGATCACGGCGGCGGGCTTCCTGCCGATCGCCACGGCGCAATCGGGCACCGGCGAATACACCCGTTCGATCTTTCAGGTCGTGACCCTCGCGCTGGTAGCGTCCTGGGTGGCGGCGGTGGTGTTCGTGCCTTACCTGGGGGAAAAACTCCTGCCGGACCTGGCGAAAATTCATGCGGCCAAGCACGGTACCGGTGACGGGCATCCGGACCCTTACGCCACTCCGTTCTACCAGCGTGTCCGGCGGTTGGTGGAGTGGTGCGTGAGACGGCGCAAAACCGTCATCATGCTGACCGTGCTGCTGTTCGTGGGCTCGGTGGTGCTGTTCCGTTTCGTTCCGCAGCAGTTCTTCCCAGCGTCGGGCCGGCTGGAGTTGATGGTGGACCTGAAGCTTGAGGAGGGCGCCTCCCTGAGCAACACCGCCGAACAGGTCAAGCGCCTTGAAGCCCTGCTCAAGGACCATCCCGGCATCGACAACTATGTGGCCTATGTCGGCACCGGTTCACCGCGCTTCTACTTGCCGCTGGATCAACAACTGCCGGCGTCGAGCTTTGCCCAGTTCGTGGTGCTGGCCAAGACCATCGAGGACCGTGAGCCGTTGCGCAGTTGGCTGATCACCACGCTGAACGAGCAATTCCCGACCCTGCGTTCACGGGTCACCCGCCTGGAGAACGGACCGCCGGTGGGTTACCCGGTGCAGTTCCGGGTCACCGGCGAACATATCGAGCAGGTCCGCGCCCTGGCCCGCAAAGTGGCGACGAAGGTTCGCGAGAATCCCTACGTGGCCAATGTGCATCTGGATTGGGAAGAACCGAGCAAGGTCGTCTACCTGAATGTCGATCAAGAGCGTGCCCGGGCCTTGGGCGTGAGCACCGCCGACCTGTCGAAATTCCTGCAAAGCTCCCTCATCGGCTCCAGCGTCAGCCAGTACCGGGAAGACAACGAGCTGATCGAGATCCTGCTGCGCGGCACCGTGCACGAACGCACCGAACTGTCGCTGCTGCCAAGCCTGGCGGTGCCCACCGAGAATGGCGCCAGCGTAGCGCTGTCGCAGATTGCAACGTTGGAGTACGGCTTCGAAGAAGGCGTGATCTGGCACCGCAACCGGCTGCCGAGCGTGACCGTGCGGGCCGATATCTACGGCAAGGAGCAGCCGGCGACGCTGGTGCAGCAGATCTTCCCGACCCTGGAACCGATTCAGGCCGAATTGCCGGACGGCTATTTGCTGGAGGTCGGGGGCACGGTCGAGGACTCGGCCCGTGGCCAGAAATCGGTGAACGCCGGTGTGCCGCTGTTCATCGTGGTGGTGTTGACGCTGCTGATGTTGCAACTGCGCAGCTTCTCGCGCACGGCCATGGTCTTTCTCACGGCGCCTCTGGGGCTGATCGGCGTGACGCTGTTTTTGCTGGTATTCCGCCAGCCGTTCGGCTTCGTCGCCATGCTGGGCACCATTGCGCTGTCGGGGATGATCATGCGCAACTCGGTGATCCTGGTGGATCAGATCGAACAGGACATCGAGGCCGGCCTCACGCCGTGGCAGGCGATCATCGAAGCCACGGTACGTCGCTTCCGGCCAATCGTGCTCACCGCACTGGCGGCCGTGCTGGCGATGATCCCGCTGTCACGCAGCCTGTTCTTCGGCCCGATGGCCGTGGCCATCATGGGCGGGCTGATCGTGGCGACGGCGTTGACGCTGCTGTTCCTGCCGGCGCTGTATGCGGCGTGGTTCAGGGTCAAGAAGACCTGACTGCGATGTAGTGAACACCGCAAAGCCAATGTGGGAGCGGGCTTGCTCGCGAAAGCGGAGCATCAGTTGACACCTGATAGGCTGATCCATCGCTTTCGCGAGCAAGCCCGCTCCCACCGTTGTTCAGTGCTGGGGGTCAGAGGGCGCCGAACACCTTCTTCGCCAGACTGGTCGCCGCAGCCGCCGGGTTCTTGCGAATGGTGGCTTCCTGCTTGCCGATCATTTCGAACAAGCCATCCAGCGCTTGCTCGGTCACGTAGTTTTCGACGTTGGCGCTTTTCGCATCCAGCACACCGAAGGTCGCGGCCTGGCCGGCGAAGGCATTGTATTTCTGGGCCAGGCCGACCTTGTCGGTGGCTTGCTTGACGATAGGCAGGAACTTGGCGCGGATCTGCTCGCGGCTGCTCTTGTTCAGGTACTGGGTGGCTGAATCGTTGCCACCGCTCAGAATCCCCTTGGCGTCGTTCACGCTCATGTTTTTCACTGCGTTGACCAGGATCGGCTGAGCCTGGACAACCGCGGCCTCGGCGGCCTGATTCATGCTGGTTTCCAGCTGATCGACCTGATCACCCATGCCGAAGGCTTTCATCTTGCTGGCGACTTTACCAAGCTTGCCCGGCAACTCGATCTTCACGTCCGGGTTGTTGCTGAAACCGCCGGGCGTGCCCAGTTGCTTGACCGCGATTTGTGCGCCTTGGGTCAAGGCATCCTTGAGACCGCCCGTGGCATCCGATTGCGACAGATCGCCCAGGGACAGGGCCATGGCATGGGCACCGAACAACAGGCCGGCGCACAGGCCGGTGAAACGCAGGGTGGAACGGAACATGGGAGCGTCCTTGGTGAAGTAAAGGGAATCAGCGTGCCGCATTGACGCGGATCTTCAACGGCTGTGGATCGTTGCCATCGAGTTGCACGGTGTGTTGTTCGGTGGTGACGAACATCAGTTGGCCGTCGACTTCGATCCGAGCGCTGACAGCATAACGATGGCCTGGCTTGACCTGGGCCGGATCATAACTGAGGTGGAACGGCAGCGGGACCTGGCCGTTGACCGGGCCGCTCTGTTCATCGAGCACCACGGCCGGGGCATCGGCCAGGGATACGTCTTGCAGGCTCACGTTCAAGATCGCGGAGGGTGGCAGGGCGATGCGTTGCAGATAGAACACTTCGCCATCGAGGCTGTGCTTGTCCGCCAGTGGTGCGCTGGAGCAGGCACTGAGCAGTGCGGCGAGAGCAAGGGTAAGAAGCTTGTTCATGGGGCAGTCCTTGATTGAAGGCGCCAGTTGACGAACTGACGCCTGTGGGAAGATCAGTCCCGGGACTCCGGGGCAACCTGATCCGCCGCGTCTTCACTGCGATGCAACGCCACTTGGCGAATCGACAGGCGAATCTCCGCCGGCAGCACCCGTTTCGCGGCGCCTTCGGCCAGTTCGCCCAACAGCTCGTGATAGCTTAGCTTGCCCGCTTCGTCCCGGCGCAGCACGTCGAGGTCCAGCAGAGTCTGGATGAAGTGGCGGAACAGGCTCTTGTCGAAGAACTCCGGCGCGTTCAGGCCATGGAGGATCGACAGGCGCTGGGCCATTACGGTGCAGAGGTCTTCCAGTTCCTCGGCGCTGATGCTGTTCTGGCCGCTGTTGAGCAGCAGCGAGACGGTCATGTAGAAGCGCTGCAAGGTCTGGGCGATGCTCTTGGACAGCAGCGTCAACAGCACGAAGTGCCGCGAGCTCGGGGCCGGGCGCAGGTACAGGTCCTTTTCGAAACGCAGCAGGCCTTGTTCGACGAACGCTTCGAGCCACTGGTCGACCACACCGTCGAGTTCTTCCAGCGACCAGCGGATGAACAGCTCCGATTGCAGGTACGGGTACAACGCGCGGGTGTAGCGCAGGATCTGCTCGCGGCTCATGCGCGAAGTGCTCTGGAAGAAACTGGCCAGTAACGCCGGCAGGGCAAAGATGTGCAGCACATTGTTGCGGTAGTAGGTCATCAGCACCGCGTTCTGTTCGTCCAGGTACAGAATCTTGCCAAGGGCGTCGCTCTGTTCCGACAGCAGGTCCATGCCCTTGACGTGCTCGATCAACGCCTGGCCGTCACCCGCGGGCAGGGTGGTGTGGGGCGAATACGGCACTTTGCGCAGCAACGCCAGGTACAGATCCAACACCCGTGCCATGGCGCGGTCGTCCAGGGCCAGGCGGCTGGTGGACAGCAGGGCCAACGCCACCAGGTTGACCGGGTTGATCGCGGCGGCTTCGTTCAGGTGCCGCGCCACGCGCTCGCCCAGGCGGTGGGTGGTTGCGTTGAGCCAGGCCGGTTTGAATTGCGGGCCCAGTTCCTGCTGGCGCCAGCCGGGCTGCTCACCGTCGAGGAATTCGGCCAGCTTGATCGGTTCGCCGAAGTTCACGGCCACCTGGCCGAAGCGTTGCTTGAGGGCGCCGATGACCTTGAAGATGTCGAAGATCGATTCTTTCTTCTTGCTGGCTCCGCGCAGTTCACCCAAGTAGGTGCGGCCTTCCAGTACCCGCTCATAGCCAATGTAGACCGGCACGAACACGATGGGCGTGCGCGATGAGCGCAGGAAGCTGCGCAGGGTGATGGCGAGCATGCCGGTCTTGGGTTGCAGCATGCGTCCGGTGCGTGAGCGACCGCCCTCGACGAAGTACTCCACCGGGAAGCCCTTGGTGAACAACGTGTGCAGGTATTCGTTGAACACAGCGGTGTAGAGCGGGTTGCCCTTGAACGTACGGCGCATGAAAAACGCCCCGCCACGGCGCAGCAGGCCACCGATGACCGGCATGTTCAGGTTGATGCCGGCGGCGATGTGCGGTGGCGTCAGGCCGTTGCGGAACAGCAGGTACGACAGCAGCAGGTAATCGATATGGCTGCGGTGGCAGGGCACATAGATGACCTCGTGACCGGGCGCGATCGCTTGCACATTCTCGATGTGGTTGACCTTGATGCCATCGTAGATCTTGTTCCAGAACCAGCTCAGCACCACTTCCAGGAAGCGGATTGCGGTGTAGGTGTAGTCCGAGGCGATTTCGTTGCCGTAGCGCAGGGCCTGGGCCTTGGCTTTCTCGGCGGAAATCTTTTCCCGTTCGGCCTCGTCGGCAATCGCCTGCTTGACCAGCGGCTGGTTCACCAACCCTTTGACCAGGTTGCGTCGGTGGGAAATATCGGGCCCGATCACCGCCGCCTTCAAGTTGCGAAAATGCACCCGCAGAATCCGCTGGGCCATGCGCACGGTACGTTCGTGGCCCTTGTCGTGCTCGATCAGCTCGCGCAGGTGGATCGGCGCGGAGAACTGCACGCGGGTCTTGCGACCCAGGATCATGATGCTCAGCAGGCGCCGCAGACGCCCGGTGACCGCCCAGCTGTCAGCGAACAACAGCTTCCACGGGCTGGATTCGCTGTCCGGCGATTGGCCCCAGAACACGCTGACGGGAATGATCTGCGCATCTTCGGCAGCGTCATGGCTCAGCACGTTGACCAGCCGCGTCAGCGTGGGCGGCGCGCCGCGTTTGTCCTGGCGTCCGAGCCAGTCCGGGGCCGGGGTCAGGTAGAAAAATGCCGCCGGTTCCAATAGCTGACCCACCGAAACCGGCAATACCGGACGGGGCAGGCCGGCCTTGGTGCACTCGGTGTCGAGTACCGCCAGGTCGGTGAGCGAAGGGTCTTGCAGGACGTAGAACACCGGACGGCTGCGGTCGAGGTTGAGGGTGAAGGACGACTGGTTGATCGTCTCGGAGCGAACCCAGAGGTACAACAGTCGGCGCAGGGTGCCAAACACAAGACGGCGGAACGGAGAACGGGTCATACGGCTTCTGCGTGAGTGGATGAAACCGAGCGGATGCTCGGGCTCGCTAGTTTGCAGGATTCATCGAAAATCGGCAAAAAAGCGGCGAAGTAAAGTCAGTTGAGAGTTTTTGCGGCTGTCATATACTCGGTCGGCTGGCTGCCTCCGCCTCCCTCATGGACGGCCGGACGGTGGCGAAAGTTCGAAACAGCCGACCTAAAAATAAGAATGGGAGTGAGCACCATGGCAGCACGTGAAACCGGCAACGTGAAGTGGTTCAACGACGCGAAGGGCTACGGCTTCATCCAGCGTGAAGGCGGAGCAGACGTATTCGTGCATTACCGCGCGATCCGTGGCGAAGGCCATCGTTCGCTGACCGAAGGGCAGAAGGTCGAATACGCGGTGGTGGAAGGGCAGAAGGGCTTGCAGGCTGAGGATGTGGTGGGGTTGTAACAGCGCCACTAATCCCCTGTGGGAGCGGGCTTGCTCGCGAATGCGGTGTATCAGTCAATGAAAGTATCGACTGACACACCGCATTCGCGAGCAAGCCCGCTCCCACATTTTGATCTACGGTGGGCTGTAGGCCTGCGTCAGGCAGTCCGCCAGGTAATCTCCTCCTCCCCGTCGGCACTGATCCGAATCCAGCGATCAGCCGAATCCTCGCCTTCCTCTTCCACCCACGAACCGGGCGCGCAGCGCACTTCGACGTTCAGTGCGGCGTAGGCGGCGCGGGCGCAGGCGATGTCGTCGTCCCATGGGGTCTGGTCGCTTTCCAGGTACAGGCTGTTCCATTTGCCGACGGCCTTGGGCAGCCAGGTCACCGGGATGTTGCCGGCCTTGCACTTGTAGGTCTGGCCCTTCTGGGTCCAGTCGCTGCACGGGCCCAGGGCCTGGGTCAGCCAGGCGGCGATGGCCTTGTGGTCGACGTCGGCGTCCTTGAGGTAAATCTCGATATCGGGTTGGCGCATGGATGTCCTCGCTGCGGTCTTGAAAAATCCATTCGCGGATTTGATCGGTTATTGAAGAACGAAATAATCGTAGCGCATCGACACGGTGACCTCGAACGGCTCGGCCTGTTCGATCACGCTGGCGCGGCGTTCGGCACTGGCGCGCCAGCCATGGGGCGTCATCGCCAGCAGATTGGCGCGGTCCTGGCCGTTGTCGAGCGTGAGCTTGAATTCGAGGGTTTCGCTGTGATCCAGCGCCATGCCCGCCGGCACCAGGGCTAGATGCTTGTCATCGGTGTATTCGCGCACTTCGTCATACAGCCGCTCGCGCAGTTCCATCAGGTGGCCGCGGGTTGGGCCGACTTTCATGAGGCCGCCACCGGGGCTGAGCAGGCGCTTGGCTTCCTGCCAGTCCAATGGGCTGAACACGCTCGCCAGGAACTGGCAGCAAGCGTCCGCCAGCGGCACCCGAGCCATGCTGGCGATCAACCAGGTCAGGCGCGGGTTGCGTTTGCAGGCGCGCTTGACCGCCTCGCGGGAGATATCCAAGGCGTAGCCATCGGCCTCGGGCAAGGCGTCGGCGATCTGCGCGGTGTAGTAACCCTCGCCACAGCCAATGTCCAGCCAACGTCCCGGCGCTCGTTCGGCGGCCAGTTCGGCGAGCCGCCGGGCCACCGGCGCGTAGTGCCCGGCGTTGAGGAAGTCGCGACGGGCTTCGACCATGGCCTGGTTATCGCCCGGGTCGCGACTGTTCTTGTGCTGCACCGGCAAAAGATTCAGGTAGCCCTGGCGTGCGCGGTCGAATCGATGGCCGGCCGGGCAGGCCACACCGTTATCCACCGCATTTAGCGGTTCGCTGCAGATCGGACAGGCGAGCATCAGGCGAGCAACTTGATCAGCGTCTTGTAGTAGATCTCGGTCAGCACGTCGAGATCGGCTGCCAGCACGCGCTCGTTGACCTGGTGGATGGTCGCGTTGACCGGCCCCAGTTCCACCACTTGGGTGCCCATGGTGGCGATGAAGCGACCATCGGAGGTGCCGCCGCTGGTGGACGCCTGGGTTTCGCGGCCGGTGACGTCTCTGATGCTCGACGATACGGCGTCCAGCAGCGCACCCGGTTCGGTGAGGAACGGCAGGCCGGACAGCGCCCAGTCGATGTGCCAGTCCAGTTGATGCTTGTCGAGAATGTCGGCGACGCGCTGTTGCAGGCCTTCGACGGTGGATTCAGTCGAGAAACGGAAGTTGAACACCGCCTCCAGCTCACCGGGGATCACGTTGGTGGCCCCGGTACCGGCGTTGAGGTTGGAGATCTGGAAACTGGTGGGCGGGAAGAAGTCGTTGCCATGGTCCCAATGTTCCGCGGCCAATTCCGCCAGGGCTGGCGCAGCCAGGTGGATCGGGTTTTTTGCCAGGTGTGGATAAGCCACGTGACCCTGCTTGCCGCGCACGGTCAGTTTGGCGCCGAGGGAGCCGCGCCGGCCGTTCTTCACTACGTCGCCCACGAGGGTGGTGCTCGACGGTTCGCCAACGATGCACCAGTCCAGTCGCTCCTGGCGGGCCTTGAGACGTTCCACGACGGCTTTGGTGCCGTGGTGTGCCGGGCCTTCTTCATCGCTGGTGATCAGGAAAGTCACCGAGCCCTTGTGGTCCGGGTAATCGGCAACGAACCGCTCGGCTGCCACCACCATGGCCGCCAGGCTGCCTTTCATGTCCGCTGCACCACGGCCACAGAGCATGCCGTGCTCATCGATGACCGCATCGAACGGGTCGAGCTGCCACGCCTGCACCGGACCGGTGGGCACCACGTCGGTGTGCCCGGCGAAGCACAGCACCGGCCCGTCATGCTTGCCATGGCTGGCCCAGAAGTTATCCACATCTTCGATGCGCATCGGTTCGAGCGTAAAGCCCGCGTTGCCCAGGCGCTGCATCATCAGTTTCTGGCAATCGGCATCCACCGGCGTCACGGACGGACGGCGGATCAGGTCGCAGGCGAGTTGCAGGGTCGGCGAGAGGTCGGCGGGGGCCGTCATGGAAAGCTCCGGGATTATCGAGTGCGCGCAAGGACAGACATGGGCGGGAGCCAATACGCTCCCGCAAAATGGCGGTTATCTTATAGCAAAACGCAACGCATGGGCTGCAGGTGCCCTATAATGCGCGCCGGTTTTTGGGGTAACGGTCATGAGTACAGAAGATCCACGGTTTGCCGGCATCGCTCGGTTGTATGGCATCGAAGGCCTGGAGCGCCTGCGGGCGGCCCACGTGGCGATTGTCGGGGTGGGCGGTGTCGGTTCCTGGGCGGCGGAGGCCGTTGCTCGCTGCGGCGTGGGCGAGATTTCCCTGTTCGACCTGGACGACGTCTGCGTCAGCAACGCCAACCGTCAGTTGCACGCCCTGGACAGCACTGTCGGCAAGCCCAAGGTCGAGGTGATGGCCGAGCGGCTGCGCGGCATCAATCCCGACTGTACGGTGCACGCGGTGGCGGATTTCGTCACCCGGGACACCATGGCCGAATACATCACACCGAACATCGACTGCGTCATCGACTGCATCGACAGTGTGAATGCCAAGGCGGCGCTGATTGCCTGGTGCAAGCGCCGCAAGATCCAGATTATTACTACGGGTGGCGCGGGCGGGCAGATCGACCCGACGCTGATCCAGGTCTGCGACCTGAACCGCACGTTCAACGATCCGCTGGCGTCCAAAGTACGCTCGACCCTGCGCCGCGACTACGGCTTCTCCCGCACCGTCACTCGCCACTACAGCGTGCCGTGCGTGTTCTCCACCGAGCAACTGCGCTACCCGAAGCCGGATGGCAGCATCTGCTTGCAGAAAAGTTTTGTCGGCGACGGCGTGAAGCTCGACTGCGCCGGCGGGTTTGGCGCGGTGATGATGGTGACGGCAACGTTCGGCATGGTCGCGGCGACCAAGGCTGTGGATAAGATCGTCGCGGGTGTGCGGCGGCCGGCTGACCGGGTCAAGCCTCAGGTTTGAGGGTGTCGCTGATGGCCTCTTCGCGAGCAAGCCCGCTCCCACAGTGGATATGGGGTGTACACAAGATTTGTGTTCGATGAGATCTCCTGTGGGAGCGGGCTTGCTCGCGAAGCTTTTAGCGGTTACCGAGTCAACTCAACCATCCGCTGCAACACCGCATTCAACCCATTACTGCGCGAAGGCGATAGCTGGCGCGACAATCCCAGCTGATTGAACCAGCCCGGCAGATCCACCTGCTGCAACTCGGCGGCGGACAGTCCGTTGACTCGCGCCAGCAGCAACGCCACCAACCCACGAATCAACCGTGCATCGCTGGCTGCGCGGAATTGCCAGTGGCCCTCCTGCAACCGGCCCACCAACCACACCTGGCTTTCACAACCGCTGACCAGGTTGGCCTCGCATTTGTCCGCGTCGCTCAGGGTCGGCAGGCGCTCGCCCCATTGCATCAGCAGCCGGGCGCGTTGTTCCCAGCCTGAGGCGTCCTGGAAGATCTGCAGCGCCGCGACGGCGTCGTCCGGCAGGTTCATCGCAGCATCTCCAGGGCCTGATCCATTGCTTCGAAGAAACGTTCAATGTCGGCGGAGTCGTTATACAGCGCCAGCGACACCCGAATTGCCCCCGACAACTGCAAATGCTTGAACAGCGGCATGGCGCAATGATGCCCGGCGCGTACGGCGATGCCTTGCTCGGTCAACAGGTGGGCGAGGTCGGCGTTGTGAATGCCCTCGACCACGAAACTGACCAGCGCCAGGCGTGGGGTGCCTACCAGTCGCACGCCGTTGCGCGCGAGCAAGCCGTGGAGCAGATAGTCGTGCAGCGCCGTCTCGTGATCGACGACCGCTTGGGCATCGAGGCCGGACAGGTAATCCAGGGTCGCCCCCAGGCCGATCACGCTGGCAATGGGCGGTGTGCCGGCCTCGAAGCCCAGCGGTGCGGGGCGGAAGGTGGCGCTGTGGTAATCGGCCTGCTGCACCATCTCGCCGCCGAACTGCCAATGACGCAGCTTGCCAAGGGCTTCGCTACGGCCGAACAGGACGCCGAGCCCTTCGGGGCCGTAGAGCTTGTGGCTGGAAAATACGTAGAAATCACAACCCAGGGCCTGCACGTCATGGCGGCCATGGACCACGCCCTGGGCGCCATCGATCACCGTCAGCGCCCCCTGAGCCTTGGCCAGCGCCAACAGCGCCGGCAAGGGTTGCCAGGTTCCCAGTACGTTGGACAACTGACTTACCGCCAGCAGCCGTGTACGCGGACCGATGAGTTCAGCGGCTGCGTCGAGGTCAATCACCCCGCAGGCATCGAGTGGCAACACCACCAGCTTCAGCGAACGGCGCTCGGCCAACTGCTGCCAGGGCAACAGGTTGGCGTGATGTTCCAGGGCGCTGATGACGATCTCATCGCCCGGAACGAATAGATGCTCCAGCCCATAGGCCAGGAGGTTCAGCGCCGAAGTGGCGCCATGGGTAAAGACGACCTGCCCGCAGCTCCCCGCATTAAGCCATTGCGACACCTTGAGGCGGCTGTCCTCGAACGCCTGGGTGGCGTGGGCGCCCGGTAGATGCTGCGCGCGGTGCACGTTGGCGGCGCCATTGGCGTAGTAGTGCGCCAGGGCGTCCAACAGGGCTTGGGGTTTCTGCGTGGTGGCGGCATTGTCCAGGTAGGTCTGGCCTTGCCGTTGAAGGGCGGCGATGGCCGGGAAATCGGCACGCCAGGGGGAGGGAATCAACATGCTTTCGGGCCCTGCTGGAGTGACGCCGGACCCTGTAGGAGCAAGTGTGCTCCCACAGGTGACAGTGAAGCGGCTTAGTTATGCGCGTGCAGTGCTTCGTTCAGCTCGATGGCCGACTTGTGGGTCTTGCACTCCACCGCGCCCGTCTCGGAGTTGCGACGGAACAGCAGGTCCGGTTGGCCGGCCAGGTCGCGGGCCTTGACTACTTTGACCAGCTGATTGTTCTCGTCCAGCAGCGCGACCTTGGTGCCAGCGGTCACATACAGGCCCGATTCCACGGTGTTGCGGTCGCCCAGCGGGATGCCGATGCCGGCGTTCGCGCCGATCAGGCAGCCTTCGCCGACCTTGATCACGATGTTGCCGCCGCCCGACAGGGTGCCCATGGTCGAGCAACCGCCGCCCAGATCCGACCCCTTGCCGACGAACACACCGGCCGAGACACGGCCTTCGATCATGCCCGGGCCTTCGGTACCGGCGTTGAAGTTGACGAAACCTTCGTGCATCACGGTGGTGCCTTCGCCCACGTAGGCGCCCAGACGCAACCGCGCGGCATCGGCGATGCGCACACCGGCCGGAACCACGTAGTCGGTCATTTTCGGGAACTTGTCCACCGAGAACACTTCCAGCAACTCGCCACGCAGGCGGGCTTCGAGCTGGTGCTCGGCCAGTTCGCTCAGGTCGATTGCACCCTGGCTGGTCCAGGCGACGTTCGGCAGCAGCGGGAAGATACCGGCCAGGTTCAGGCCGTGAGGCTTGACCAGGCGATGGGACAGCAAGTGCAGCTTGAGGTAGGCCTCAGGCGTGGAGCTCAGTTGGGCATCTTCGGCCAGCAGGGTGGCGACCAGAGGCTTGTGGCTCTCGGCCAGGCGAGTCAGCAGCTTGGCTTGCGCGGCATCGACGCCCTTGAGGGCTTCGGCCAGTTGCGAGGCCTGGGCGGTGGTGAAGGTGATGGCCTGGTTGCCTTCGCTGTAACCCAGGATCGGCGCGACGGCCTTGACGATATCGGCCGACGGATTGAGCAGTGGCTGTGCGTAGAACACTTCCAGCCAGGCGCCTTGACGGTTTTGAGTGCCGACACCGAAGGCCAGGCTGAACAGGGTAGTGGACATGAACGTTACCTCAACAAAATGGACAGGGCAGGCTTACTGAAGCGCCGCCGCATAGATATCTGGCTTGAAGCCAATCAGGGTTCGGTCACCGAGATCGAGCACCGGGCGCTTGATCATCGAGGGTTGGGCGAGCATCAGTTCGATGGCTTTCGACTGGTCGAGATCGGCTTTGCGTTCGTCGTCGAGCTTGCGAAAGGTCGTACCGGCACGGTTCAACACCACTTGCCAGCCATGCTCGTCGCACCATTGGGTCAGGTGCTCACGGTCGATGCCGGCAATTTTGTAGTCGTGAAAATCGTAGTGCACAGCGTGTTCATCGAGCCAGATACGCGCCTTTTTCATCGTGTCACAGGCTTTGATGCCGAAAAGGTGCAACGTTTTGCTTGAATCGGTCAAGGAACTGCCCCCTTTGCAGGTGCTGGAAATAAAAGGTGAAGGATTATGCCATGACCGGACGGTTGTGGGAGCGAGGCTTGCCCGCGATGAACGATGACGCGATGTTCTGGCAGATCGAAGTGGTTTCATCGCGAGCAAGCTTTGCTCCCACAGAATGACTCCCACAGCCTTGCTCCCAAAAGGAGCTGCTGCGACATAAGTGCAACGGTCAGGTCCATGCTAAGCGGCTAATATGGCACTTCAACGGCAACCTGTTGCCGGATGTGTGTGTTGCAGTTACTGGAAGCCGTCATGCAAAGCGCCTATACCGTCCTGATCCTGTTGTTGCTGGTGGGCGTTTCGCGCCTGATCGGTCGGTTGATCCCGTTACCCTTGCCCCTGGTGCAGATCGGCGCCGGAGCCGTGTTGGCCTGGCCCTCCCTGGGCCTGCATGTGGCCCTTGATCCTGAGCTGTTCCTGTTCCTCTTCCTGCCGCCGCTGCTGTTCTCCGATGGCTGGCGCATGCCCAAGCGCGAACTGTGGCGCCTGCGCGGGCCAATCCTCACGCTGGCGGTGGGGCTGGTGCTGTTCACCGTGGTGGGCGCCGGTTACTTCATTCATTGGCTGCTGCCGAGTATTCCGCTGCCGGTGGCCTTCGCCCTGGCGGCGGTGTTGTCGCCCACCGACGCTGTGGCTGTCTCGGCGATTGCCCGGGATCGCCTGCCCGCGCCGCTGATGCACATGCTCCAGGGCGAAGCGCTGATGAACGATGCGTCGGGCCTGGTGACCTTCAAGTTCGCCTTGGCGGCGGCCATCACCGGCGTATTTTCCCTGGCCAGTGCCAGTCTGACTTTCGTACTGGTGGCGCTGGGCGGTCTGTTGGTCGGCGTCACCTTGAGCTGGCTGATGGGCCGGCTGCGGGCCTGGATGGTCGCACGGGGCTGGGACGACCCGGCCACCCACGTCGTGTTCATGTTGCTGCTGCCGTTCGCCGCCTATGTGCTGGCTGAGCGACTGGGCGCTTCGGGCATCCTCTCGGCAGTGGCGGCGGGAATGATGCAGAGCTGGCTCGACCTGCTGCCACGCCAGACCGGCACCCGGTTGCTCAATCGCAGTGTCTGGACGTTGCTGGAGTTCGCCTTCAACGGGTTGATCTTCCTGCTGCTGGGCTTGCAACTGCCGGACATCATCAAGGCGGTGACCAGCCACGAGACGGCGTTATGGCCGACGTTGTTCTTCCGATGCCTGGATGTGGTGGCGATATTCCTGGTACTGCTGGTGCTGCGGTTTGTCTGGGTGCAAAGCATCTGGCGGTTGTCCGGATTGCTGCGGCGCTGGCGCGGCCGGGGTGAACTGACCCTGGTCCCGACGGCGCGCTCGTGCTGGCTGCTGACATTCGGTGGCGTGCGCGGTGCGGTGACACTGGCGGGCGTGTTGTCGGTGCCGCTGCTGATTGACGCGGGCGAGGTGTTTCCCGAGCGTGACCTGCTGATTTTCATTGCCGCCGGGGTGATCTTGCTGTCGCTGGTCGCGGCCTGCATCGCCCTGCCCATGTTGCTGCGGGGCGTCGAAAAAAGCCCCGACGACAAGCGCCGCAACGAAGTCCGCGATGCCTGGCGCAAGACCGCTGAAGCGGCAATCCGAGCGCTGGAAGTGGAAGAGCCGGCCGAGCCTGCCAGCGCGCCGGCGGCGGCGCTGTCGACCGAGGTCAAGGCGCGGCTGATGTCCGAATATCGCCATCAATTGGAGGTCTTCGACGACTCCGCCGAAGCCCAGGCCCTGGCCTTTGAAATGGACCTGCTGGAACGCCGGCTGCGCTTGAAGGCGCTGAAGGCGCAGCGCTTGGAGCTGTATCGGCTTAGTCGGCATCACCAGATTGGCGATGATGTGTTGCGCGAGGTCTTGGGGGAGTTGGATCTGGCGGAGGCGAATTTGGGGTTGGTTAAATAACGCAGGTCAGAGTGGAAGATAGGCCTTTACTCCTGCGATTACGCCTTGCATGTCCTGTAAGGGCCCCGCCTCATCGCGAGCAGGCTGGCACACAAGAATGGCGTTCACAAATCCGGACAGCACACAAACCCACTGTGGGAGCGGGCTTGCTCGCGAAAGCGGACTGTCAGCCGAGGAAAATTCAGCTGATCCAACGCCTTCGCGAGCAAGCCCGCTCCCACAGTTGTTTTTGGGTGTTGATGAGCCAGGTGTTTCAGCCTCATTTGAGGCCCCTCGCTGAATCCCTCACCCCCGCCGCTGGATAAACGCCCGAATCCGTTCCGCCGCTTCCACACATTCCGCCAGTGGCGCGACCAATGCCATGCGCACGCGCCCGGCGCCGGGGTTGGTGCCATCGACCTCACGGGACAGGTAGGAGCCCGGCACCACGGTCACATGTTCCTGTTCGAACAGGTCCCGGCAGAATGCCGCGTCGTCGCCCGCCACGTTCGGCCATAGGTAGAAGCTGCCGTCGGGACGTTGCACGTCCAGCACCGGGCTGAGGATGTCCAGCACCGCATCGAACTTCTCGCGATACAGCGCCCGGTTGGCCCGCACGTGTTCTTCGTCGTTCCACGCGGCGATGCTCGCCAGTTGGGTCTGCACCGGCATCGCACAGCCGTGATAGGTGCGATACAGCAGGAAACCCTTGAGGATGTCCGCGTCGCCGGCCACGAAACCGGAGCGCAGGCCTGGCAGGTTGGAGCGCTTGGACAGGCTGTGGAACACCACGCAACGCTTGAAGTCCTTGCGCCCGAGTTCGACACAGGCACTGAGCAGCCCCGGCGGCGGGGTCTGTTCGTCGAAATACAGTTCGCTGTAGCACTCGTCGGCGGCGATCACGAAGTCGTGCTCATCGGCCAGGGCGATGAGTTTCTTCAGCACATCTACCGGAATCAGTGCACCGGTCGGGTTGCCGGGCGAGCACAGGAACAGGATCTGGCAGCGTTTCCAGATGTCCGGCGACACGGCGTCGAAGTCCGGGTTGAAGCCGTTTTCGTCCAGGCATGGCAGGTAATGCGGCTTGGCTCCGGCCAGGAACGCGGCGCCCTCATAGATCTGGTAGAACGGGTTCGGACTGACGACCAATGCATCGTCGCCACGGTTGACCACGGTCTGGGTGAAGGC
This sequence comes from Pseudomonas sp. AF32, assembly GCF_022342325.2. Classification (NCBI taxonomy): domain Bacteria; kingdom Pseudomonadati; phylum Pseudomonadota; class Gammaproteobacteria; order Pseudomonadales; family Pseudomonadaceae; genus Pseudomonas; species Pseudomonas sp. AF32. The sequence goes on along the minus strand of NZ_RQJK02000001.1, from coordinate 70,354 downwards.
GAACAGCGCCTCACGGGTGCCGTTGACCGGCAGCACGTGGCGCGCCGGGTCGAGCCAGTCGTTCGGGACATTGAAGCGCCGCTCGCACCAGCCCACGATGGACTCGCGCAGGGCAGGCAGGCCAAGGGTGGTCGGGTAGACGGCCATCTGGTCCAGGTTGTTCGCCAGCGCGTCGGCCACGAAGCTCGGGGAGCGGTGTTTGGGCTCACCGATGGACAGGGCGATCGGGCGCTTGCCAGGGTTTGGCGTGACGCCGCCCAGCAGGGCGCGGAGCTTTTCGAACGGGTAGGGCTGCAACTGGTTCAGAGCGTTGTTCATCGAGGGCCTCTTCAAAGTGGGGCGCTGTCCTTGTGGGAGCGAGCCTGCTCGCGATAGCGGTGGGTCAGTCAACATCAAGGTCGGCTGATCTGACGCTATCGCGAGCAAGCTCGCTCCCACAGGGGGGAAAATCGTGGGTTCAGATGCTGATACGCGTCGGGTTGATATCGGTTTCCTGATTGACGCTCAAATGCCGGACGATCGCGTCCTGCAAGCGGCTGCATAACTGTGGGTCGGACAACGGTTGGTTATGCGCATCGGTGATGAGGAACACGTCCTCCACCCGCTCACCCAGGGTGGCGATCTTGGCGTTCTGCAACGACAGGTCGAACTCCAGGAAAATATGCCCGATCCGCGCCAGCAGGCCCGGACGGTCCGGGGCGCTGAGTTCCAGCACCGTGACCTGGCGCAGGGCGTCGTTGTGGATGGTCACTTGGGGCGCAAACGCGAAGTGCTTGAGCTGGCGTGGCACCCGGCGCTGGATGATGGTCGGATAGTCCGCCGGGTTACGCAGGGCCTCGGTGAGGCCGTCGCGAATCTGCTTGACCCGTGCCGGGTTGTCGCCGATCGAATCGCCGTCGGTGTCCAGCACGATGTAGGTGTCGAGGGTGAACTGGCTGCTGGACGTGATGATCCTGGCATCGTGGATGTTGAGGTTGAGTTGATCCATCGCGGCCACGGTCACGGCGAAGAAATCATGCTGGTCCGGGGCATAGATGAAGATTTGCGTGCCACCCTCGAACTCGCGCTGGGTGGTTTCCTTGATCAACACCAGGGGGCCGCCATCGGCCGGTTGCTGCAGGATCGCGTCGCTGTGCCAGGCCACGTCGCCTGCGGTATGGCGCAGGAAATAATCATCGCCCAATTGCGACCAGAGCTGTTCGACGTCGTCCGGGTCGGTGCCGCCGCGCACCAGGATGTCCAGGGCGGCACTTTGTGTACGACGGATCTGCTCTTCCCGGTCCACCGGGTTTTCCAGGCCGCGACGCAAGGCGCGCTTGGTCTCGGTGTAGAGTTGGCGCAACAGGCTGGCACGCCAGGAATTCCACAGCGTGGGATTGGTGGCATTGATGTCGGCCACGGTGAGTACGTAAAGGTAGTCCAGGCGCGTTTCATCGCCGACGGTCTGAGCGAAGTCGTGGATCACTTGCGGGTCGGATAGGTCCTTGCGCTGGGCCGTGGTCGACATCAACAAATGATTCTGGACCAGCCAGACGATCAGCCGGCTGTCCCAGACCGGCAGTTGATGCCGCTGGCAGAACGCTTCGGCATCCACCGCACCGATCTCGGAGTGGTCGCCGTGACGACCCTTGCCGATGTCGTGATACAGCCCGGCCATGTAGATCAGCTCGGGCTTGGGCAGCTTGCCCATGAGCTTGCTGGCCAGCGGGAATTTCTCGGACACCTGGGTGTATTGCAACTTACGCAGGTGCTTGATCAGGTTCAGGGTGTGGGCGTCGACCGTATAGATGTGGAACAGGTCGTGCTGCATCTGTCCGACGATGAAACCGAACTCCGGCAGATAGCGCCCCAGGATCCCGTAGCGGTTCATGCGCCGCAGATTGCGATGCACGCCGATCTTGCATTTGAACAACTCGATGAACAGGCTGGTGTTGCGGATATCGTGGCGGAAGTCATCATCGATCAGGTGACGATTTTCCCGCAGCAGGCGGATGGTGTCGGCCCGCACCCCCTTGATTTCCGGCTGCTGGGCCATGAGCACGAAAATTTCGATCATGGCGAAGGGCGTGCGGCGAAACACGTTCGCGTTGCGTGCCTCGATGTAGCCATCGTGCAACTGGAACCGGGCGTTGATGGGTTGTGGCGGCTCGGCGTCTTCCGGCGCGAGGATGACCTCCTCGAAGTGCTGGATGATCAGCTCGCTGAGTTGGGCGATGCTCATCACCACCCGGTAGTACTGCTGCATGAAGTTTTCGATGGCCTGCTTGGCATCACTTCCTTCGAAGCCCAGCAGGCCCGCGATGGAGCGCTGGTGATCGAACAGCAAGCGGTCCTCGGCGCGTCCGGCGAGCATGTGCAGGGCGTAGCGAACCTTCCACAAAAATTCCTGGGAAGATGCCAGCAAGGCATTTTCGCTCTCCACCAGAAACCCTTCGCCAGCCAGGGCCCGCAGGTTCAGGGTTCCGTACTCGCGACGGGCAACCCAGAGGATGGTCTGGATATCCCGCAGTCCGCCGGGCGAGCCCTTGACGTTGGGTTCCAGGTTGTATTCGGTGTCGTTGTACTTGTGGTGGCGGGCCTTCTGCTCGGCATGCTTGGCCAGGAAAAAGTCCTTGCTGGGCCACATGTGCGCCGTGCTGGTGACGTCGAGCATGCGCTGACGAAGGTGCTCGGGACCGGCGATGGTGCGGCTTTCCATCAGGTTGGTGATGACTGTCAGGTCGGCACGGGCTTCATCGGCGCATTCCTGCACCGAACGCACGCTCTGGCCGACTTCCAGGCCAATGTCCCAGAGCAGCGTCAGGAAGCGCTCGATGGAATCGCGAAAGACTTCGTGGTCGGCGCCGTCCAGCAGGATCAGCAAATCGATGTCGGAATAGGGGTGCAGTTCGCCACGACCATAGCCGCCCACCGCCACCAGGGCGATGTGGGTGTCGGGGCTCCAGTTGAACTGCTCCCAGGCCCTTTGCAGGATGTTATCGACGAACCAGGCACGGTCCTCGATCAGCCGACGGATATCCCGGCCATTGCGGAAGCGCTGGTCGAGCACTTCACGGGCCTGGCGGATCGCCTTCTTGAAGGCCGCGATGGGGCTTGCCTTCAGGGCCAGTTCAGCCTGGAACTGGCCTCGGTCGAAGAGTTCGGGATCCACCTGCGGCATCGAATGGCTTTCCTTTCTATCTATAGCTGGGGTCGGTTCAGGCGGAAACGCGAGGGATGGTGTCGTCGCTGCGCAGGGTAAAGATCTCGTACCCGGTCTCGGTCACCAGCAGGGTATGCTCCCATTGGGCCGACAGCTTGCGGTCCTTGGTGATGGCGGTCCAGCCGTCGCCCAGTACCTTGGTTTCGGCGCGACCCTGGTTGATCATCGGCTCGATGGTGAAGGTCATCCCCGCCTGCAGTTCCATGCCGGTGCCGGCGCGGCCGTAGTGCAGAATCTGCGGTTCTTCGTGGAAGACCTTGCCGATGCCGTGGCCACAGAATTCGCGTACCACGGAAAAACCGTTCTTCTGCGCATGCTTCTGGATCACTTCGCCGATATCGCCCAGGCGGCAGCCCGGCTTCACCAGCTCGATGGCCATGTACATGCATTCCTGGGTGACTTTCGACAGGCGCTGGGCCCATTCCGGCACGTTGCCGACATGGAACATGCGGCTGGTGTCACCGTGATAGCCGTCCTTGATGACGGTGACGTCGATGTTCAGGGTATCGCCATCCTTCAACGGCTTTTCGTTGGGGATACCGTGGCAGACCACATGGTTGATCGAGGTGCAGATCGACTTCGGAAAGCCCTTGTAGTTGAGCGGCGCGGGGATGGCTTTCTGCTCGTTGACGATATAGTCGTGGCAGATACGGTCCAGCTCTTCGGTGGTGACGCCGGGCTTGACGTAGTCGGCGATCATTTCCAGCACATCGGCGGCGAGTTTGCCCGCGACACGCATTTTCGCGATGTCCTCGGGGGTCTTGAGGGTGACGGTCATACAGGCTCTCTCTGCGCCCGGCGGCGCTGTTCGAAACGAAATGGGCGGCGGAGGATGTTCCGGGCGGCCCTTAAAGACGCGATTCTAACAGACGATCGGGGCAAAGCGCTCCCGGCCTGGCGCTCCATGGTGAGTGGATTGAGTAAGCAAAGCTTGCTCCCTTCATCCTCTCGCCACAGGTTTTCAGAATCCGGGTTTCGTTTTCGCCCTTGCTGTGGTATAAAATGCGCCGCTTTCCGGGGATGACCCCGCAAGCTTAAATCCACACACGTGTCGACACGATGACCTGGGTGCCTTCGGCTTATATAAGTCGCTGGTTGGTCATTGGGATACGTGGAGGCCAAACCCGACTTATCAAGGAACTATCATGTCCCAAGTCAACATGCGCGATATGCTGAAGGCCGGTGTGCACTTCGGCCACCAGACCCGTTACTGGAACCCGAAAATGGGCAAGTACATTTTCGGCGCGCGTAACAAGATCCACATCATCAACCTTGAAAAAACCCTGCCGATGTTCAACGAAGCACTGACCTTCGTAGAGCGCCTGGCCCAGGGCAAAAACAAGATTCTGTTCGTCGGCACCAAGCGTTCCGCTGGCAAGATCGTTGCTGAAGAAGCAGCACGTTGCGGTTCGCCGTACGTCGATCACCGCTGGTTGGGCGGCATGCTGACCAACTTCAAGACCATCCGCGCTTCCATCAAGCGTCTGCGTGATCTCGAAGTCCAGTCCGAAGACGGCACTTTCGCCAAGCTGACCAAGAAAGAAGCGCTGATGCGCACTCGCGATCTTGAGAAGCTGGACCGCTCCCTGGGCGGTATCAAGGACATGGGCGGTCTGCCTGACGCACTGTTCGTGATCGACGTTGATCACGAGCGCATCGCGATCACCGAAGCCAACAAGCTGGGTATCCCGGTCATCGGCGTTGTCGATACCAACAGCAGCCCGGAAGGCGTTGACTACATCATCCCAGGCAACGATGACGCCATCCGCGCCATCCAGCTGTACATGGGTTCGATGGCTGACGCTGTTATCCGTGGTCGCAACAACGTTAATGGCGGCACCGAAGTCTTCGCTGAAGAAGCTCCGGCAGCAGCCGCTGAGTAATCGACGCCCCTGGCGTTGGCTCAGTAAGCAAAAAGGGGGCTTGGCCCCCTTTTTGCCACCTCGAAAACCATTTGTCGCCGGCACCGCTACCTGTTTGTAACCTGCCGCGGTCTATAAGCAGTGGTTTTCAGGAAGAATTGATCGCCCGTTCGGTCGGGTGGAATGGTTGAAAACCTATCCAAGAGGATTTTGAAATGGCAGAGATTACTGCAGCGTTGGTCAAAGAACTGCGCGAGCGTACCGGCGAAGGCATGATGGATTGCAAGAAAGCCTTGACCAAGGCTGGCGGCGACATCGAGAAAGCCATTGATGACATGCGTGCTTCGGGCGCGATCAAGGCTGCCAAGAAAGCCGGCAACGTTGCCGCTGAAGGCGCCATCGCCATCAAGGACGACGGCAAGGCCGCCGTGCTGCTGGAAGTGAACTCCCAGACCGACTTCCTGGCTCTGCAGGACGACTTCAAGGCATTCGTCGCTGCCAGCGTTGAAAAAGCTTTCGCTGACAAGCTGACCGATGCCGCTCCGCTGATCGAAGCTCAGGAGCAAGCGCGTCTGGTTCTGGTTGGCAAGACCGGCGAGAACGTCAATATCCGTCGTCTGGTTCGCGTTGAAGGTGACGTGGTCGGTACTTACCTGCACGGCAACAAGATCGGCGTGGCTGTCGTCCTCAAGGGCGGCGACACCGAGCTGGCGAAAGAAATCGCCATGCACGTAGCGGCAACCAACCCTGAATTCCTGCTGCCTTCGGACGTTTCGGCTGAAGCGATCGAGCGTGAAAAAGCGGTTTTCCTGCAGCTGAACGAAGAGAAGCTCAAAGGCAAGCCTGCTGACATCGCCGAGAAAATGGTGGCTGGCCGTATCTCCAAGTTCCTGGCCGAAGCCAGCCTGGTTGAGCAGGCTTTCGTCAAGAACCCGGAAATCAAGGTGGGTGACCTGGCGAAGAAAGCCGGCGCTGAAATCGTATCCTTTACCTACTTCAAAGTAGGCGAAGGCATCGAGAAGCCGGTCGACAACTTCGCTGAAGAAGTTGCCGCCCAGGTAGCTGCTGCCGCCAAGCAATAAGACAGGTTTTTACAACTGTCGCCCAGAAGAGGCTGCCCGCTCACGCGCGCAGCCTCTTTTTGGATGAGGACGCCGATTTATATTGGTTTCCTGTCGGAACTGGCTTACAAAGCCGTGTTCCGATGACGCTGTGTCAGCGTCAAGCTAGGCTGAAGGCAGGCTGTAAACAGCTTGCAAAGAATTTTTGAAAATACGCCGCAGGAGAGATTCGCAATGGCTCAGCAGGGCAGTGGTTATCAGGCTCGCTATAAACGCATTCTACTCAAGCTTAGCGGCGAGGCCCTGATGGGCTCGGAAGAGTTCGGGATCGATCCGAAAGTGCTGGATCGCATGGCCCTGGAAGTCGGTCAGCTGGTCGGGATCGGTGTCCAGGTCGGCCTGGTCATCGGCGGCGGCAACCTGTTCCGCGGCGCGGCCCTGAGCGCGGCTGGCATGGATCGGGTCACGGGCGACCACATGGGCATGTTGGCCACCGTGATGAATGCGCTGGCTATGCGTGACGCGCTGGAGCGTGCCAATATCTCGGCCATCGTGATGTCGGCCATTTCCATGGTTGGCGTGACCGATCACTACGATCGCCGCAAGGCCATGCGCCACCTCAACTCCAAGGAAGTGGTGATTTTTGCTGCCGGCACCGGCAATCCGTTCTTCACCACGGATTCGGCCGCCTGCCTGCGAGCGATCGAGATCGATGCCGATGTCGTGCTCAAGGCGACCAAGGTTGACGGCGTCTATACCGCTGACCCGTTCAAGGACCCGCATGCCGAGAAGTTCGATCATCTGACCTACGATGAAGTGCTGGATCGCAAGCTGGGTGTCATGGACCTGACGGCTATTTGCCTGTGCCGCGATCACAAGATGCCGCTGCGTGTCTTTAACATGAACAAGCCCGGTGCCCTGCTGAATATCGTGCATGGCGGCGCCGAAGGAACCCTGATCGAGGAAGTTCAACAATGATCAATGAAATCAAGAAAGACGCCGAACAGCGCATGCAGAAGTCCCTGGAGTCTCTGGCGCACAACTTCGGTCGTATCCGCACCGGCCAGGCGCACCCGAGCATTCTCGAAGGCGTGATGGTGCCTTACTACGGTACCGACACCCCGATCAAGCAAGTGGCCAACATCACGGTCAAGGACGCCCGCACCCTGCAGGTCGTGGCCTTTGAGCGTAACATGCTCGCTGCGGTCGACAAGGCCATCGGCAGTGCCGGTCTGAACCTGAACCCGACCAACCTGGGTGAGTTGCTGCTGATCTCCATGCCGGCTCTGACCGAAGAAACCCGCAAGGGCTTCACCAAGCAGGCCCGCGATGTGGCTGAAGAAGCCCGTGTTGCCGTGCGCAACATCCGCCGCGATGCCAACAGTTCGCTCAAGGACCTGGTCAAGGAAAAGGAAATCAGCGAGGACGAAGAGCGCCGCGCCGCGGGCGAGATCGACGACCTGACCAAGAAGTATGTGGCTAAGATCGACGCGGATTTGGCGCAGAAAGAAAAAGACCTGATGGCCGTATAAGGGTCTCGTTTTCATGGAAAAGACCAAGCAGGCCGGGTCGTTCGCGGTGCCGCGCCATGTGGCGATCATCATGGACGGCAATAACCGCTGGGCCAAGAAACGCTTCATGCCCGGTGTCGCCGGGCATAAGGCGGGGGTCGATGCGGTTCGCGCGGTCATCGAGGTGTGCGCGGAGGCCGGGGTTGAAGTGTTGACCCTGTTCGCCTTCTCCAGTGAAAACTGGCAGCGTCCGGCCGATGAGGTCAGCGCCTTGATGGAGCTGTTCCTCAAGGCCTTGCGCCGTGAAGCCAAGCGCCTCAACGAGAACAGTATCAGCCTGCGTATCATCGGTGATCGCTCGCGCTTTCATCCGGAGTTGCAGGCCGCGATGCGCGAAGCCGAGGCCGCTACAGCCGGTGCCGACCGCTTTGTCCTGCAGATCGCCGCCAACTATGGCGGCCAGTGGGACATTGCCCAGGCTGCCCAGCGGTTGGCACGCGAAGTTCAGGCCGGGCATCTGCGGCCGGAAGACATCACGCCCGATCTGCTGCAAACATGCCTGGCCACGGGCGACCTGCCATTGCCGGACCTGTGCATCCGCACGGGGGGCGAGCATCGCATCAGCAATTTCCTTCTCTGGCAGCTGGCTTACGCCGAGCTGTACTTCTCCGACCTTTTCTGGCCGGACTTCAAACACGAAGCCATGCGCATTGCGCTGGCCGATTTCGCTTCCCGTCAGCGTCGTTTCGGTAAAACGAGCGAGCAGATCGAAGCTGGAGCCCGGGTTTAATGCTTAAACAACGAATCATCACCGCCCTGATCCTGTTGCCCATCGCCCTGGGTGGTTTCTTCCTGCTCGAAGGGGCTGGCTTTGCCCTGTTCATCGGCCTGGTCGTGACACTGGGGGCATGGGAGTGGGCACGGCTGGCGGGTTTTGCCGCGCAGTCGGCGCGCATGACCTACGCGGCGGCCGTGGCGGCCATGCTGTTCGTTATGTACGTGGTGCCGGGCATCGCACCCTGGGTGCTGGGCGCGTCGGTGCTGTGGTGGGCAACGGCAACGTTCCTGGTGCTGACCTACCCTCGGACCACCCATCACTGGGCCAACGCGGCGACCAAGCTGACCATTGGCCTGTTGATCCTGCTGCCGGCCTGGCAAGGGCTGATCTGGATCAAGCAGGGCCCGTTGGGCAACTGGCAGATCATGGCTGTGATGGTGCTGGTCTGGGGCGCTGATGTCGGTGCTTATTTTTCCGGCAAGGCGTTCGGCAAGCGTAAGCTTGCGCCGAAAGTCAGTCCCGGCAAGAGCTGGGAAGGTGTCTACGGTGGCCTGGCCTTGAGCCTGGTGATCACGACGGTGGTCGGTGTCATGCGCGAATGGACGGCTGGGCAGTTGCTGATCGGCCTGTTCGGCGCCGCGCTGATCGTATTCGTATCGGTGGTCGGCGACCTGACCGAAAGCATGTTCAAGCGCCAATCCGGAATCAAGGACAGCAGTAGTCTATTGCCAGGCCATGGCGGCGTGCTGGACCGCATTGACAGCCTGACGGCTGCGATCCCGATCTTTGCCGTGCTGTTGTGGATGGCTGCGCCGTGAGTCGCCCTCAACAGATCACTGTACTGGGGGCCACCGGTTCGATCGGTCTTAGCACTCTGGATGTCATTGGCCGGCATCCAGAGCGTTACCAGGTCTTTGCCCTCAGTGGTTTCACCCGGCTGAGCGAATTGCTGGCCTTGTGCATGCGCCATGCCCCGCGATTCGCGGTGGTGCCGGAGGCCGGCGTGGCGCGGGCGTTGCAGGACGACCTGCGCGCTGCCGGCCTGCAGACCCAGGTGCTGGTCGGAGAGGAAGGGCTGTGTGAAGTGGCCTCCGATCCTGAGGTCGATGCGGTGATGGCGGCGATTGTTGGTGCGGCTGGCCTGCGTCCCACCCTGGCGGCGGTGAAGGCGGGCAAGAAGATCCTGCTCGCCAACAAGGAAGCGCTGGTCATGTCCGGCGCGCTGTTCATGCAAGCTGTCGGAAAAAGTGGTTCGGTGCTGCTGCCGATCGACAGTGAGCACAATGCGATTTTTCAATGCATGCCGCAGGATTTTTCCCGCGGCCTGGATGCGGTGGGGGTCCGGCGAATTTTGCTGACGGCGTCCGGCGGTCCGTTCCGGCAGACCCCCCTGGCGGAACTGGAGCATGTCTCGCCTGAGCAGGCCTGCGCTCATCCGAACTGGTCCATGGGGCGCAAGATTTCTGTGGACTCGGCCAGCATGATGAACAAAGGGCTGGAGCTGATCGAGGCCTGCTGGCTGTTTGATGCCAAGCCGTCCCAGGTCGAGGTGGTGATCCATCCCCAGAGCGTGATTCATTCTCTGGTGGATTATGTGGACGGTTCGGTACTGGCCCAGTTGGGCAACCCGGACATGCGTACCCCCATCGCCAATGCGCTGGCCTGGCCAGAGCGGATCGATTCGGGTGTGGCGCCGCTGGACCTGTTCGCCATCGCTCGCCTGGATTTCCAGGCGCCCGACGAGCAGCGCTTCCCTTGCCTGCGCCTGGCCCGCCAGGCCGCCGAGGCAGGAGACAGCGCACCGGCCATGCTGAACGCGGCCAATGAAGTGGCGGTAGCCGCGTTTCTCGATGGGCGTGTCCGTTACCTTGAGATCGCGAGTATCATCGAAGAGGTCTTGAACCTCGAGGCTGTGGTTCGCCTCGATGATCTCGACGCGGTATTCACTGCCGACGCCAAGGCTCGCGAGCTGGCGGGCCAATGGTTGAAGCGCTACGGGCGTTGAGGTTGCGATACGTTAGCCAGGGTCGCCCTGGACTGGATTGCGGAGAAAGCAGATGAGCGCGCTCTATATGATTGTCGGCACCCTGGTTGCGTTGGGTGTGCTGGTCACTTTTCACGAATTCGGTCATTTCTGGGTCGCGCGTCGCTGTGGCGTGAAGGTGCTGCGTTTTTCCGTTGGCTTCGGCATGCCGTTGCTGCGCTGGCATGACAAGACAGGTACCGAGTTCGTCGTGGCGGCTATCCCGTTGGGCGGTTACGTAAAAATGCTCGACGAGCGCGAAGGTGAAGTGCCTGCCGATCAGCTCGACCAATCCTTCAATCGCAAGACCGTCCGTCAGCGCATCGCCATCGTGGCGGCGGGTCCGATCGCCAATTTCCTGCTGGCGCTGGTGTTTTTCTGGGCGCTGGCCATGTTGGGTAGCGAGCAGGTGCGGCCGGTCATCGGCGCGGTCGAGGCCGGCAGCGTGGCGGCGCGCGCCGGGCTGAGCCCGGGTCAGGAGATCGTGGCGGTCGACGGTGAGCCAACCTCCGGCTGGGCGGCTGTCAATCTTCAATTGGTGCGTCGGCTTGGCGAGAGTGGATCGTTGCAGTTGATGGTGCGCGAGCAGGGCTCGACGACAGACTCACCTCGGGAACTGGTGCTGGATAACTGGCTCAAGGGAGCCGATGAACCGGACCCGATCCGTTCCCTGGGCATTCGCCCCTGGCGCCCGGCACTGCCGCCGGTCCTGGCCGAGCTCGACCCGAAAGGTCCGGCCCAGGTCGCGGGCCTCAAGACCGGTGATCGCCTGCTGGCCCTCGACGGGCAGTCAGTCAGCGACTGGCAGCAGGTGGTCGACGCGGTTCGTGTACGTCCTGATACCAAAATTGTGCTGCGCGTCGAGCGCGACGGTGTTCCAATCGACGTCCCGGTCGCCCTGGCTGCCCGTGGCGAGAGCAAGGCGCCGAGCGGCTACCTGGGGGCGGGTGTCAAGGCCGTCGAGTGGCCACCGGAAATGATCCGCGAGGTCAGCTTCGGGCCTGTCGCGGCGATTGGCGAGGGTGCGCGTCGTACCTGGACCATGAGTGTTCTGACCCTCGATTCGCTGAAGAAAATGTTGTTCGGTGAGCTCTCGGTAAAAAACTTGAGTGGACCGATAACCATTGCTAAAGTGGCGGGCGCTTCTGCCCAGTCGGGCGTCGCTGATTTCCTGAATTTCCTTGCTTATCTGAGCATTAGCCTGGGGGTTCTGAATTTGCTGCCTATCCCGGTACTGGATGGGGGGCATCTGCTGTTTTATCTGATCGAGTGGGCGCGTGGTCGTCCCTTGTCGGATCGGGTTCAAGGTTGGGGGATACAGATCGGTATCAGCTTGGTGGTCGGGGTTATGTTGCTTGCCCTGGTCAACGATCTGGGTCGTCTGTAACGCTTCGCTGAATTGCGAATCTGCCGCATTTTGCGGCAGTTTGTTTATTGCCAGTTGGAATAAGAAAGGACTTCATGAAACGTCTGCTGCTAACCGCGGTAATTACCGTGTTGATGATCGCCGAAGTTCACGCCGAGTCCTTCACTATCTCTGATATTCGCGTCAACGGCCTCCAGCGGGTCTCCGCGGGTAGCGTGTTTGGTGCCTTGCCGTTGAACGTCGGCGAGCAGGCGGATGATCGGCGCCTGGTGGAGTCCACTCGTGCGCTGTTCAAGACCGGCTTCTTTCAAGATATCCAGCTGGGCCGCGACGGCAATGTCCTGGTCATCACGGTTGTGGAGCGGCCTTCGGTCGCCAGTATCGAGATCGAGGGCAACAAGGCGATCTCCACCGAAGACCTGATGAAGGGCCTCAAGCAATCCGGTCTGGCCGAAGGCGAGATCTTCCAGCGTGCGACCCTCGAAGGCGTCCGTAACGAACTGCAACGCCAATACGTCGCCCAGGGCCGCTACTCCGCCACCGTCGACACCGAAGTGGTGCCGCAGCCGCGCAACCGCGTTGGCCTCAAGGTCAATATCAACGAAGGCACCGTAGCGGCGATCCAGCACATCAACGTCGTGGGCAACACGGTTTTCCCCGACGAAGACCTGATCGACCTGTTCGAACTCAAGACCACCAACTGGTTGTCGTTCTTCAAGAACGATGACAAGTACGCCCGTGAGAAACTCTCCGGTGACCTGGAGCGTCTGCGTTCCTATTACCTGGACCGTGGCTACATCAACATGGACATCGCCTCGACCCAGGTGTCCATCACGCCGGACAAGAAGCACGTCTACATTACCGTCAACGTCAACGAAGGCGAGAAGTACACCGTTCGCGACGTCAAGCTCAGCGGTGACCTGAAGGTGCCCGAAGACCAGGTCAAGTCGCTGTTGCTGGTGCAGAAGGGCCAAGTGTTTTCGCGCAAGCTGATGACCACCACCTCCGAACTGATCACCCGTCGACTGGGTAACGAAGGCTATACCTTCGCCAACGTCAACGGCGTGCCGCAGCCGCACGACGAAGACCATACCGTCGACATCACCTTCGCCGTGGACCCGGGCAAGCGTGCCTATGTCAACCGCATCAACTTCCGTGGCAACACCAAGTCCGAGGACGAAGTGCTGCGTCGCGAAATGCGCCAGATGGAAGGTGGCTGGGCTTCGACCTACCTGATCGACCAGTCCAAGACCCGTCTGGAGCGCCTGGGCTTCTTCAAGGAAGTCAACGTCGAGACACCGGCGGTACCGGGCGTCGATGACCAGGTCGATGTGAACTACAGCGTCGAGGAGCAGGCTTCCGGCTCGATCACCGCCAGCGTCGGTTTTGCCCAGAGCGCCGGCCTGATCCTCGGTGGTTCGATCACCCAGAACAACTTCCTGGGTACCGGTAACAAGGTCAGCATCGGCCTGACCCGCAGCGAATACCAGACCCGTTACAACTTCGGTTTCGTGGACCCCTACTGGACCGCAGACGGTGTGAGCCTGGGTTATAACGCCTTCTACCGCACCACCGACTATGACGAGCTGGACTCCGATATTTCCAGCTATGCCGTCGACAGCTACGGTGTCGGCGCCAACATCGGCTATCCGATCAGCGAGACCTCGCGCCTGACGTTCGGTCTGACTGCCCAGCAGGACAAGATCAACACCGGTCGTTACACCGTTGACGAGATCTTCGACTTCGTCAAAAAGGAAGGCGACAGCTACCTGAACTTCAAGGCGTCCGCTGGCTGGTCCGAGTCGACCCTGAACAAAGGTGTGCTGGCGACCCGTGGTCATTCCCAGAGCCTGGTTTTTGAAACCACGACCCCTGGCAGCGACCTGTCGTTCTTCAAGCTCGACTACCGTGGCCAGCTGTTCCAGCCGTTGACCGATACCTACACCATGCGCCTGCACACTGAGCTGGGTTATGGTGACGGCTACGGTTCCACCGATGGCCTGCCGTTCTACGAGAACTACTATGCAGGTGGTTTCAACTCGGTTCGTGGTTTCAAGGATAGTACCCTGGGTCCGCGCAGTACCCCGAGCCGGGGTGCGGCCGTCACTGGTAACACGGGGACCGTGGCCGATCCGGATCAGGATCCGCTGCCGTTCGGTGGCAACGTACTCATCCAGGGTGGCCTGGAAGTCCTGTTCCCAATGCCTTTCGTCAAGGACCAACGGTCTCTGCGCACCTCGGTATTCTGGGATGTGGGCAACGTTTTCGACTCGAGTTGCGACGACACCACAAACGCCAACGGCACCAAGTCCAACGCGAAATGCAACGACATCAGCCTCAGCAACCTGGCCAGTTCCGTGGGCGTGGGCGTGACCTGGGTCACCGCGCTCGGTCCTTTGAGCTTCGCCCTGGCGATGCCGATCAAGAAACCGGATGACGCTGAAACCCAAGTGTTCCAATTCTCCCTCGGCCAGACGTTCTAAGCGTCAGACCCAAGATAACGACAATGGATTTTGTAGGAGTACATCGTGCGTAAGTTGACTCAATTGGTTCTCCTGGCGACCGTACTGGTCGCAGGTCCGGCATTTGCCGACATGAAGATTGCCGTGCTGAACTATCAGATGGCCTTGCTGGAATCCGATGCGGCCAAGAAGTACGCCGTGGATGCCGAGAAGAAGTTCGGCCCGCAACTGACCAAGCTCAAGAGCCTGGAAAGCAGCGCCAAAGGCATTCAGGACCGTCTGGTAGCCGGCGGCGACAAGATGGCCCAAGGCGAGCGTGAGCGTCTGGAGCTTGAATTCAAGCAAAAGGCCCGTGACTTTCAGTTCCAGTCCAAGGAGCTGAACGAAGCCAAAGCCGTGGCCGACCGTGAAATGCTCAAGCAGCTCAAGCCCAAGCTCGACAGTGCCGTGGAAGAAGTCATCAAGAAAGGTGGTTTTGACCTGGTGTTCGAGCGTGGCGCGGTGATCGATGTCAAACCTCAGTACGACATCACGCGCCAGGTCATCGAGCGCATGAATCAGCTGAAGTAATCCATGACAGCGACTATCAAGCTTGGCCAGCTGGCCGAGTTCCTCGGCGCCACCCTGCGTGGCGACCCGGAGAAGGCAATCACTGGGCTGGCCACTTTGCAAGAGGCTGGCCCAGCTCAATTGAGCTTCCTGGCAAATCCCCAGTACCGCAAGTACCTGGCCTACAGCCGCGCTGCCGCGCTGTTGCTCAAGGCTGCCGATGCCGAAGGTTTTGCCGGTGATGCCCTGATTGTGCCCGACCCGTACCTGGCCTATGCACGGATTTCCCATCTGTTCGACCCCAAGCCCAAGGCGGCTGCCGGCATTCATCCCAGTGCGGTGATTGCTGCCGATGCCGTGGTGGACCCCTCCGCCAGTATCGGTCCTTTCGTGGTCATCGAAAGTGGGGCGCGCATCGGTGCGGGTGTCACGCTGGGGGCTCATTGCTTCGTCGGCGCTCGCAGCGAGATAGGCGAGGGCGGCTGGCTGGCGCCCCGGGTCACCCTGTACCACGACGTACGCATCGGCAAGCGGGTGGTCATCCAGTCCGGCGCGGTGCTGGGGGGTGAAGGGTTCGGTTTTGCCAACGAAAAAGGCATCTGGCAGAAGATTGCCCAGATCGGTGGCGTGACGGTCGGCGACGACGTCGAGATTGGCGTCAACACTGCCATCGACCGTGGTGCGTTGGCCGACACGATCATCGGTAATGGCGTCAAGCTGGACAACCAGATCCAGATTGCCCACAACGTTCAGGTCGGTGATCACACCGCCATGGCGGCCTGCGTGGGGATCTCCGGCAGCACCAAAATCGGCAAGCATTGCATGCTCGCCGGCGGCGTAGGGCTGGTGGGGCA
Organism: Pseudomonas sp. AF32; assembly: GCF_022342325.2. Taxonomy (NCBI): domain Bacteria; kingdom Pseudomonadati; phylum Pseudomonadota; class Gammaproteobacteria; order Pseudomonadales; family Pseudomonadaceae; genus Pseudomonas; species Pseudomonas sp. AF32. Next base: position 54,686 of record NZ_RQJK02000001.1, on the reverse strand, counting down.
TATCGAGATCTGTGACAACGTTTTCCTGACCGGGATGACCATGGTGACTCACTCGATTACCGAGCCGGGTGCCTATTCTTCCGGCACCGCCATGCAGCCGGCGGCCGAGTGGCGCAAGAGCGCGGCCCGTATCCGGCAGCTCGACGACATGGCTCGACGCCTGCGACAGCTGGAAAAGCGTGTGGGGGACGTGACCCCTGACGGTAATGCTTCATCAGATGGCTGATACCATTTTCATATCAAGTGTGCACAGCCGTTAGACTGCCTCCTTGATTTGCCAGCGGAGTGCGTGGCAACCCGCGCTCCCAATCTTTACATAGGCTTCCCCCCGAAATGATGGACATCAACGAGATTCGCGAATACCTGCCTCACCGTTACCCGTTCCTGCTGGTGGATCGGGTAGTGGAGCTGGATGTTGAGGACAAGCGCATTCGCGCCTACAAGAATGTCAGCATCAACGAGCCGTTCTTCAATGGTCACTTCCCCGCGCATCCCATCATGCCCGGCGTGCTGATCATCGAGGCGATGGCTCAGGCTGCCGGGATCCTTGGCTTCAAGATCATGGACGTAAAACCCGCCGACGGTACGCTCTACTACTTCGTAGGCTCCGACAAGCTGCGTTTCCGTCAGCCGGTCACCCCGGGCGATCAATTGATCCTCGAGGCCAAGTTCATCAGTTGCAAGCGCCAGATCTGGAAATTCGAATGCCAGGCTTCGGTCGACGGCAAGCCAGTCTGCTCCGCTGAAATCATCTGTGCGGAACGCAAACTATGAGTTTGATCGACCCTCGCGCAATCATCGACCCGACGGCCGTCCTGGCCGCCGATGTCGAGGTCGGCCCGTGGTCGATTGTCGGCGCAGGTGTGGAAATCGGCGAGGGCACGGTGATCGGGCCCCACGTAATTCTCAAGGGACCGACCCGGATCGGCCGGCACAACCGCATCTACCAGTTTTCTTCGGTAGGCGAGGACACGCCCGATCTCAAATACAAAGGCGAGGAAACCCGCCTGGTCATCGGTGACCATAACGTGATCCGTGAAGGTGTGACGATTCACCGTGGCACCATTCAGGATCGCTCCGAAACGACCCTGGGCGACCATAACCTGATCATGGCTTATGCACACATCGGCCATGACAGCGTTATCGGCAACCATTGCATCCTGGTCAACAACACGGCGCTGGCCGGCCATGTTCATGTGGACGACTGGGCGATCCTGTCCGGCTTCACCCTGGTGCATCAGTACTGCCATATCGGCGCCCACAGTTTTTCCGGCATGGGCACCGCCATTGGCAAGGACGTTCCGGCCTATGTCACGGTATTCGGCAACCCGGCCGAAGCACGCAGCATGAACTTCGAAGGCATGCGTCGTCGCGGCTTCAGCGAAGAGGCTATTGCTGCGTTGCGTCGGGCCTATAAGGTTGTGTATCGCCAGGGGCTGACCGTCGAGCAGGCGCTGGCCGAGCTGGCCGAGGCTGCAGCGCAGCACCCTGAAGTCGCGATATTCCGCGACTCCATCCAGTCTTCGACCCGCGGCATCACTCGCTGACCATGGCGACCTTGCGTATCGCGCTGGTGGCGGGAGAGGCTTCCGGCGACATTCTGGGTGCCGGCTTGATGCGTGCGCTCAAGGCGCAGCATCCGGCAGTCGAGTTTATCGGCGTCGGCGGTCCGTTGATGCAAGCCGAGGGGTTGAACTCCTATTTCCCGATGGAACGCCTCTCCGTGATGGGTTTGGTGGAGGTGCTCGGTCGCCTGCGAGAGCTGCTGGCGCGCCGCAAGGCGCTGATCAAGACCTTGATCGAAGAAAAACCGGATGTGTTCATCGGCATCGATGCGCCGGACTTCACCCTCAATATCGAGCTCAAGCTGCGTCAGGCCGGGATCAAGACCGTGCACTACGTCAGTCCTTCGGTCTGGGCCTGGCGGCAGAAGCGTGTCCTGAAGATTCGCGAAGGTTGCGATCTGATGCTGACGTTGTTGCCGTTTGAGGCCCGGTTCTACGAGGAAAAGGGTGTGCCGGTGCGCTTTGTCGGTCACACCCTGGCCGATACCATTCCCCTGGAGGCCGACCGCAACGAGGCGCGCCAGGCGTTGGGCCTGCCTGAGGGGCCGCTGGTGGCCCTGATGCCGGGTAGCCGCGGCGGTGAGGTGAGTCGCCTGGGTGGCTTGTTCTTCGACGCCGCCGAACGGCTGCGGGCGGTGCGTCCGGAGGTGCGTTTCGTCCTGCCGTGCGCCAGTCCACAGCGCCGAGTCCAATTGGAAGCGCTGTTGGCGGGGCGCGATCTGCCGGTCACGTTGCTCGATGGCCGTTCCCACCAGGCACTGGCGGCCTGTGACGCCGTGTTGATTGCGTCCGGCACTGCTACCCTTGAAGCGTTGTTGTACAAACGCCCGATGGTGGTCGCCTATCGCCTGGCACCGTTGACGTTCTGGATCCTCAAACGCATGGTCAAGAGCCCCTACGTTTCCTTGCCGAACCTGTTGGCCCAGCGCTTGCTGGTGCCTGAGTTGTTGCAGGATGAGGCGACGCCCGAGGCGCTGGCCAATACGCTATTACCCTTGATCGAGGGTGGCGAGGAACAGACCCGGGGCTTCGATGAAATCCACCGTACCTTGCGCCGTGATGCCTCCAACCAGGCCGCGGATGCGGTACTGACCCTGATCGGCGCAAAATCATGAGCAACCCGAAGATGCAGATGGGCCTGGATTTCAATCTCGTCGCCGAGGTGGAAGAGTTGGTGGCGGGTGTCGACGAGGTAGGTCGTGGGCCGCTGTGTGGCGCGGTGGTGACGGCGGCGGTGATTCTCGATCCGAACCGGCCGATCCTGGGCCTCAACGATTCGAAGAAGCTGACCGAAGCTCGACGCGAAGCCCTCTATGACGAGATCTGCGAGAAAGCCCTGAGCTGGTGCATCGCCCGGGCGGAAGTCGAAGAAATTGATGAGCTGAACATCCTGCACGCCACCATGCTTGCCATGCAGCGGGCCGTGCAAGGGCTGCACATTACGCCGAAACTGGCGATGATCGATGGCAATCGCTGCCCGAAGCTGTCGATGCGCGCCGAAGCCGTCATCCAGGGCGACGGCAAGGTGCCGGCCATCGCGGCGGCATCGATCCTGGCGAAGGTCAGCCGCGACCGCGAGATGGCCGCCTTTGAAATGATCTACCCGGGCTACGGCATCGGCAACCACAAGGGTTATCCGACGCCCGTTCATCTGGAGGCCCTGGCACGCCTGGGCCCCACGCCCATTCATCGGCGCTCGTTCGCACCGGTGCGGCTGGCTTATGAAGCGCGTGAGGGGTTGATCATAAACAGTCAGTGCCCTGTTTCTTAAGACGAACGCTGCTTTTTGTGGCGAGGGGATTTATCCCCGCTGGGGCGCGAAGCGGCCCTTAAACCTGACAACTCGTTACATCTAATCGACTTTGGGACTGCTTCGCAGTCCAGTGGGGATAAATCCCCTCGCCACAACAGCCGTGCTCGCGTTTTCAAGACCGGACACTCATGGCTGATGTTTTACCCAAGGCCCGGTACAATCCGGGCCTTGTTGTTTTCATGACTTTACGCAGGATCACTATGCCGGCTTCATTCGTTCATCTACGCCTGCACACTGAATACTCCCTGGTTGACGGTCTGGTGCGGATCAAGCCGCTGATCAAGACCCTGGCCGGCATGAACATGCCTGCCGTGGCGGTCACCGACCAGAACAACATGTGTTCGCTGGTCAAGTTCTACAAGACGGCGATGGGCGGCGGGATCAAGCCGATCTGCGGCGCCGACCTGTGGCTGTCGAGCAAGGACCCGGATGCGCCGTTGAGCCGTATCAGCCTGTTGGTGATGAACGCCGTCGGCTATCGAAACCTCACCGAGTTGATTTCCCGTGGCTTTATCGATGGTCAGCGCAACGGCTCGATCATCATCGAGCGTGAGTGGGTGGCCGAGGCCAGCGAAGGTCTGATCATGCTGTCGGCGGCCAAGGAGGGCGAAATCGGCCTGGCCCTGCTCAGTGGTAATACCGAAGAGGCCGAGACCCTCGCCCGCGAGTGGATGGCCGTGTTCCCGGATCGCTTCTACATCGAAGTGCAGCGCACCAATCGCCCCAACGACGAAGAACACCTGCATGCCGCGGTGGCCCTGGCCGACCGGATCGGCGCGCCGCTGGTGGCGACCAACGACGTGCGTTTTATCAAGCAGGAAGATTTCGAAGCCCACGAAACCCGTGTCTGCATTGGTGAAGGCCGGGCCCTCGATGATCCACGCCGGCCGAAGAACTACAGCGACCAGCAATATCTCAAAAGCGCCGAGGAAATGGCCGAGCTGTTCAGTGACCTGCCCGAGGCGCTGGAAAACACCGTCGAAATCGCCAAGCGCTGCAACATCGAAGTGAAACTGGGCAAGCACTTCCTGCCCAACTTCCCGATTCCCGATGGCATGACCATCGACGAGTATTTCCGCAAGGTGTCCTTCGACGGCCTGGAGGAACGCCTCAGCGTCCTGCTGCCCAAGGACACCACCGAAGACTACGAGGCCAAGCGCCAGGTCTATGTCGACCGGCTGAATTTCGAACTGGATATCATCATCCAGATGGGATTCCCCGGTTACTTCCTGATCGTGATGGACTTCATCCAGTGGGCCAAGAACAACGGCGTGCCGGTGGGGCCTGGCCGTGGATCGGGTGCGGGCTCGCTGGTGGCCTACGTACAGAAGATCACCGACCTCGACCCGCTGGAATATGACCTGCTGTTCGAACGTTTCCTCAACCCGGAACGGGTTTCCATGCCCGACTTTGACGTCGACTTCTGCATGGACGGTCGCGACCGGGTGATCGACTACGTGGCCGAGAAGTACGGCCGCAATGCCGTGAGCCAGATCATCACCTTCGGTTCCATGGCCGCCAAGGCGGTGGTGCGGGACGTGGCGCGGGTGCAGGGCAAGTCCTATGGCCTGGCGGACCGGCTGTCGAAGATGATTCCGTTCGAAGTCGGCATGACCCTGGAGAAGGCCTACGAGCAGGAGGAAATCCTGCGGGACTTCATCAAGGTCGACGAAGAAGCCGCCGAAATCTGGGAAATGGCCCGCAAGCTTGAAGGCATCGTGCGTAACGTCGGCAAGCACGCCGGTGGCGTGGTGATCGCACCGACCAAGCTGACTGACTTTTCACCAATCTATTGCGATGAAGAGGGCGATGGTCTGGTCACCCAGTTCGACAAGGACGATGTCGAGGCGGCAGGCCTGGTGAAGTTCGACTTCCTGGGGCTGCGGACCCTGACCATCATCGACTGGGCGTTGAAAACCATCAACCGCGACCGGGCCAGGGCTGGCGAGGAGCCGTTGGACATCGCTTTCATTCCGCTGGACGACAAGCCGACCTACAGTCTGTTGCAGAAGGCCGAAACCACCGCGGTGTTCCAGCTGGAATCCCGAGGCATGAAGGAGCTGATCAAAAAGCTCAAGCCCGACTGCCTGGAAGACCTCATCGCGTTGGTGGCCCTGTTCCGTCCGGGCCCGCTGCAATCGGGCATGGTAGACGACTTCATCAACCGCAAGCACGGGCGCGCCGAGCTGGCGTACCCGCATCCGGATTACCAGTACGACGGCCTCAAGCCGGTCCTGGCACCGACCTACGGCATCATCCTGTACCAGGAACAGGTGATGCAGATCGCCCAGGTCATGGCGGGCTACACCCTTGGCGGCGCGGACATGCTGCGCCGGGCGATGGGTAAGAAAAAGCCCGAGGAAATGGCCAAGCAGCGCGGTGGCTTCATCGAAGGTTGCGCCAAGAACGGCATCGATGCGGACCTGGCCGGCAACATCTTCGACCTGGTAGAGAAGTTCGCCGGCTACGGCTTCAACAAATCCCACTCCGCCGCCTACGGCCTGGTGTCCTACCAGACCGCGTGGCTGAAGGCCCATTACCCGGCGCCGTTCATGGCCGCGGTACTGTCGGCGGATATGCACAACACCGACAAGGTCGTGACCTTGATCGAGGAAGTGCGGACCATGAAGCTGCGCCTCGACGCGCCGGATGTGAACGCTTCGGAGTTCAAGTTCACGGTGAACGAGGAAGGCCGCATCATCTATGGTCTTGGCGCGATCAAGGGCGTGGGTGAGGGGCCGGTAGAGGCCATCACCGAGGCGCGCCAGGACGGGCCGTTCAAGGATCTGTTCGATTTCTGCGCCCGGGTCGACCTCAAACGGATCAACAAGCGCACCCTGGACGGTTTGATCCGCAGTGGTGCGCTGGATCGGCTGGGTCCCTATTTCCACGATGAGCCCAAGGCTTACCAAGCCAACATCGACCGCAACCGTGCCGTGTTGCTGGCGGCCATGGAAGAAGCGATCAAGGCCGCCGAACAGACCGCCCGGACCCATGACAGCGGCCATGCCGACCTGTTTGGCGGGCTGTTCGTCGAGGAAGATGCCGATGTCTACGCCAACCATCGCAAGGCCAAGGAGCTGACCCTCAAGGAACGCCTCAAAGGCGAGAAGGACACCTTGGGGCTGTACCTGACCGGTCACCCGATCGACGAGTACGAGGGCGAGATCCGTCGCTTTGCCCGCCAGCGCATCATCGACCTGAAGCCGGCTCGCGATACGCAAACCGTCGCCGGGATGATCATTGCCCTGCGGGTGATGAAGAACAAGAAGGGCGACAAGATGGGCTTCATTACCCTCGACGACCGTTCCGGGCGCATCGAGGCCTCGCTGTTTGCCGATGCGTTCCATTCGGCCCAGTCGCTGTTGCAGACCGACGCGATGGTGGTGGTGGAAGGCGAGGTCAGCAACGATGATTTTTCCGGTGGCCTGCGGTTGCGGGTCAAGCGGGTGATGAGCATGGAGGATGCCCGTACCAACCTGGCCGAGAGCCTGCGCTTGAAGTTGCAGACCCAGGATCTCAAGGGCGATCAGCTACGCTGGCTGGGGGAGTTGTTCACCCGTCATCGCGGTGCCTGCCCGATCACCATGGAATACGTGCGCCCCGACGCCAAGGCCGTGCTGCAGTTCGGCGAAGGCTGGCGGATCGATCCGGCGGATGCGTTGATTCAAGCCTTGCGTGACCAGTTCGGCAAAGACAACGTCTTCCTCCAATACCGTTGACGGCCAGGTGCCACTCCTGGACTCGGAGTGGCCCTGACCCCAACCTGAATTTTTAATCTCGACCTGAACGCGCCTCTCCCTTAAGGTAGGGCGCGAATAGACAACCGGCCGGCCCAAGCTCTCTTGGACGTCGACCCAAGACGGACGCCTATGAACCCGAATTTTCTAGATTTCGAACAGCCGATCGCCGACCTGCAAGCCAAGATCGAAGAGTTGCGCTTGGTCGGTAATGACAATTCGCTGAATATCGGCGATGAGATCTCCCGTTTGCAGGACAAAAGCCGCACGCTGACCGAGGACATCTTCGGCAAGCTGACCAGTTGGCAGATCGCACGCCTGGCACGTCATCCCCGTCGTCCATATACCCTGGACTACATTGAACACATCTTCACCGAATTCGATGAGCTGCACGGCGACCGTCACTTTGCCGATGACGCCGCGATTGTCGGTGGTGTTGCCCGTCTGGACGATCAGCCGGTGATGGTGATCGGCCATCAAAAGGGCCGCGAAGTGCGTGAGAAGGTGCGCCGCAACTTCGGCATGCCACGTCCGGAAGGCTACCGCAAGGCTTGCCGACTGATGGAAATGGCCGAGCGTTTCAAGATGCCGATCCTGACCTTCATCGATACCCCTGGCGCGTACCCGGGCATCGACGCCGAAGAGCGCAACCAGAGCGAAGCGATTGCCTGGAACCTGCGAGTGATGGCCCGCCTGAAAACACCGATCATCGCCACTGTGATTGGTGAAGGTGGTTCCGGCGGTGCATTGGCCATCGGTGTCTGCGATCAATTGAACATGCTGCAATATTCCACTTACGCGGTGATTTCGCCGGAAGGCTGCGCGTCGATCCTGTGGAAAACCGCCGAGAAGGCGCCGGATGCCGCCGAAGCCATGGGCATCACCGCCGAGCGCCTCAAAGGCCTGGGCATCGTCGACAAGGTGATCAACGAGCCCGTGGGCGGCGCTCACCGCGACCCGGCTGCCGCGGCTGCACTGATTCGCACCGAGCTGAGTTCGCAACTGTCGATGCTGAAGAAGTTCGACAACGACGCGCTGCTGGCCCGTCGCTACGAGCGGTTGATGAGCTACGGTCTCTGATCCGAGCGCTGTACCCCTGTGTGGGAGCGAGCTTGCTCGCGATAGCGGTTTAACATTCAACAGATAAGTTGACTGATACACCGCTATCGCGAGCAAGCTCGCTCCCACATTTGATTTGTGTGAAGGCCCGTTTCTATGAATCAGTCCAGGATTGATCTGCCAACCCGGCTCCTCACACAGTTATCCCCCTGGCGCAACGCCGCCACCTGGCGCATCGCCTTCTCCGGTGGCCTCGACTCCACTGTCCTGTTGCACCTGCTCGCGTCTCTCGCCAACACTCAAACCCTGCCCGCCTTGAGCGCCATCCATGTCCATCATGGCCTGCAGGCTGCCGCGGATGCCTGGCCTGGTCATTGCCGTTCGGTGTGCGAAGCCCTTGGCGTACCGCTTGAGGTGGTGAACGTCCAGGTGCGGCCTGGCGCCAGTGTCGAGCGCGCGGCGCGGGAAGCGCGTTACGGTGCGTTCATCGCGGCGCTTCGGGACAATGAAGTGTTGCTCACCGCCCAGCACCGCGACGATCAGGCAGAAACCCTGCTGTTTCGCTTGCTGCGGGGCGCGGGGGTGAGGGGGTTGTCGGCGATGCCGAGGCAGCGCCCTCTGGGGGCCGGGCATTTGCTGCGGCCGTTGCTCGATGTGTCACGTGAGGAACTGGAAGCCTATGCCAGGCAGCACGGCCTTGGCTGGATTGAAGACCCGTCCAACGATGACCACCGTTATGCACGCAATTATCTGCGTCAGCGGGTTTTTCCCGTGTTGACGGAGCAGTGGCCTCAAGCTTCGTCGACCCTGGCGCGCAGTGCCGCGCACCTGAGCGAAGCCCAAGGCCTGTTGGATGACCTGGCGCGAATCGACCTGGCTCACGCCACCACTCAGGGAGCGTTCGACTGGCTCGGGTTGCGGTCGTTGGAGCTGGCGCCGTTGCAGGCGTTGTCGCCCGCTCGCCAACGCAATGCGTTGAGCCATTGGCTGGCGTCGATGACGATGCTGCCCGACAGCAACCACTGGGCCGGTTGGGATTCGCTGCGGGATGCCGGGGATGATGCCCGACCGGTCTGGCGATTGGTCGGTGGTGAGCTGCACCGGACGGGCGGGCGGGTCTGGTGGTTACCCGACCACTGGCTGGGCCCGGTCCCAGGCGCCCTCGACTGGCCGCAGGTCGCCGAGCCCCTGAACCTGCCGGGTAATGGTCAAGTGATTGTCGAGGGCCATCCCCCTGCAGGGCCGCTGTGTGTGCGCTATCGTCAGGGCGGTGAAATCATGATGTTGCCTGGACGCGGTCATCGGGATCTCAAGCGTTTGCTTAATGAACGTGGCGTGCCGGCGTTCGTTCGCGGCCGATTGCCGCTGCTGTATCGGGGCGAACAATTGCTGGCGGTGGCCGGCCTTCCGGGGCTGGATGCAGACCTTGATGGCACCTGGCGATTGCGTTGGCAGCCACCGGGGCAAGATCGGGGTTTGAGCTGAAAGGGGCTTTCCGGTAGACTACGCTCCCTTCTTGATACAACTTCTGTGGATTCGCCTGAATTGCAGGAGTTGCCGATTACCAAGCAGTCTTTGCTGGGCGATTCCAAAAAATGTGTAGCGAGCAACGTACCGGTGATTTCTCTTCCGGTCTGTCCCAACGCGGCGGTTTTTTTGAAAGGTGCACTGTGATTAATGCAGGTGATCGGGGGCTTCGGCCTTCCTTCGCTTTCCCCGGCGGCTCGGACCGCTTTAACGCAGACTTCTAGGGTTTTTCATGACGCGCTACATATTCGTCACGGGCGGTGTTGTTTCTTCATTGGGGAAAGGCATTGCCTCGGCTTCATTGGCGGCCATCCTGGAGGCGCGGGGACTTAAGGTCACCATGCTCAAGCTGGACCCGTACATCAACGTCGACCCGGGCACCATGAGCCCGTTCCAGCACGGCGAAGTGTTCGTCACCCACGACGGCGCCGAGACCGACCTGGACCTGGGCCACTACGAGCGGTTCATCCGCACGACCATGACCCAGAACAACAACTTCACCACCGGCCGCGTCTACGAGCACGTGCTGCGCAAAGAGCGTCGTGGTGATTACCTGGGCGCGACCATCCAGGTCATCCCGCACATCACTGACGAAATCAAGCGCCGCATCATCAAGGGCGCCGGCGATGCCGACGTGGCCATGGTCGAGATCGGCGGTACCGTGGGCGACATCGAGTCCCAGCCGTTCCTCGAAGCCATCCGCCAGTTGCGTTTCGAAATCGGCGCCAAGCGCGCGATGCTGATGCACCTGACGCTGGTTCCGTACATCGCCACCGCCGGCGAAACCAAGACCAAGCCAACCCAGCACTCGGTCAAGGAACTGCGTTCCATCGGCCTGCAGCCGGACGTGTTGATCTGCCGCTCCGATCACCCGATCGACATTTCCTCGCGTCGCAAGATCGCCCAGTTCACTAACGTTGAAGAGCGTGCGGTCATCGGCCTGGAAGACGCCGACACCATCTACAAGATCCCGGGCATCCTGCACTCCCAGGGCCTGGACGATTTCGTCGTCGAGCGCTTCGGCCTGCAATGCGCCGGCGCCGACCTGTCCGAATGGGACGCCGTGGTCGATGCCAAGCTCAACCCGGAGCACGAAGTCACCATCGCCATGGTCGGCAAGTACATGGAACTGCTGGACGCCTACAAGTCGCTGATCGAAGCGATGAGTCATGCCGGTATCAGCAACCGCACCAAGGTGAACCTGCGCTACATCGATTCCGAAGACATCGAGAACCAGGGCACCGGCCTGCTCGAAGGCGCCGATGCGATCCTCGTACCCGGCGGCTTCGGCCTGCGGGGCGTGGAAGGCAAGATCACCGCCGTGCAATACGCTCGCGAGAACAAAGTGCCTTACCTGGGTATCTGCCTGGGCATGCAGGTGGCGGTCATCGAGTTCGCCCGTAACGTGATGGGCTGGAAAGACGCCAACTCCACCGAGTTCGACCGCGCCAGCGGCCATCCGGTGGTGGGTCTGATCACCGAGTGGGCAGATGCCACCGGCGCCGTGGAAGTGCGGACCGAAGCCTCCGATCTGGGCGGCACCATGCGCCTCGGCGCACAGGAATGCCTGCTCGAGCCTGGCTCCCTGGTCCACCAGTGCTACGCCAAGGACGTGATCGTCGAGCGTCACCGCCATCGCTACGAAGTGAACAACAACCTGTTGCCGCAACTGATCGAAGCCGGCTTGAAAATCTCCGGTCGCTCCGGTGATGGCGCACTGGTGGAAGTGGTCGAATCCTCGGATCATCCATGGTTCGTCGCTTGCCAGTTCCACCCTGAGTTCACCTCGACGCCACGGGACGGCCACCCGCTGTTCAGCGGTTTCGTGAAGGCCGCTTTGGCTCAACACCAGAAAAAGGCATAAGACGATGGCCCAGAAGATCATCCGCGTCGGCGATATCGAGATTGCCAACGACAAGCCCATGGTGCTGTTCGGCGGCATGAACGTGCTGGAAAGCCGCGACATGGCGATGCAGGTCTGCGAGGAATACGTGAAGGTCACCCAGAAGCTGGGCATCCCCTACGTGTTCAAGGCCAGCTTCGACAAGGCCAACCGCTCGTCCGTGACCTCCTACCGTGGTCCGGGCCTGGAAGAAGGCATGCGGATTTTCCAGGACATCAAGCAAGCCTTTGGCGTGCCGATCATCACCGACGTCCACGAGCCTGCCCAGGCCGCGGTCGTCGCCGAGGTCTGCGACATCATCCAGCTGCCGGCCTTCCTGTCGCGCCAGACCGACCTGGTGGTCGCGATGGCCAAGACCGGCGCGGTGATCAACATCAAGAAGGCCCAGTTCCTCGCGCCCCAGGAAATGAAACACATCCTGAGCAAGTGCGAAGAGGCCGGCAATGACCAATTGATCCTCTGCGAGCGCGGTTCGAGCTTCGGCTACAACAACCTGGTGGTGGACATGCTCGGCTTCGGCATCATGAAGCAGTTCGAATACCCGGTGTTCTTCGACGTGACCCACGCACTGCAGATGCCGGGCGGCCGTTCCGACTCCGCCGGCGGGCGTCGCGCCCAGGTGACCGACCTCGCCAAGGCCGGCATGAGCCAGTCCCTGGCGGGCCTGTTCCTTGAGGCGCATCCGGATCCGGACAACGCCAAGTGCGACGGACCGTGTGCCTTGCGCTTGAACAAGCTGGAACCTTTCCTGTCTCAGCTCAAGGCTTTGGATGAGCTGGTCAAAGGGTTTCCGACGATAGAAACCGCATAACGCGGTTTTCTCCGGTAAAGTACCGCTCGATTATCGCTCTGGCCCGCTGGCCGCACTGCTCTTGTGGGAGCATGGCTTGCCAGCGATGGCGCCCTTGAGGCCCCCATCGCCGGCAAGCCGTGCTCCCACAGCGTTTTCGTCAACTTTGGAGTGTTTACAACAATGGCAAAAATCGTCGACATCAAAGGTCGTGAAGTTCTCGACTCCCGTGGCAACCCCACTGTCGAAGCGGACGTGCTTCTCGACAACGGCATCATCGGCAGCGCCTGTGCGCCGTCCGGTGCTTCCACCGGCTCGCGCGAAGCGCTGGAGCTGCGTGATGGCGACAAGGGTCGTTACCTGGGCAAGGGCGTACTGAAAGCCGTCGCCAACATCAACGGTCCGATTCGTGACCTGCTGCTGGGCAAGGATCCTGCCGACCAGAAGGCTCTCGACCTGGCGATGATCAAGCTCGACGGTACCGAGAACAAAGCCTCCCTGGGTGCCAACGCGATCCTCGCCGTTTCCCTGGCCGCCGCCAAGGCCGCCGCCCAGGACCAGGATCTGCCACTGTACGCTCACATCGCCAACCTCAACGGCACTCCGGGCGTCTACTCGATGCCGGTGCCGATGATGAACATCATCAACGGCGGCGAGCACGCCGATAACAACGTCGATATCCAGGAATTCATGGTCCAGCCGGTGGGCGCCAAGTCCTTCTCCGAAGGCCTGCGCATGGGCACCGAGATTTTCCATCACCTCAAGGCCGTCCTCAAAGCCCGTGGCCTGAGTACCGCCGTTGGCGACGAAGGCGGTTTCGCACCGAACCTGGCCTCCAACGAAGACGCGCTGAAAGTGATCTCCGAAGCCGTTGCCAACGCCGGCTACAAGCTGGGCACCGACGTGACCCTGGCCCTGGACTGCGCCGCCAGTGAGTTCTTCGAAGACGGCAAGTACAACCTGTCCGGCGAAGGCCAGGTGTTCACTGCCGAAGGTTTCGCCGATTACCTCAAGGGCCTGACCGAGCGCTACCCGATCATCTCCATCGAAGATGGCCTGGACGAGTCCGACTGGGCCGGCTGGAAAATCCTCACCGACAAAATCGGCGCCAAGACCCAGCTGGTGGGCGACGACCTGTTCGTCACCAATACCAAGATCCTGAAGGAAGGCATCGACAAGAAGATCGCCAACTCGATCCTGATCAAGTTCAACCAGATCGGCACCCTGACCGAAACCCTGGAAGCCATCCAGATGGCCAAGGCCGCCGGCTACACCGCCGTGATCTCCCATCGCTCCGGCGAAACCGAAGATTCGACCATTGCCGACCTGGCCGTGGGCACCGCGGCGGGCCAGATCAAGACCGGTTCGCTGTGCCGTTCCGACCGCGTTTCCAAGTACAACCAACTGCTGCGTATCGAAGAGCAGTTGAACGGCAAGGCCAAGTACAACGGTCGCGCCGAGTTTCGCGGTTAAGCGGTAAATGGTAAAAAGACAGCGGATTGCGTCGGAAAAGTCGTCATAGCGGTGGCTTTCCCTCTAATCTGATGCCTTATCAAGCACAAGCCTGGTTTTTCCAGGCTTCGTGCTATCAGGTGCTTCAAAGTTTGGCATGGCGGTCTTTTTTCACTGGATACCCGATATTCGATGCGCAGTCCCAATTGGTTGTTCCTCGTCTTGCTTCTGTTGCTGGCCGGCCTGCAGTACCGTCTGTGGGTGGGCAATGGCAGTCTCGCCCAAGTGGCCGAGCTGACTCAGCAGATCGCTGACCAGCACGCCGAGAACGAGGCCCTGCTGGAGCGCAACCGGGTGATGGACGCCGAAGTGATGGAGCTGAAAAAAGGCATGGAGACCGTTGAAGAGCGGGCTCGTCATGAGCTGGGCATGGTGAAGGAGGGCGAAACCCTCTACCAGTTGGCCCAATGAGTATTCGTTTGTCGGCCTTCTGGGCCGTGATTCCTGCCGCGGGCATCGGAGCCCGAATGGCCGCGGACCGTCCCAAGCAGTACCTGCAACTGGGTGGCCGCACAATTCTCGAACACAGCCTCGGCTGTTTCCTCGATCATCCGACCGTCAAGGGCGTGGTGGTCAGTGTTGCGCACGATGATCCCTACTGGCCGACCCTGGCCTGCGCCAGCGACCCGCGCATCCAGCGAGTGGACGGGGGTGCCCAGCGTTCGGATTCGGTGCTCAACGCCTTGCTGCATCTTCATGGCCAGGGCGCCGACGATCACGATTGGGTGCTGGTGCACGATGCCGCCCGACCCAATCTGTCCCGTGACGACCTGGATACCTTGCTCAGCGAGTTGGCGAATGACCCGGTCGGCGGCCTGCTGGCCGTTCCGGCGCGCGATACTCTCAAGCGCGTCGACAAGCACGGCCGGGTGCTGGAAACCGTTGATCGCAGCGTGATCTGGCAGGCCTACACGCCGCAGATGTTTCGTCTTGGCGCCTTGCATCGGGCCTTGGCTGACAGCCTGGTGGCGGATGTCGTGATTACCGATGAGGCCTCGGCGATGGAGTGGGCAGGGCAGGCGCCTCGATTGATCGAAGGGCGGTCGGATAACATCAAGATCACCCGCCCCGAGGATCTGGAGTGGTTGCGCCAGCGTTGGGCACAGCGTCATTAAATTGTGCGATACCGCGCCGCGCCCTTCGCGAGCAAGCCCGCTCCCACACGGAAATTCCAGCGGATACTGATCTTCATATCAACAAGATCCCCGGTGGGAGCGGGCTTGCTCGCGAAGGCGATCGTCCAATCACCCAAAATGCTGCTGACACTTAGCCCCGATACTCCGGCCGCTGCGCCAACCCTTCCTTCAAATAGTCCACCAACTTGCGCACCTTCGGTGATAAATGTCGTTGCTGCGGATACAGCGCCCACACCGCTGTATTCGGTGGCTGATGGGCTTCGAGCAGCGAGATCAGCGCGCCGCTGTGCAGATGCTCCAGCACGTAGTAGTCCGGCAGTTGGCACAAGCCCGCGCCTTGCAGTGCCGCGTCCAGCACCGCTTGCCCACTGTTGCAGCGCCAGTTTCCCTGCACGCGCTGAGAAAATTCCCGCCCGTTCTGCTCCAGTTGCCAGAGGTCGGAACTGCCGATCAGACAGTTATGACGGCTCAGTTCCGACAAGCTATGGGGCCGGCCGTAGCGTTCCAGGTAGGACGGCGAGGCGCACAGGTACATGCGTCGTGGGGCCAGGCGTGTGGCGATCAAGCGTGAGTCCTGCAAGCGACCCAGGCGAATCGCCAGGTCCAGCCCCTCATGGACCAGGTCCAGCGGACGGTTGCTCAATTCGATGTCCACCCGCAGTTGCGGATACAGCCCCATGAACCGGGTCACCAAGGGCACGATGAAACGTTCGCCATAGGCCACCGCGCAGGTCATTCGCAACATGCCCTTGGGTTCGCTGGCCAGATCCCCCACCGCCCGCAAGGCTTCCTCCCGTCCATCCTGCAAGCGCTGGCAATGTTGCAAAAAAGTCTGGCCGGCCTCGGTCAGGGTGACGCGACGGGTGCTTCGATACAGCAGTCGCGTTTGAAGGCGCTCTTCGAGCCGTACGATTTGTCGACTGATGTGGGAGGACGATACCCCGAGACGTTCGGCCGCGGCGGTGAACTGGCTGCACTCAGCCACGGCGACGAACTCGTCGATGCCTTCCCAGCGATTGTCAGACATGAAAGATTATCCCTGTATGGCAATAATGTTTTGCTTTTGATTGGATTATTCCTTGTATGGCGGCGGATTACACTCCGATCTCGTTTTTATTTGCTGGAGAAACACGATGATCAAGTCGCGCGCCGCCGTTGCCTTCGAGGCCAAGAAACCCCTGGAAATCGTAGAAGTCGACGTCGCCATGCCCAAGGCGGGTGAAGTGCTGCTGCGCGTGGTGGCCTCCGGCGTCTGCCACACCGACGCCTACACCCTGTCGGGCGCCGACCCGGAAGGGATTTTTCCGTCGATTCTCGGCCACGAAGGTGGCGC
The DNA here is from genome assembly GCF_022342325.2 of Pseudomonas sp. AF32. Classification (NCBI taxonomy): domain Bacteria; kingdom Pseudomonadati; phylum Pseudomonadota; class Gammaproteobacteria; order Pseudomonadales; family Pseudomonadaceae; genus Pseudomonas; species Pseudomonas sp. AF32. The sequence continues at coordinate 38,308 of NZ_RQJK02000001.1, read as the reverse complement.
AATCGTCGAAGCCATCGGCGAGGGCGTGACCTCGGTGGCAGTGGGGGACCACGTGATCCCGCTGTACACACCGGAGTGCGGGCAGTGCAAGTTCTGCAAGTCGGGCAAGACCAACCTCTGCCAGGCGATTCGCGCCACCCAGGGCAAAGGCTTGATGCCTGACGGTACTTCGCGCTTTTCCTACAAGGGCGAGACGATTTTCCACTACATGGGCACCTCGACCTTCTCCGAATACACCGTGCTGCCGGAAATCTCCGTCGCGAAGATCGCCAAGGATGCACCGTTGGAAAAAGTCTGCCTGCTGGGGTGCGGCGTCACCACCGGCATTGGCGCGGTGATCAACACGGCCAAGGTCCAGCCCGGTGACACAGTGGCCATCTTCGGTCTGGGCGGCATTGGCCTGTCGGCGGTGATCGGAGCGGTGAAGGCCAAGGCGTCGCGCATCATCGCCATCGATATCAACCCGTCCAAGTTCGAAATCGCCCGGCAACTGGGCGCCACCGACTTCGTCAACCCGAAGGACTTCGACCGTCCGATCCAGGAGGTCATCGTCGACATGACCGATGGCGGCGTGGACTTTTCCTTCGAGTGCATCGGCAATGTTCAGCTGATGCGTGCCGCGCTGGAATGCTGCCACAAAGGCTGGGGCGAGTCGGTGATCATCGGCGTGGCCGGTGCCGGCCAGGAAATCGCCACTCGTCCGTTCCAACTGGTGACCGGGCGCGTCTGGCGTGGTTCGGCATTCGGTGGCGTGCGCGGGCGCAGTGAGTTGCCCAGCTACGTGGAGATGGCCGAGAAGGGCGAGATCCCGCTGGACACTTTCATCACCCACACCATGGGCCTGGAAGATATCAACAAGGCATTCGACCTGATGCATGAAGGCAAGAGCATCCGCACCGTTATTCATTTTTAAGAGCAGCTGCAAGCTGCCAGCTACAAGCTGCAAGTGAAGCGCGGTGCTTTTTCTTGCAGCTTGCGGCTTGCAGCTTGGCGCTGAGGTGAAGCTATGAACCTCGAAAATATTTCCTGTCAGAAGAGCTTCGGCGGCTGGCACAAGCGTTACCGACATCGTTCCGAAGTGCTCGGTTGTGACATGGTTTTTGCGGTATACCTGCCACCGCAAGCCGAGCAGGGCGGCAAGTTGCCTGTGCTGTATTGGTTGTCCGGGCTGACCTGCACCGACGAGAATTTCATGCAGAAAGCCGGTGCCCAGCGCATGGCTGCCGAGTTGGGGTTGATTATTGTCGCGCCGGACACCAGCCCCCGTGGCGCCGATGTGCCGGGCGATCCGGACGGTGCCTGGGACTTCGGCCTCGGCGCGGGATTCTATCTGAACGCCACGCAGGAACCCTGGGCGCAGCACTATCGGATGCATGACTATGTGGTGCAGGAATTGCCTGCACTTGTTGAGGCTCATTTCCCTGCGTCGGATAAACGCGGCATCAGCGGTCATTCCATGGGCGGTCATGGCGCACTGGTCTGCGCCTTGCGCAACCCTGGTCGTTACCGTTCGGTGTCGGCGTTTTCCCCGATCAACAATCCGATGGACTGTCCGTGGGGCCAGAAAGCCTTTTCCCGTTACCTGGGCGAAGATCGCTCCAAATGGCGGGAATGGGACGCCTGCGCGCTGATTGCCGAGGCGGGCGAGAAACTGCCATTGCTGGTGGACCAGGGTGATCGCGATGATTTCCTCGACAACCAGCTCAAGCCGCAAGCCTTGCAGCAAGCGGCCAGGACGGCCGGGCATCCGCTGGAGTTACGCCTGCAACCGGGCTATGACCACAGCTATTATTTCATCGCCAGTTTTATCGATGATCATCTGCAACATCATGCGCGCGCTCTAAGCGCCTAATGCAGGTAGAATCACGCCCTGACAGAAATCAGGGCGTTTTTTTATGCGTATTGGCCACGGCTACGATGTTCACCGGTTCACTGAAGGCGATTTCATCACGCTGGGCGGCGTGCGGATCGCACACGGCTTCGGGCTGCTCGCGCATTCTGACGGTGATGTCCTGCTGCACGCCTTGAGCGATGCGTTGCTCGGCGCGGCCGCCCTGGGCGACATCGGCAAGCATTTCCCCGACACCGACCCGCAATTCAAGGGCGCGGACAGCCGCATGCTGCTGCGCCATGTCGTCTCGCTGATCCATGCCAAGGGCTGGAAAGTCGGCAATGTCGACAACACCATCGTTGCCCAGGCTCCCAAGATGGCGCCGCACATCGAAGCGATGCGCCGGATGATCGCCGAGGACCTGCAGGTCGAACTGGATCAGGTGAATGTGAAGGCCACCACCACCGAGAAGCTTGGCTTCGTCGGTCGTGAAGAAGGTATCGCCGTTCATTCCGTTGCCTTGTTGCTGCGCCCATGACCGAACTGGAACTGTTGGGCCCGCGGGCCTATGGCGAGGCGCTGGGCAGCGCGGTGCTGAAAGCCACCGCCGAAGATTTCCAGGTCGATGAAGTCCTCGACATCCCGTTGACCGGTGATGGCGAGCATTTGTGGATCTGGGTCGAGAAGCGCGGCCTGAATACAGAAGAGGCTGCCCGACGGATTGCCAAGGCGGCCGGCGTGCCGTTGCGCACCGTCAGCTATGCCGGGCTCAAGGACCGTCAGGCCCTGACCCGCCAATGGTTCAGCGTCCAGTTGCCCGGCAAGGCCGATCCGGATCTGTCGTCGGCAGAGAATGAGACGCTGAGAATCCTCAAGACCGCTCGGCATAAACGCAAGCTGCAGCGTGGCGCACACTCGGCCAATGGCTTCACCTTGCGCCTGACCCAATTCAAGGGTGACGCGGCGGCTGTCGATGCGCGGCTGCAACGGATTGTCCGTCAGGGCATCCCCAATTATTTCGGCGCCCAGCGCTTTGGCCATGACGGCGGTAACGTCGTCGATGCCCGTGCCTGGGCGGCGCGCAAGGCCTTGCCGGAGCAGCGCAACGTGCGTTCGCGGCTGCTGTCGGCAGCCCGCAGTTATTTGTTCAACCGGGTACTGGCGGCCCGAGTGGCCGATGGTACCTGGCAACTGGCCCAGGTGGGTGACTTGCTGGCCTTCACCGACAGCCGCAGCTTTTTCCCGGCCGCAGAGGCTGAATGCAGCGATCCGCGCCTGGCTATCCTCGACTTGCATCCGACCGGGCCACAGTGGGGCGAGGGGCCTTCGCCGGCCGCCGGCGCGACTTTCGCGCTGGAACAGGCCATCGCCGAGGACGAGGCCGAGCTGCGGGACTGGTTGATAAACGCGGGAATGAATCACGAACGTCGCATCCTGCGACTGCCCATTGGCGGGCTGTCGTGGCATTATCCCGAGCCTGACATTCTGCAACTGGAATTCGTCCTGCCGGCCGGATGTTTCGCCACTGCCTTGGTGCGCGAACTCGTCGATCTGGTGCCGGTAGGGCAGACGGACAGCCCATGCGTATTCTGATTTCTAACGACGACGGGGTGACAGCACCCGGTCTTGCCGCGCTCTATGCTGCGCTGGCGGATTTTGCCGAGTGCGTGGTGATCGCCCCGGACCAGGACAAAAGCGGCGCCAGCAGCTCGCTGACGCTCGACCGTCCGCTGCACCCCTGCTATCTGGATAACGGTTTCATCAGTCTCAACGGCACGCCGACCGATTGCGTGCACCTGGGCATCAACGGTTTGCTGGAGCGTGCGCCGGACATGGTCGTTTCAGGCATCAACCTGGGGGCCAACCTGGGCGATGACGTGCTGTATTCCGGCACGGTCGCCGCGGCCCTGGAGGGGCGTTTCCTCGAACACCCGTCGTTTGCCTTCTCGTTCGTTTCCCGGCAGGTCGACAACCTGCCCACCGCCGCCTATTTCGCCCGCAAACTGGTGCAAGCCCACGGCGAGCTGGACCTGCCACCGCGCACGGTGTTGAACGTGAACATCCCGAACCTGCCCCTCGACCACATCCGGGGCATCCAGCTGACTCGCCTGGGTCATCGTGCCCGCGCCGCCAGGCCCATGCATGTGGTCGATCCACGCGGAAAGGCCGGCTACTGGATCGCCGCCGCCGGGGATGCCGAGGATGGCGGGCCGGGCACGGATTTTCATGCGGTGATGCAAGGTTACGTCTCGATTACACCGTTGCAGCTCGATCGCACCTTCAATGATGCCTTCCGACATCTCGATGGCTGGCTGGAGGGGCTGCACTGATGGCTCGTGAGCAAGACGATATGCTGCGCCGCGGGATCGGCATGACCTCCCAGCGCACCCGTGAACGCCTGATCCAGCGGCTCTACGAAGAGGGGCTGTCCAATGCCCAGGTGCTGGAAGTCATCCGCCGCACGCCGCGGCATCTGTTCGTCGATGAAGCCCTCGCCCATCGTGCCTATGAGGACACGGCTCTGCCGATCGGACACAACCAGACCATTTCCCAGCCTTATATGGTGGCCCGCATGAGCGAGTTGCTGCTGGAGGCGGGGCCGCTGGACAAGGTTTTGGAGATCGGTACCGGTTCGGGTTATCAGACGGCGGTATTGTCGCAGTTGGTCGAGCGGGTGTTTTCCGTAGAGCGGATCAAGGTGTTGCAGGACCGCGCCAAGGAGCGCCTGGTGGAGCTTAACCTGCGCAACGTGGTGTTTCGCTGGGGCGACGGCTGGGAAGGTTGGCCGGCCCTCGCGCCGTATAACGGAATCATTGTCACCGCCGTGGCGACTGATGTTCCCCAGGCCCTGCTGGATCAACTCGCTCCCGGTGGACGCATGGTCATCCCGGTGGGCGCCGGCGAAGTGCAGCAACTGATGCTGATCGTACGAGAAGAACATGGCTTCTCGCGGCACGTTCTGGGAGCCGTGCGGTTCGTACCATTACTCAATGGGCCGTTGGCCTGAGCATTTATAAACTGCGGCTGAATTCCGTGACGCTTGCTGTGTCTTACAGCGGCATCGGTTCATCGAACAGGCTTCAATGGCGGCGAGCAAACGTGTGCGGCAACGTCCCGTGCTTCATTAATAGAAGGATGGATGCGCCCGTTACTCGCACCACCACTGCCTGGACAGGCAGTTTCCATTTTTTCAGCCACCACAAAGGGAGCAGCGGGTGAGTCTCACAGTCATTGCGCAGCGTATGGGTATCACGAGCTTTAAGCGCCTGGTGACTGGCCTTGTCTTGAGTACCTTGCTGGTCGGTTGTTCCAGTACACCGTCGGGTAACGTCCGGGTTGTCGATCGCAACACCGCTGCTGCGCCACAACGTCCTACAGTAACGACCGGTCAGTATGTAGTCCGTAAGGGCGATACGTTGTTTTCCATCGCCTTTCGCTACGGCTGGGACTACAAAGCCTTGGCAGCGCGGAACAACATTCCTGCGCCCTATACGATCCATCCGGGTCAGACAATTCGCTTCGATGGGCGCAGCGGTTCAACACCGACCGCGGTGGTCACGCAGTCGGGGTCGACACCGTCGTCATCGAGTAAAACCACTGTCATTCGCCGACCCGTCGGCGCCGGGACGGCCACCGTACCGTCCGTCGCGAGCAAACCGGAGCCCGCACCGATGCCTCCGGCAGGCCCCGCCCCGACAGGCTGGGGATGGCCTTCTAATGGCGTTCTTATTGGAAAATTCTCTTCAAACGGTAGTTTGAATAAAGGAATTGATATCGCCGGGGATTTGGGACAGCCTGTTTTAGCCGCGTCTGATGGCACGGTTGTGTACGCCGGGAGTGGTTTGAGGGGCTACGGCGAACTCGTGATCATCAAACACAGCGATACCTACGTCAGTGCCTACGGTCACAACCGCAGGCTGTTGGTTCGGGAGGGGCAGCAGGTCAAGGTCGGACAGACAATTGCCGAAATGGGGTCGACGGGTACAGACCGGGTGAAACTGCATTTTGAGATTCGCCGACAAGGTAAACCGGTAGATCCGCTGCAATTCCTGCCACGTCGTTGATTGGTTGTCAGCCTGTTCCGTCACGTAGAGGGAACAGGCTCCAGCGTTGCCAAGGATAAAGGCGTCGCTCGAGCTTGAGGTCGAACTCACCAAAGGACTATAACAATGGCTCTCAGTAAAGAAGTGCCGGAGTTTGACATCGACGATGAGGTTCTCCTGATGGAGACCGGCATCGCTATGGATTCGATGTCGAATGATGAAGGGGCGTCGTCTCCACCTTCCGTTCGCGCCAAATCCAGACACTCCGCTTCGCTTAAACAACATAAGTACATCGATTACACCCGGGCGCTGGACGCCACTCAGCTGTACCTCAACGAAATCGGTTTTTCGCCGCTGCTCTCCCCCGAGGAAGAAGTACATTTTGCGCGCCTGTCGCAAAAGGGCGACCCGGCCGGTCGAAAACGCATGATTGAAAGCAACCTGCGCCTGGTGGTGAAAATCGCCCGACGCTACGTCAATCGTGGGCTTTCACTGCTGGACCTGATTGAAGAGGGCAATCTGGGGTTGATCCGCGCTGTCGAGAAATTCGATCCTGAGCGGGGGTTCCGTTTTTCGACCTACGCCACCTGGTGGATCCGCCAGACCATCGAACGGGCGATCATGAATCAGACCCGCACGATCCGGCTGCCGATTCATGTGGTCAAGGAGCTGAACGTCTACCTGCGGGCTGCCCGTGAGCTGACCCAGAAGCTCGACCATGAACCCTCACCGGAAGAAATCGCCAGCCTGCTGGAAAAACCGGTGGGCGAGGTCAAGCGAATGCTTGGGCTCAATGAGCGGGTTTCCTCCGTGGATGTCTCGCTGGGGCCAGACTCGGACAAGACCCTGCTGGACACCCTTACCGACGAACGTCCCACCGACCCCTGTGAGTTGCTGCAGGACGACGATTTGTCCCAGAGCATCGACCAATGGCTCTCGGAGCTGACGGACAAGCAACGGGAAGTGGTGATCCGACGTTTTGGCCTGCGCGGTCACGAAAGCAGCACCCTCGAAGATGTCGGCCTGGAAATTGGATTGACCCGGGAAAGGGTCAGGCAGATCCAGGTGGAGGGCCTCAAGCGTCTGCGGGAAATCCTGGAAAAGAATGGCTTGTCGAGCGAGTCGCTGTTCCAGTAGTCACTCCGCTACAGCACAAAAAGCCCCGACCGGTTCGGGGCTTTGCCGTTTCTGGACGACTGTTTTCTGATCCTGCGCTGTTTTCTGGTTTGGTTTGTAAGCTTTTGCCTAGTGTTGTGTAAGCGTTCGGTTTCTCATGGCCGGGGACAGAGGACAATAAACCGCGTGGATGTTTGTATTTGATTGATTTCAAAGGTTATTTTTTTGTGAACGAATGGTGACAGTAGATGTCCGCCGCTTGGGGATGAATTGCACTCGCCAGGGAAAACACTAATATCAGTCCTGTGTCGACGGACAGACACACCCGTCACGGACGATGGGGAAGGAAGGACATCGCAGGATGCGATTCATCAGGACGATGAAAAGGATCAAAGGGATTAGGGAAAAAATGTGGGCGGGTCAAACCGCCCCTTTTTTTTGTCTGCGATTTGTGTCCGGGCAGCAAAAAGGCCCACAAGGGGCCTTCAAGACGTACGCAGGGACGATCAGCGTTCGAGGTCCGCGATCTTGCCCGGCTTGCCATCCCACTCTTCGGCGTCCGGCAGGGCGTCTTTCTTCTCGGTGATGTTTGGCCAGATTTCCGCCAGTTCGGCGTTCAGCTCGATGAAGTTCTCCATGCCAGCCGGCACTTCGTCTTCCGAGAAAATGGCTTGTGCCGGGCATTCCGGTTCACACAGGGCGCAATCGATGCACTCGTCTGGGTGAATGACCAGGAAGTTCGGGCCTTCGTAAAAGCAGTCCACCGGACACACTTCTACGCAGTCGGTGTACTTGCACTTGATGCAGTTGTCGGTGACGACGAAGGTCATTTCTAATTCTCTCCTCAGGCGGCGGCAGCGGGTCCCTCTTCACGGTAGGGCTCGCCAGGCTTGGGTGCGGACCAGGCTAATAGTCCTCAGCATCCCAAACCGCGCGAGATTCTAACAGCTTGAACGCCTGTGCGTTAGATCCGTGTCTTCAATGTATAGAGTAAATCCAGTGCCCGGCGCGGGGTCAGGTCGTCCAGGTCGAGCTTGGCCAGTTCGTCGAGCACCGGGTGGGGCAGGCTGGCGAACAGGTCGCTTTGCTGCGGGGCCGCCGGTTTGCCTTTGGTCGGACGCGGCGCCTCGTGGGGCAGGCTGGAGGTTTCCAGACGGCTCAAGTGTTCGCGGGCCCGGGCTATCACTTCGCCTGGTACACCGGCCAACTGGGCAACCGCCAGGCCGTAACTTTGGCTGGCCGGGCCGGGCAGCACATGGTGCAGGAACACGATGCGCTCGTTGTGCTCGGTGGCGTTGAGGTGGACGTTGGCCACCAGCGGCTGGCTTTCCGGCAGCACCGTCAGCTCGAAATAATGGGTCGCGAATAAGGTGTAGGCGCGCAGTTGTGCCAGTCGCTCCGCCGCCGCCCAGGCCAGGGACAGGCCATCGAAGGTGCTGGTGCCCCGTCCGACTTCGTCCATCAGCACCAGGCTGCGCTCGGTGGCGTTGTGCAGGATGTTGGCGGTCTCGCTCATTTCCACCATGAAGGTCGAGCGCCCACCGGCCAGGTCATCGCTGGAGCCGATCCGGGTGAAGATGCGGTCTACCAGGGACAACTCGCAGCTGGCGGCCGGCACGAAACTGCCGATGTGGGCCAGCAGCACGATCAACGCCGTCTGGCGCATGTAGGTGGATTTACCGCCCATGTTCGGACCGGTGATCACCAGCATGCGGGTGTTGTCGTCCAGGCTCAGGTCGTTGGCCACGAACGGGGTGGTCAGAACCTGCTCGACCACCGGGTGACGGCCCTGACTGATGCGCATGCACGGTTCGCTGACGAAGCGCGGGCAATTCAGGTCAAGGTTCAATGCGCGCTCGGCCAGGTTGCTCAGAACGTCCAGCTCCGCCAGGGCGGCGGCGGTGTCCTGTAAGGGCGGCAATTGGTTGATCAAGTCTTCCAGCAGCGCGTCATAGAGCATTTTTTCGCGGGCCAGGGCACGGCTTTTGGCCGACAGCGCCTTGTCCTCGAACGCCTTGAGTTCCGGCGTAATAAAGCGCTCGGCGCCCTTGAGGGTCTGGCGACGGATGTAATCGGCCGGAGCCTGTTCGGCCTGCTTGCTCGGCAACTCGATGAAGTAGCCGTGGATGCGGTTGTAGCCGACCTTGAGATTGCTCAGGCCGGTACGGGCCTTTTCCCGGGCTTCGAGGTCGATGAGGAACTGGCCGGCGTTCTCGCTCAGCGCCAGCAGCTCGTCGAGTTCGGCGTCGTAACCGGTTTTCAGCACGCCACCGTCACGGATCACCGCGGGTGGGTTGTCGATGATGGCTTTTTCCAACAGCGCGGCCAGTTCCGGGTAAGTGCTGGTGATGCGCGCCAAGTGCTGAAGATGCGGAGCTTCGAGGTCGGTCATCGCCAATTGCAGTTCGGGCAGGGCGCCAAGGGCATCGCGCAGGCGGGCAAGGTCCCGGGGACGGGCGTTGCGCAGACCGATCCGCGCAAGGATCCGCTCGATATCGCCGATTTCCTTGAGTTGCGGCTGCAACTGCTCGAAGCGATAACGATCCAGCAGGCAGGTAATGGAGGACTGGCGCGCCAGCAGTACCGTCAGGTCCCGCAATGGGCGGTTCAGCCAGCGGGTCAGCAGGCGGCTGCCCATCGCGGTCTGGCAGCGATCCACCACCGATTGCAGGGTATTGTCGCGACCGCCGGCCAGGTTGGTGTCCAGTTCCAGGTTGCGTCGGCTGGCGCCGTCCAGCACCACCGTGTCATCCAGGCGTTCATGGCGCAGGCTGCGCAAATGGGGCAGGGCGGTGCGCTGGGTTTCCTTGGCGTAGGCCAACAGACAGCCGGCCGCACCGATGGCCAGGGTCAGGTTCTCACAGCCGAACCCCTTGAGGTCCTGGGTGGAAAATTGCTGGCAGAGACTTTTCAGCGCCGAATCGCGCTCAAAATCCCACGGCGCCCGACGACGAACGCCACGGCGTTTTTCCGCCGGCAGGTCCTTTGGCCAGTCATCGGGAATCAACAGCTCCACCGGATTGACCCGCTCCAACTCCGCCAGCAGGTTCTCCCAGCCCTTTATTTCCAGTACCGAGAAGTTGCCGCTGGTGATATCCAGCACCGCCATGCCAAACAGACGCTCGTCCCCCAGCACCGCTGCGATCAGGTTGTCGCGACGTTCATCCAGCAACGCCTCGTCGCTGACCGTACCGGGGGTGATGATGCGCACCACCTGGCGTTCCACCGGCCCTTTGCTGGTGGCCGGATCGCCCACCTGCTCACAGATCACCACCGACTCGCCGAGCTTGACCAGTTTCGCCAGGTAACCTTCCGCCGCATGATAAGGAATCCCACACATCGGAATCGCCATGCCCGCTGACTGCCCACGGGCCGTGAGGGTGATGTCCAACAGCTTGGCGGCCTTCTTCGCATCCTCGTAGAAGATCTCGTAGAAGTCGCCCATGCGGTAGAACATCAACTGATCGGGGTGCTGATTCTTCAGGCGCCAGTACTGCTGCATCATCGGCGTGTGGGAGGACAGATCGTTCACGGCTGTATTCATCGGTGTCGGGCAAACTCGTTGAAAGGTGTGGGGCAAAAGTGGGGCATTGGCCCGGCTTTTCCGCGATGGGCGCAAGGTTAACATGGGTGGTCGGGGGTGACCCAGGCGGGAACAGCTTTGATCTACCAGGATCCGTCATCGGGGCCTCGAATTACCCGTCCGCGCTCCAATGCCTGTTCGAATGGAAACAAAAAAACCGACACTTGGTCGGGTTCTCTTCCATCTATGATGGTTAGGCTCGTTTCGCTTCGGCTTGCATCATCACCAGGTTTTGTTGCTTGGTGGCTTCGGTTAACACTTCGCTGTAGACACGCTTCTTTTGTTCCGACTTCGCGTTGCGAATGAAGTCAGCGAAGGTGCTTTTTGCGCCTTTGGACAAACCTAGCTTGATCGATATCATAAGTGCGCCTCTGATGGTGGTCTGAGCATGAGAGTGAAAAAAATATGAGCAAGTTGACAAAAAATGGTTCTGCGTAAAAGCTGAGGCGGAGTAATGAAAAAAGCCAGCATTCGCTGGCTTCCTATTTGTTACGTGGAGGTTTAACAAGCCGGTTTGGTTTCTAGCTCTTGGTAGCCAAACATTGCGAGAAAATCATTGGGGCCGTTCAGAGTCCCTGCATCGAAGGGACGAGACCAATACGCAAGCCAATTCTCTAGGTCCTGTTCGTTGTACTCATGATTTGCGACTCCAACCATAATGGCTACGAATTCATCTCCTGGAGCGGTTAACTCGTAACCATTCAGTAGAAGAAACATATAGCCGGCTGCTGCTGCCGTTCGCTTGTTGGCATTTGCAAATGGATGATTCTGGATAAGACTCTGCATCAGTAGAGCGGCTAGGCAATACATGTCTTCGATACCTGTGTAGTACCGGTGTTGTGCAGGTCGCTGTTGAGAAGAAATCAGCTCATTCGGCTTTAGAAGCCCTATGGGTTCTTTAGGTGTCTGAGCAAGGATCAAGCGTTTGTTGATCCAAATCAGTGCCTCTGGAGTGAGATACCTTATCCCCTCCAGAGCTTCACTGAGTTCCGACAGCTCCATTGTCGGCATTTGGAAACCTCAATCAGACCTTGGCCAGATCCTCAAACGCCTTTTCATACCGCTGGAATGCTGTGCAGAAAGCCTTTTCGATTTGAGCCTGGTATGCGCCGTCAGCAGGACGCGCAAGCGCCACGCTCGATTTGTCGCGCTGCGGTATGCAGATACGATCAGTTTTTTTCAGTGCATTTCCCACGATACTCTCCTCAATCCCGGCCCGCCGGGACATGCCATGACTATAGCGAGTAATGGCGACGCTTGTGCTCACAAAACGAAAGATTTTGTGTCCACTTAAAATGGAGGGTGATTTTTCATACGTCAACGCATGAAGTCAATGAAAAAAAGCTATAGCAAGCGCCACTCGTCCGTTCCCCCCATGCCAAGCTATCGGCAGAGAAAGGTAGCGCTAGACCGGTGACTTTGAAAAAAACTCCTACAGCAAGTAGGACAGTCAGAAAAATCAGGCGTTCGATTTGAATCGGTCCCATCCATCTATTAGTAGCCATAGCAGCCAAGCTCCGGGAACATAGGTAGCATGACTCAATCAGGTTAGGAGGTAACCCTTGTGGGAGCGAGCCTGCTCGCGATGGCGGTGTGTCAGGCAACGTACCTGCCGACTGTTGCACCGCTATCGCGAGCAGGCTCGCTCCCACATGGGGCATGCGTTAACGAACGTTTTGCCTCACTTCAACCACATCCAACGCCCGGTTCGCCAGCAACTGACCCAGCTCGATCATTTGCTGGACCCCCAGCGCTACATGACGTCGCGAGCCCTCCAGGTCGAACGCCAGGTCGCTGACCATTGCATTGGCCGAGGCCAGGGTTTCACTGAGGTTGGCCAGCAGGCATTCGGCGTCGATATTCGGGGCGATGATGAAAAGGGTGTCGATGGCGTCGGATGTTTCTTTTTCGGCGGGTGGCTTGAGGTAATAGTCCAAGGCGCGGGTAGCGGCTTCGTCGAGTTTTTTGGAGTCAGTGCGGCTGGAGGTCGAATCGGCGGCGTCGGTGGATGGTGGATTCGGTGTGATTTTGAACATGCTCATGGATCCTCTAGGTTGAGCCACCATCCTCTCGCGACTAAACGAGGGGGCGGCGGCTGTACGCAGGTTAGTCGACCGGGGATCCAAGAAACCGGCGCGCCCGAGGGCGCCCTGCGCACAGCCACCATCGAGTGCAGGAATAGGGATTACCTGACTGAATGCGGCTGTGAACACCTTGGAATACCGGGCGACTAAACCCGATCACTGATGGGCAGTGACGAGAACCAAAGTATCGACGAGGCCCAAGGCGCACAAGCCAGCGGATTCTGGCGTAGTTGTAGGCAGAGGCGCAAGGCAACGTAGCCGGGTGTCGCACATTTGAAGGACACGGATCGGGCCGTTTCCCAAGAGGGTGTAGGGGAAATCTCCCAAGTGCCTGCTCGCGGTGGCGGAGGGGCAGTTTGGGGCGATGTTGGATGTGCCAGCGTCATCGCGAGCAGGCTCGCTCCCACAGGTTTACCGAGTCGTCCGCCGATGCTGCGTACAGCCTCGATCCCTTTGTGGGAGCGAGCCTGCTCGCGATAGCGGGGGGTCAGCTTGCACCAATGTTGAATGTGCCTAAGTCATCGCAGGCAAGCCTTGCTCCCACAGGTTTCCGCCCTGATATGCGGATTTATGCAAATCCGCATTTGTCTTCTGCAAAAAGAACAAGCATCATGCGCGTTATGCAAAAACGCAACGTTTCTACCGTATTAAGAGCGCTGCTCGATCAGCACGGGATCTCCCCCACGGAGCTTCACCGTCGTACCGGCGTGCCTCAATCCACACTTTCGCGGATCCTCAGCGGCAAGATCGTCGATCCTTCGGATAAACACATCTCGAAGATCGCCGAATATTTTGCCGTGAGCACCGACCAGTTGCGCGGGCGCGCGGATGTTTCGCCCGCCGGCAACAGCCGCCGCGACGCGTCGCATTCCGAACTCAAGGACATTAGCCTGTGGGACGACGATACCCCCGTCGAAGAAGACGAGGTGTCGGTCCCTTTTCTGCGTGAGGTTGAATTGGCTGCTGGATCAGGAAGATTCGTCATCGAGGAGAGCGAGCGCTCGAGCCTGCGCTTCGGCAAGCGCAGCCTGCGGCATAACGGCGTGCAGTTCGACCAGGCCAAATGCGTGACTGTTCGTGGCAACAGCATGTTGCCGGTGCTGCGCGACGGCGCGACGGTCGGGGTGAACGCGGGCAAGTGCGGGATCGGCGACATTGTCGACGGCGACCTGTACGCCATCAATCACAACGGTCAGTTGCGGGTAAAGCAGCTTTACCGTCTGCCTACCGGTATTCGTCTGCGCAGCTTCAACCGCGATGAACATCCAGACGAAGACTACAGCTTCCAGGAGATGCAGGATGAGCAGATCGTCATCCTCGGTCACGTCTTCTGGTGGGGCATGTACGCCCGTTAACCCCGCCGCCATCCGATAAACCCGCCACCGTGCGGGTTTTTTTTCGCCCTGAAAATCCGCCGATCCCCCCGTATTCATTGAGCGTCGATGCGTTAGTGCATTTTCTGTGCATAAATAAATGCATTTCCGCATTGACTGTATATGCATCCATGCATATTCTGTGTCCAAGCCGCTCGACAAAGCGGCTGGCAACAACGCTCTTTAGTTCCACCAACAGGCAGCGATGAACCGGCCTTAACGGTTCAGAGGGTTGGCAACTGGCCCAGGTGTGCAGCGTAAAGCACCAGAAGCAGTTATCCGGCGGGCAGGGGCCGCGGTCGGAGGAACAATTTGAATGGATCCGTACCGCGCCAGTCGCGCCGAAAGATCAACTCTGCAGGCTCAGCCTGGGAGAGTGAAGGACCGCATTACTGAAAGGCCCGATACACACCGGGCTTTTTGGAATGCCTACCTGATGGGGCAGATCCAAGTGCCGGAGTGGCCGGCCATTAAACGAGGAAATATGGAAATGAGCCTGAAGAAATATGCACGCGTGGTAGATGGCAAAGTCGACAACATTTATGAAACCGTGAATCCAATCTCGGAGGAGTTTCCAACCAATCAACTTTGGATCGACATCACCAGCACTCTCAGCGGTCAGGTTGATTATGACTACAACGCAGTCAATACCGACGGTGTCTGGTCTTTTAACTCCGAGTTTCCCTGGTCGCAGACTGCGTTGGCCGAACAGATGCGAATTGAAAGAAACCGTCGGTACGACAATGTCTTGAGCCAAATTGCGTCTTCGGGATTGCAGTTCAAAGTCGATCTGGGCGTCGCCAGCGCCGCCGAACAGGCTTACCTAGTCGCTATCAAGGAGTACCTCGTCGCCTTTACCCAGGTCAACAAGCAACCCGGTTTCCCACACACCGTTGTCTGGCCCGTACTCCCTTAAGAGGAATGCATCTCGGAAGCCTGGGCAACCGGGCTTTTTGGAATGCCTGCGCCGAAAGGCAGATCAACGTTCCAAAAACTTATTTACCTAAAGGAAACAAGCCCATGAAAAAGTTGTTCAGTGTGCTGGTTGCAACAGTTCTGGCGAGCCAGATCCTTTATGCGTTCGCTGAAACATCGCCTATCGGTTCTTGGCAATTCGCTTCCTACCACGTTCCAGGCGGCGGTTTTTATGCCAACCAAACGATTTGCTTCAAGGCGGACAACACCTGGTATTCCACTTCGCAGGCAGGCTGGAACGGAGCGTGGTTCCAGAATGGAGATGATCTCCAATGGAATGGGAGTGTGCCCATGAAGGGGGCAGGGAGTGCCAACAATCTCGCCACCATCGCCATGGGGAAGGTAACTGCTGTTGGTTCGATGTCGGGCAGTTATGCGGAATGGGCTGCACCGAGCGCGCTCCCGCTGTCTTGGGACAGGCATTACACCTACACCATGACTTACAAAGGCGCGACCTGCGCTGCTCCAAAATAAAGCCAGTTCTGCTCAAGTAGAAACAAAGGCTTGAGCTGAACGCAGCTCGCCGTCGCCATGGAAGGGCATTTCTAATGCTGAAGGATTTCAGATGCGGTCAATGCAAACGACTTCTGGCCCGCATGGGCGAACACACCGAACTCCAGATCAAATGTTCCCGATGCGGGACGTTGAATCATGTGAAGGCCTTGAGTCTCGAGTTATCGCCTTTGAGCGACATGAATGCGCAATCTTCGCGCAAAAAACATTCGACTCTTCAGGTGAAAACATGAAAAAAATCAAAAGTCTTATTGGTCCGTTCGTCCTGTCTCTGGCGCTGTTGTCGGCGTGCGATTCTGCCTTCGCAGCCAACCTGGTCGTTAACGGCAGCTTTGAAACCCCTGGTTGTGGCAATGACTGCGTACTGAATACCCCTGCCCAAGCCGACTTTGTGACCGGCTGGACCACCTTTCTGTCGGGCGTGGAGTACATCAATGTCAGGGCTGCCATTGGCAGTTCGGTCGCCGCTGAGGGGGCAATGAGTGTCGACCTCGCCAACTACGCCTATCAAAACGGCGGGGGCATCCAGCAGAACATCAACACGGTGGTAGGCGCACGTTATCGCCTGACGTTCAGTGCCGGCAGTTCCAAGTACGTAAACCGCACGGGGACCGGCATCATCAACGTCAAAGTCGCAGGCCAGACGACCCGTTTCGACACCCCTGTCGCCACCAGTGATGCAACCGTATGGGAAACCAGAACCTACGATTTCACCGCGGTGAGCGATCAAACCACGTTGAGCTTCTGGAATGAGCAGAATCCGAATGCTCACTTCGCCTTTATCGACAACGTCATTGTCGAGCGGCTGTAAAACATCGTCCTTCCCGCCAGTACCCACCCCATCAACCATCCCCCAGGAGTCGTGAATGACAAACGAGCAACAAGCGTTGCTGGACATGCCGATCTGGCTGGTCATCCTGCTCGCCCTGGTGGGCGGGGTGTCCGGCGAGATGTGGCGTGCCGACAAGGAAGGAGCCCGTGGCTGGTCGCTGTTACGGCGTCTGGCCTTGCGCTCCGGTGCCTGCGTGATCTGCGGTGTCTCGGCAATCATGCTGCTGTATGCCCTCGGCATGTCGATCTGGAGCGCCTGCGCCCTGGGTTGCCTGACCGCCATGGCCGGTGCCGACGTGGCCATCGGTCTCTACGAGCGCTGGGTCGCCAAGCGGATCGGCGTGTGCGAAGTACCGCCACCGGATTCCCGTTCCGACCCACAGTGAGCCCGGTGCTGCCGATTCACAGAGAGAAGCCATCTCATGCTTGCTCTCATTCATTGAAAAAACTTCGCAGCCGTTCTCCGCCGTTGCAAAGAAGCATTCGTTGCACATCCCAATAATGCTGGAGCCCCCCATGAAGATCACCCCGATCCTCACGCAGTTGCGTGAGCAATGCCCCACGCTCGCCCGTCGCGTGGCCGCCGGCTTCGATCTCGCCACGTTGCTGGCCGACACGCCGCTGCAATCTCCCTGCGCCTACGTGCTGCCGAGTGCCGACAGCGCCGGCCGCAATACCGCGCAGAACGTCACGCTGCAAACCGTGCGTGATCGCTTCGACGTCGTGCTGGTGCTCGACGCCAGCGACCCGACAAAAGCGCTGGAACTGTTGCATGAGCTACGGGCCGAGTTGTGGCGCGCACTGGTGGGATTCAAGCCGGGCGGTGATTACGTCGGCATCGAGTACGACGGCAGCGAACCGGTTTCGGTCAATGGCAGCCGCGTGTTGTACCGGCTGCGCTTTTTCGCCGAGTTCCAGCTGGGCCGCAATCTGGCGAGCCAGCCTGCCGAAAGCTGGCACGAGCGTGAACTGGACGGCTTGTCGTCCTTTACCGGGGTCACCGTGCGGGTCGATGCCATCGATCCGGCGGACCCCAACCTGAAACATCCCGGCCCCGACGGGCGCCTGGAACTGACTTTCTCTGGAGGCGTAACCCCATGAGCAAACGCATCACCGTGCTGCCGGCCCCCGGCCGGGCTGTACCGGACCCGGAAGCGGGCGACTTGCTGCCCCTCGAAGGCCGTGAAGTGCCGGACAACGCCTGGTGGCGTCGACGTCTGGCCGATGGCGATATCACTACCAAAGCCGTGAAAACGGCAAAACCACAGGGAGCCAAATAATGGCGATCGGATTCAGCAACATTCCCGCGGACATTCGTGTTCCGCTGTTCTACGCCGAAATGGACAACTCGGCCGCCAATAGCGCGTCGTCGGCGATGCGCCGGCTGATCGTGGCCCAGGTCAACGACAACGTACCGCCGGCAGACGTCGGCAAACTGGTGCTGGTTTCCAGCGCTGCCCTGGCGAAAAGCATCGGTGGGCAGGGTTCGATGCTCGCCTCGATGTACGAAACCTGGCGCAAGACCGATCCCCTCGGCGAAATCTGGTGCCTGCCCCTGCACAACGTCGAAGGTGCCATCGCCAAGGGTGTGCTGACCCTCACCGGTACCGCCACCGAAAGCGGTGTGCTCAACCTGTATGTGGGCGGCGTGCGCGTCCAGGCAGCCATCGTCAACGGCGCCACCGCTGCCCAGGCTGCCACGGCACTGGCCCTGAAGGTTAACGCCGCAGCCGATCTGCCGGTGACTGCCGCGGCCGTCGATGGCGTCGTGACCCTCAGCGCCAAATGGACCGGCGACAGCGGCAACGACATCAGCCTGCAATTCAATCGCCTCGGCAAGAGCAACGGCGAAGACACGCCCGCGGGCCTGACCACGGCCGTCACCGCCATGACCGGCGGCGCCGGTGTGCCGGACCAGACCGCTGCCGTCGCGGCCCTGGGCGACGAGCCGTTCGAGTTCATTGCCATGCCCTGGTCCGACGTGTCGAGTCTGAACACCTGGCAAGCGGTCATGGATGACAGCACCGGTCGCTGGTCCTGGGCCAAGCAGTTGTTCGGCCATGTCTACAGTGCCAAGCGCGGTACTATCGGCACGCTGGTGGCTGCCGGTCAGGCACGCAATGACCAGCACATGACCATCCAGGCTCTGGAGCCGGGCGTACCGCAACCGTTCTGGGTTCAGGCCGCTGCACTGGCCGCGCGTACCGCGGTGTTCATCTCGGCCGACGCCAGCCGTCCGACTCAGAGCGGCAGCTTGCCAGGCCTGGATCCGGCCCCGGCCAGCGAACGCTTCACCCTGACCGAGCGTCAGTCGCTGCTCAACTACGGCATCGCCACGGCGTATTACGAAGGTGGCTACGTTCGCATCCAGCGCTCCATCACCACCTATCAGAAGAATGCCTTCGGCCAGGCCGACAACTCTTACCTGGACAGCGAAACCATGCACCAGTCGGCGTTCATCGTGCGCCGGCTGCAAAGCGTGATCACCAGCAAGTACGGCCGCCACAAACTGGCTTCCGACGGCACCCGTTTCGGCGCAGGCCAGCCCATCGTCACGCCGAGCACCATTCGCGGTGAGCTGATTGCCCAGTACGCCAAGCTCGAACTGGAAGGCCACGTGGAAAACGCCGAACTGTTCGCCGAGCACTTGATCGTCGAGCGCGACAGCCAGGACCCGAGCCGGGTCAACGTGCTGTTCCCGCCGGACTACATCAACGGCCTGCGCGTGTTCGCGCTGCTCAACCAGTTCCGCCTGCAATACGACGACGCCGCCTGAACATAGTGTTCGGACAGCTGAATTCAGCCCACTTCCTGTGGGCTTTTTATTTGAAGGGAGAAACACCATGGGTCAATTGATTGCGGGCACCTGCTACGTCAAAGTGGACGGCGCTCAACTGACCATCAACGGCGGCTGTGAAGCACCGCTGATGTTCACCAAACGCGAAACCGTCGTGCCGGGCTTCTACAAGGAAACCGACATCGCGCCGTCCTTCAAGGTGACGGCCTTGCACACTGCGGACTTCCCGCTCAAGCAGCTGGTGGCCGGCACCGACATGACCGTCACCTGTGAATTCAACAACGGCAAAGTCTACGTGCTGGCCGGCGCCTACCTGGTGGAAGAGTCGGTGTCCAAGGGCGACGACGCCACCATCGAGCTGAAATTCGAGGGCATCAAGGGGACTTGGCAATGAAGGATGTCGTGACGTTGCGCGTGGCCATCGAGGCCCACGGCGAGCCGTTGCACGAACTGATCCTGCGC
Organism: Pseudomonas sp. AF32; assembly: GCF_022342325.2. Classification (NCBI taxonomy): domain Bacteria; kingdom Pseudomonadati; phylum Pseudomonadota; class Gammaproteobacteria; order Pseudomonadales; family Pseudomonadaceae; genus Pseudomonas; species Pseudomonas sp. AF32. Next base: position 18,700 of record NZ_RQJK02000001.1, on the reverse strand, counting down.
CGCCCTACGGTGCAGGAGGTCCGCGCGATCAAGGCGCTGCCGTACAAGATCGACAAGAGCGAAGAAGTGAGCCTGGACATGGACGTCGCGGCCAAATACATCGCGGTCTGCGCCGGCATCCCGCCGTCGTCGGTCAACCAGTTGGACCTGGCTGACCTCAACGCGTTGAGCTGGGCTGTCGCGAGTTTTTTCATGAGTGCGGCGTCGCAGCCATCGGCGACCTGATCGCAGCCGCCTATGACCTGGCCTGGTTCTGGAAGGTTGACCCCCAGCAGATGATGGCCAGGCCACTGGATGTGCTCCGCGAATCCCTGGAGCACGCGCAACGGATCAATGCGATGCAGCAGGTGCAGTGATGGCAGACACACAAAAGGTAGAGAAAAGGGCGGTGCTGCTGACCGGCATCGATGAGCTGTCGCCCAAGCTCGCCGGCCTTCGGGCGAAAGTCCAACTGTTCAAGCAGAACCTCGATGCAACGGGCCTGGGCAGCCTGGATATTTCAGGCCTGCTCCCGGACGGTGGCCTCGCCAAGCCGTTCATGGAGGGGCTGCGCTCGGCAACGGCCCTCAAGAGCGAAGTCGCCGAGGTGAACGTGGCGACCGGCGCCCTCCAGGCACCCGAGGCCCCTCGCGTGGCGGCACAGAGCCTGGATGGATTGAAGACTTCCATCAGCAACGTGTCGGTACAGTTCGGTTCGGCGCTGGGGCCGGCGGTCAACGCGGTGGCGACCGGTTTGCAGCCGATGGTCAACGGCGTGGGCCAAGTGCTGCAGGACAACCCGCAACTGGTGCAGGGCCTGGCCACCGGCGCCGTGGCGTTCAGCGCGATGCAGACGGCAGTCAGTGGCGCGAGCCAGGCCCTGGAAGTGGTCAACCTGGCCTTGAAGATGAATCCCATCGGCCTGATCGCCATGGGTATCGCCCTGGCAGCCGGGATGATCATCGCCTACTGGGAGCCGATCTCGGCGTTTTTCGCCGGGCTGTGGCAAAGGGTTGCGCCCATCGTGCTGCCGATGGCCGAGTTCTTCAGGACGATGTTCGCCTTTACGCCCATGGGGCTGGTGATCAGCAACTGGGGACCGATCAGCGCGTTTTTCGGTGTGCTCTGGAATGTGCTCGTGGCGGCGACGACGCCAGTCATCGGGTTCATGCAGACCTTGTTCGCCTGGTCACCCCTGGGGTTGATCATCAGCAACTGGACGCCCCTGACCGGGTTGTTCTCGGCCATTTGGGATTTGCTCAAGGCATTGACAGTGCCGGTGATGGATGTGCTCCAGGGACTGTTCAACTGGACGCCGTTGGGCCTGATCATGGCCAACTGGGGCACCCTCGTCGAGGTCTTCGCCGGCATCGGCGAAGGCATTCGCAACCAGGTGTCGCTCATGCTGGCGGTGTTCAGCAGTTTGTTCGACTGGTCGCCCATCGAAGGGCTCGTCAAGCAGTGGGGCCCGGTGGGCGAGTGGTTCAGCCAGTGGTGGGACGAGCTGCAGGGTGTGATTGCGCCGATCAAGGCGTTTTTCAACGGTGGCTTCGGGGAAATCATCACCACCTTCACCGGCAAGGTGCAGGGGTTGGCCGAAGCGCAGCAAAAGACCAATGCCGAAGGCAAGGGTGAACTGGCGCCGGCATTCTTTGGTGGGGCCAGTGAACAGCCTTCGGGCCTGTCTTCCAGCCTCGCGCCACCGCCCGGCAATCCGGTGGCGAAAACCGCGCTGGCGCCGGGTGCGTTGCCTCAGACTTCCAGTGCCCTGGTACAGCAAAGCGCCGCCAACAATCGTACGCAACTCGAAGGCGGTCTGACCGTGCGCTTCGAAAACGCGCCGGCCGGTTTGCGCGCCGATCCGCCACAGACCAATCAACCGGGCCTGGCGGTGAGTTCGCGCATCGGCTATCGCTCACTTTCCACAGGAGGCTCCAATGAGCTGGCGTGATCGTTTGTTGCCGGCGTCGTTTCGTGGCGTCGGGTTCTGGGTCGACCAGGCGAAGACCCCGGTGGGTCACAAGGGCCAGTTGCATGAATATCCCCAGCGCGACCAGCCGTTTTTCGAAGGGCTGGGCCAGCAGGCCAGGATTCATGAACTGACTGCGTTCATCGTTGGCCCCGATTGCCTGGAGCAGCGCGACAAGCTGCTCAAGGCGCTGGAGCAGGGCAGCGGCGAACTGGTGCATCCGTGGTTGGGGCGCCTGCAAGTCAAGGTCGGCGAGTGCGACATGACCCAGACTCGCCAGGACGGCGGGCTGGTGACGTTCGCCTTGAAGTTCTACCCCGATCAGCCGCTGCAATTTCCTTCGGCTGCGATCAACAGCCAAAAGCTGCTGCTGGTGTCGGCCGACAGTCTGCTGGGCTCCGCGGTGCGGCGTTTCGAAGACGCCATGACGTTGATCAAGGCGGCGCGGATCGGCATCGCCGACCTGCGCAACAGCCTCAAAGAGGTGTACGGCATCATCGAGCAGGAGCTCAAGCCGTTGATCGAGACCTATCGGCAACTCAGCGATCTGGTCAAGGCGGTCAAGGAGTTGCCCAGGGAAGTGGCGGCCGAGTTCAAGGGACTGCTGGGAGATATTCGCGAGTTGAAGGACTTCGCCCGTGACGGCTATCGCGGCGTGATTGCCAGCGTGTCGCAACAGGTGGAAGCCATTCGCAAGACGGACGCGCCCAAGCTCACCACCGGCAAGGACACCACGGCGGCGGCCCAGGCCGTGGCCGATCTGGTCCAGGACACGCTGCTGGTGCAGGCCGCGCAATGGATTGCGGCGATGCCCGTGGCGGTGCCGGTGGTCAAGCTGGGGGCCACGCCATCGGTGGCGCAGCAGGCCGTGCAGCCGATCCAGCGCCGGGACGTGCCGGTGGCCGACGATGTACTGGCCCTGCGCGATGCCCTCAACGATGCCATTTGGCAGGCCTCCCTCAAGGCCGATCCGGAACACTACCAGGCCTTGAATAACCTGCGTCAGCAAATGGCTGCGCACCTGACGGCAGTGGCTTCTTCGGGTGTCAGGCTGATCAACCTGTCGTTCAAGCAGAGCCTGCCGGCGCTGGTGGTGGCGTATCAGCAATTCGCCGATGCCACCCGGGTCACCGAAGTGACCCAGCGCAACGGCGTCGCCCACCCTGGTTTCCTGCCACCCAATGACCTGAAAGTCTCGGGAGAGTAAGCCATGAGCGAGCTCGACAATGTTGTCACGCTCACCGTCGGCGGGCTGGATTACGGTGGCTGGAAAAGCGTGGAAATCAGTGCGGACCTGGAGCGTCAGTTCCGCACATTCAAACTCGACATCACCTGGCAATGGCCTGGACAGACCCAGGCAGTACCGATCCGCCCCGGTGACGAATGCCAGGTGCGCATCGGTTCCGACCTGGTGCTCAGTGGCTACGTGTTCAAGGCACCGATCAGCTATGACGGACGCCAGATCAGCCTGAGCATCGAAGGCGGTTCCAAGACCCAGGACCTGGTGGACTGCGCGGCAATCAACCGACCGACCCAATGGCGCGGCCAGACGGTACTGAGCATCGTCCAGGCCCTGGCGTCGCAATATGGCGTCGGGGTAGTCAGCGAGATCCCGGAAACCGCTCGGTTGAGCCAGCACAGCATCGTGCCCGGGGAAACGGTCTTCCAGTCCATTGACCGGCTGCTGACCTTGTTCCGGGTGTTTTCCACCGACGACGCCGAAGGGCGGGTATTGCTGGCAAAGCCGGGAAGCGGCGGACGCGCCAGCGACGTGCTGGAACTGGGCAAGAATATTCTCTCGGCCAGCGCACCGATGGATTACAGCCAGGTGTTCTCCGAATACCGCGTCATCGGCCAGCACAAGGGTAGCGACCAGCAGAGCGGGGCAGCGGTGAGTGAAGTCTCCGGCACCGCCACCGACCTGAGTTTCAAGCGCAAGCGGGTGACGGTGATCAGCGAGAGCGCCCAATTGACCTTCGAACTGGCCCAGCAACGGGCCGACTGGGAAAGCGCCATCCGCACCGGCCGTGCCCTGACCACCACCTACCGCGTGCAGGGCTGGCGCCAGGCCAATGGCGACTTGTGGCGGCACAACACCCTGGTGCGGGTGATCGACCCGGTGCTGGGTTTCGATGGCGACAGGCTGATTTCCAAAGTGACGTATTCACTGTCCGCCCAAGGCTCCGTGACCACCCTGCAGGTCGCCCCACCCCATACCTTCGACGCGAACCCGATCAAGCCCAAATCCTGAGCTGGCGCCGAACCTTTGTGGGAGCGGGCTTGCTCGCGAAGACGGCGTATCAGTCACCCCTGCGTCCGCTGACCCACCGCCATCGCGAGCAAGCCCGCTCCCACAGTGTCCCGTGGTGGCTGACATATTTTTGCGATTCCGAAGGAACCCCAATGAGCCTACTGACCCGCCTCCTGGCGCGCGGCACTGTCGTGCTCGCCAACTCGGCCTCCAAGCTTCAATCGCTGCAAATGCGCCTTACCGCCGGCGAAGTGAACGACGACATGGAACACTTCGAACCCTACGGCTTCACCAGCAACCCCCTCGCCGGTGCCGAGGGTATCGCCACGTTCCTGGGCGGTGATCGTTCCCATGCCGTGGTCCTGGTGGTCGCCGACCGCCGCTTTCGCCTCAAGGCCCTGGCCCCCGGCGAGGTGGCGATCTACACCGACGAAGGCGACAGGATTCACTTCAAGCGCGGCCACGTCATCGACATCGATACCGCGACTTTGAATATCCACGCCAGCAGCGCGGTGAACATCGACAGTCCCGTGATCAATCACACCGGCAAGATCGTTTCCCAGGGCGACCAGATCGCAGGTGGCGTCAGCCAGATCAAGCACGTGCATGTCGGCGTACAGGCCGGCAGCGGCCAGACCGGCGCGCCGGCGGGAGGCCAATGATGTTCATCAGCCAGAACCTGCATGCCGCGCTGACCCGTTCGGTGCTGATCAGCCTGTTCACCTGGCGTCGCGCCGCTGACGACGACGCCATCGATGACGAAGAGCGTTTCGGCTGGTGGGGCGACACCTTTCCTACCGTCGCCGACGACCGCATTGGCTCGCGGCTGTGGTTGTTGCGACGGGTCAAGCTGACCCGCCAGACCCAGCTCGACGCCGAATTCTATGCCCGGGAAGCCTTGCAATGGCTGATCGACGACGGCCACTGCAGCGCCATCGACATCATCAGCGAACGCCTCGACGGCCAGCGCCTGAGCCTGCGTACGGTCCTGACCCTGGCCGACGGCGAGCGCCTGGACATCAACCCCGATAACAGTTGGCAGGTGACCTATGCCGTTTGAAACCCCTTCGCTGCCGGTGCTGATCAAGCGCGCCCAAAGCGACCTGGCCAGTGATTCGCTGCGCCAGTCCGATGCCCAGGTGCTGGCCCGCACCCTCGGCGGCGCAGCCTATGGCCTGTATGGTTATCTGGACTGGATCGCCGAGCAGATCCTGCCGGACAAGGCCGACGAGTCCACCCTGGAACGCATCGCTGCCCTGCGCCTGAACCAGGCGCGCAAAGCGGCCCAGGTGGCCAGCGGCAGCGTCAGCTTCACGGCCACTGCCGGTGCGGTGCTGGACGTCGACACGCTGCTGCAAGCCAACGACGGCCGCACCTACAAAGTGACGACGGCCCGCACCACCGGCAATGGCCTGAACACCGCCACTGTCGCCGCACTGGACGCTGGCAGCCTGGGTAATGCCGAGGCCGGCCTGGTCCTGACACCGGTGCAACCGATCCTGGGCGTCGGCAGCAGTTTCACCGTGTTGGCGCCAGGATTGACCGGTGGCGTCGCCCGGGAAAGCCTCGAGTCCCTGCGGGCGAGGGTGATCCGCTCCTACCGCATCATTCCGCACGGCGGCTCGGCGCAAGACTATGAAACCTGGGCCCTGGAATGCCCCGGCATTACCCGCGCCTGGTGCCGCGGCAGCTACCTGGGGCCCGGCACGGTTGGCTTGTTCGTGATGCGCGACGACGATCCGCAACCGATTCCCACCGCCGATCAACTGGAGGAAGTCCGGGCCTATATCGAACCGCTGCGCCCGGTGACCGCCGAGGTGCATGTGTTGGCGCCGACCCAGGTGCCGGTGACCTACAAACTGCGTATCACTCCGGACACCAGCGCGGTTCGTGCGGCAATCGAAGCTCAACTGCGCGACCTGCATAACCGCGAAGCCGGTCTCGGCGAGACGCTGTTGCTCACCCACATCGCCGAAGCCATCAGCAGCGCCAACGGCGAAACCGACCACAAGCTGACCGCGCCCAGCGCCGACGTGACCGCTGCCAGCAATCAACTGCTGACCTTCGGGGGTTGCGTATGGCTGGAATAAGAACCGCCGAACAGTACCAGGCCCAATTGCGCAGCCTGCTCCCCAGCGGCCCCGCATGGGACCCGGAGCGGGTGCCGGAGCTGGAGCAGGTGTTGGAAGGCATCGCCCAGGAACTGGCGCGTCTCGATGCCCGCGCCGCTGACTTGCTGCACGAAATGGATCCGGCGGGTGTGAGCGAACTGGTGCCGGATTGGGAACGGGTGATGAACCTGCCCGACCCCTGCCTGGGTGCCACGCCGCTGTTTGACGATCGCCGCCTGGCGGTACGCCGACGCTTGTTGGCGGTGGGCAGCCAAGCGATTGCGTACTACGTGGAAATCGCCAGGAGCCAGGGCTACCCCAACGCCACCATCACCGAACACAAAGCCCCCCGCATGGGCCGCGCCCGTTTTGGCAAAGACCACTTCGGCACCTGGCAGGCGCAATTCATGTGGACCCTCAACACCGGTGGACGGTTGCTGCTCGGGCGACGTTTCGGCGCGAGTTATTGGGGCGAGCGGTTTGGCGTGAATCCAGGGTCGGCGCTGGAGTGCCTGATTCATCGTAGTGCGCCGGCGCATACGAAGGTTCACATTAACTATGACTAGGAGGTAAACCAATGGATTATCCAAAAAGTGTTCCCAGCGTTGGGTTGGTGAACGGCAAGTTTGTCGATGAGAATCCGGTGACCGGTACACCGGGGTCGTTGATACCGGCTGTATGGGGTAACGCCGTTACGCAAGAGTTACTGGGTGTCATCACCGGGGCCGGAATGGTTCCTGACGAAGCTGACCTGGGGCAATTGCTTTTGGCGGTACGTAAGATCAATCAGTCAGGGTTGGTCGATTACGCAGTGGATACTGGTACGACGGTCAACGCTTACATCGCTACTTATAAACCTGCTCCTCTTTCGCTGGTTGATGGATTGGTACTGCGTTTTAAGGCAGCGCGGGCCAACACCGGCGCAAGTACCTTCGCTCCGAACGGACTGGCGGCCAAGCCAATTCTTGGTATGGATCACAACGCCATTCAGAGCGGTGAAATTACCAATGGCGGGGATGTCTGGGTCCAATGGAACAGTTCAGTTGGAGGTGGTGCGTGGGTAATGATCGCCAGTACGGGGGTGATCAAGGAAACCGGCAGCGACGTGGGAGATATCAAAGCCGTAGCGACAATTGAGCCGCCTAACGGCTGGCTCAAGTGCAATGGCAGTCTTGTATCTCGTACACAGTACGCGGCGTTGTTTGCGGCGATAGGCACGCGTTTTGGTGCGGGTGATGGTAGTACAACTTTTGCGTTGCCAGATTTACGAGGCGAGTTCATCCGTGGTTGGGATGATGGACGAGGGATTGATGCAGGTCGGGCGCTGGGGACGGCGCAGGTCGGGCAGAATGCCTCCCATACTCATACCGCAACGGCTGCTAATGCTGGGGGGCATGTCCATACTGTCTCTGCTACGGCAGCATCGGGCGGAGCCCACACACACACGCTCAGCGCAACGGCTGCAGCTGATGGGGCGCATGCGCATACAGTCAGTGGCACTGCTGCAAGTGCTGGCGAACATTCCCATACTGCTCCGCGAGCACAAAACAATGATGTGGGTGGCGGGAGCCCTAATTTTACAACCGCGAATTTACAAAGTGGCGTGACAGCCCCGACTAACCCAAGTGGAGTACACACCCACGCTGTTAGTGGTACCGCGGCGTCAGCCGGAGCACATACCCATAGCGTTTCCGGTACGGCCGCATCAGCAGGCGATCACACCCATACTATTTCCGGAACTGCGGCATCTGCTGGGGATCACGCCCACGTAATAACGGTAGCTGTTTCCGGAGGCAATGAGGTTCGTCCAAGGAACTTGGCATTGTTATATGTGATTAAGTATTAGCTATCGAAAGAGACGCTCCTTGTCATGAGGAGCGTTTGTTCGATGTTTCAGTTATAGAATGAAATTGCTTAAAAATTCACTCGAAAAACGGTCATGTAAAAATTTTTTATAACGGACTTTATATGCTTCTTCCAGTTTCTCTTCCAGAATTCATCGTCATTGCATGCGACGCTTTCTATATCACTAGACGTAAGGTGAGCAGGTTGCTGTCCAAATAGCATAGGAAATACACAGTGTTGCTTGATTTTTTTTCTTACTACTCGGTCAATGGGCTCTGAGTTATATTCAAGCTTTGAGAATTCTTCGCAACCGTGCTTGCTCAATACGTAAGCGTGTAGTGCAGTAACTCTGCCGCGGGCAATGGATAGGTTCCAGGTGAGCCATATTTTTCCCATGGTATAGCCTAGATGTAGTATGGAAAAATTTTTTGATGTGATGAAATGGTTTATGTGATTAATTGTGCTTTGGCAAAAAGCATATTGAAGCGCATCATCTTCCAGTATCAGCACCCTAGAATATTTTCTTTGTAACGCAATATTTGCGCACTTCAAGTGTGATTCAAAGCAGCCTCTGACTGGATCCTCCCTATCTGCGTCTACTAGCACAAATTCGATGTCCAAGCCTGTGTTGTTCATGGTCCTGAGCAACAAGTCTCTGCGGTCCTGTCGTTCCTTAAGGCTTATGCAGAGAACTCCATCTACGGACAGTTTGCTGAGATCCCTGATTTTCATCGAATCGTTCCGGTTGGCGTGAGGAGCTGAATATAGCGATGGTTCCGACAATGTCTAGAGCCAATTCCATCCTTTCCTCATCATCCTTCAATCACGTTCAAGAGAAACGCCATGCCCATCACTTCGGCGCAACTGCTGCGTATCCTTCCGAACGTTGGTACCAAAGCCAGCGTTTTTGTACCTTTCCTGAATACAGCCATGGACCGCTATCTGATAATTGGTCCGAAGCGTATTGCGGCATTTATTGCCCAAATCGGTCATGAGTCAGGTCAACTGCGCTACTTACGGGAGCTCGGTAACGACGCCTACCTGAAGAAATACGATACCGGTTATCTGGCGTTGCGCTTGGGGAATACTCCCGAGCCGGATGGTGATGGTCTGAGATATCGAGGTCGGGGACTGATTCAGATAACCGGTCGGGCGAATTATCAGGCCTGTGGTCAGGCGCTGGGCTTGGACCTAATCGACAAGCCCGAGTTATTGGAGCAGCCACAATGGGCTGCTCATTCGGCGGCGTGGTTCTGGAGCACTTTAAAGCTTAATGACCTGGCTGATCTTGGACGCTTCGATGCCATAACCCAGAGGATCAATGGCGGTCAGAATGGCGCAAAGGATCGGCGGGCTTTATATGCACGGGCGCTGGAAACACTGCAAGGAGTCCAACCATGCTGAGGGTGGTGCCGGCGGCCAAGTTTATGCTGACACTGTTGATTGTTGGTTCAGCATGGAAAATCCAGGACTGGCGCTACGGCAAAGTATTGGCGGAGCAAGCAAGGTTGCAGGCTGAAACTTTGAGTCAGCTGACAATGGTTGCCATGGCGCAACAAAAGGCCGAGGAGGAAAAACGCCTCGCCCTTGAACAACGACTCTCCACCAGCGAACAAACCCATTACCGAGCCTTGAGCGATGCCCAACGTGACCAGGATCGCTTGCGCGATCGCCTTGCTACTGCCGATGTGCGGCTGTCAGTCCTCCTCGACGCCGATGATGCCGCCGGTTGCGCGGTGCCCGCCGCCACCGGCCCCGGCGGCGTGGATCATGGCGCCCCACGCGCCCGACTTGACCCGGCGCATGCTCAACGAATTATCGCCATCACCGACGAAGGCGACCGCGGATTGATCGCGCTGCAGGCTTGCCAGGCTTACGTCAGGGCGTTGGGTCAGTAATCCGGCGAACCTTGCAACGTTTGAACGCTCGTGTACGGTAGGCCCCATTGCGTCGAATCAGGAGAGCCCCATGGACGAAATTACCGAACTGGCCGCTGAGCTGGGCAGGCGCTTGCAATTGCTCAATGCCCATGTCACCACGGCCGAATCCTGCACCGGGGGTGGGATTGCCGAGGCGATCACCCGTATTCCGGGGAGTTCGGCCTGGTTCGAGGCGGGTTACGTCACGTATTCCAATCGTCAGAAGACCCAGCAGTTGAACGTGCCGGCCGATCTGTTCGGGACGGTGGGAGCGGTCAGTCGCGAGGTGGTCGAGGCCATGGCGCAGGGCGCCCGGCAAAAAAGCCTGGCGCGGTTTGCCGTGGCGGTCAGCGGCGTGGCCGGGCCGGACGGTGGTTCGCCGAACAAGCCGGTGGGCACCGTGTGGCTCGCGTGGGGCGTCGGCGACGCGGTCTTCAGCGAGCAGCGATTCTTTCCGGGTAACCGCGACGAGGTCCGCCGACAAACGGTGAAGGCCGCGCTAGAGGGGTTGCTGCAACATGCCGCCGTAGAAATCTCAAATCAGGGGTAGGCGATCCCGAATCGCTGTGGAATAATACTGGCTACTTATACAGGTGTTGGCCGTCAGGCCTTATTGATTACGTGAGGACTTTAATGGACGACAACAAGAAGAAAGCCTTGGCTGCGGCCTTGGGTCAGATCGAACGTCAATTCGGCAAGGGTGCCGTAATGCGTATGGGCGATCAGGACCGTCAGGCTATTCCTTCCATCTCCACCGGCTCCCTGGGCCTGGACATTGCGCTGGGCATCGGCGGCTTGCCGAAAGGTCGTATCGTCGAGATCTACGGTCCTGAATCCTCCGGTAAAACCACACTGACCCTGTCCGTGATCGCCCAGGCCCAGAAAGCCGGTGCGACCTGCGCCTTCGTCGACGCCGAACATGCCCTGGACCCGGAATACGCCGGCAAGCTGGGCGTCAATGTCGACGATCTGCTGGTCTCCCAACCGGACACCGGTGAGCAGGCCCTGGAAATCACCGACATGCTGGTGCGTTCCAACGCGGTCGACGTGATCATCGTCGACTCCGTGGCGGCACTGGTGCCAAAAGCTGAAATCGAAGGTGAAATGGGCGACATGCACGTGGGCCTCCAGGCTCGCCTGATGTCCCAGGCCCTGCGCAAGATCACCGGTAACATCAAGAATGCCAACTGCCTGGTGATCTTCATCAACCAGATCCGCATGAAGATCGGCGTGATGTTCGGCAGCCCGGAAACCACTACCGGTGGTAACGCGCTTAAGTTCTACGCCTCGGTGCGCCTGGACATCCGTCGTACCGGCGCGGTGAAGGAAGGTGATGAGGTGGTGGGTAGCGAAACCCGCGTCAAGGTTGTGAAGAACAAGGTCGCTTCTCCATTCCGTCAGGCTGAGTTCCAGATTCTTTACGGCAAGGGCATCTACCTCAATGGTGAGATGATCGACCTGGGTGTGTTGCACGGTTTCGTCGAAAAATCCGGCGCCTGGTATGCCTACAACGGTACCAAGATCGGTCAGGGTAAAGCCAACTCGGCCAAGTTCCTGGCGGATAACCCGGAAGTGGCGGCAGCCCTCGAGAAGCAACTGCGCGACAAGCTGCTGAGCCCGGTGGCGGACGTCAAGGCGCTGTCCAGCCGTGAGACCGCTGACGACCTGGCTGACGCTGATATCTGATCGATCCGATGACCGCCGTACTCGATACCCTCGTCGCGGTGCGGCGAACTGCGATGGACCTGCTCGCCAGACGCGAGCATGGTCGAGTCGAGCTGACGCGTAAACTGCGTCAGCGCGGTGCTCCCGATGAGTTGATCGAAACAGCCTTGGACCGCTTGACGGAAGAGGGGCTGCTCTCGGAAACCCGTTATCTCGAAAGCTTTGTCGCTTATCGTGCCCGCTCAGGCTACGGTCCGCTAAGGATTCGTGAAGAGCTGGGGCAACGTGGTTTGCAGCGCTCGGACATCGAACGGGCTTTGCGCGAAAGCGGTATCGATTGGCAGGATCTGTTAACGGATACCTGGCGTCGCAAGTTCTTAGGGCATTTGCCCATTGATGCACGAGAACGGGCCAGGCAAGGGCGTTTCCTGGCGTATAGAGGTTACTCCATGGAGATGATCAACCGCTTGTTCAGCGGTCGCGGCCTGGACGATTAATAAAAAAACGGCCCGCTATTTCGATAGCGGGCCGTTTTTTTATGGGCTCAGGTGACTTTGATCGTCTCCCAGGTATGGAGGCGGGCCTTGGAGTGGGGCTGCACCCAGTTTTCCGGCAGGTTGATGTAATCCACCAGTGCCCTTAAGCGGCCATGATCACGGGCGTTGAAGTTGAAGGCCAGCCGCGTCAAGTGACTGAACCGCGCCTCGTCGGATTCTTCGCCGTTGTAGGTCAGTTGGTGAAAACGATCATTCAGGCACAAGTCGGCAAATTCCACCTGCATCTGCTCCATGGCTTGCTCGTTGAGCTTGTGGTTCATTCGGATAATGAATTGATGCTTGAGCCAGCGGCTGGAGTGGAAGTTGCGGTAGAACTGGTTGATTTCTTCCACGGCGTCTTCGGCGCTGAATACCAGTCGCATCAGTTTCATGTCGGTGGGCAGGATGTAGCGGTTTTCCTCCAATTGTTCGCGAATGAAGTCCAGGGCGCCTTGCCAGAATTTCCCCCCTGGAACGTCCAGCAAGACCACCGGCACCAGCGGGCTCTTGCCTGTCTGTACCAGTGTCAGGACTTCTAGCGCTTCATCGAGGGTGCCGAAACCGCCTGGGCAGAGTACCAGCGCGTCGGCTTCCTTGACGAAGAACAGTTTGCGGGTGAAGAAAAAATGGAACGGCAGCAGGTTCGGCGTGCCTTCGACGGTCGGGTTGGCATGTTGTTCGAAGGGCAGGGTGATGTTGAATCCGAGACTGTGCTCTCGACCCGCGCCTTCATGGGCGGCAGCCATGATGCCTCCGCCGGCACCGGTGATGACCATCATGTCCGAGCGGGCCAGCGCTGCACCCAGCTCCCGGGCCAGGCCGTACAGGGGGTGTTCGATAGGCGTTCGGGCCGAGCCGAAGACCGTCACCTTGCGGCGGCCCTTGAATTGTTCGAGTGTGCGGAATGCATGTTCCAGCTCCCGCAGCGCCTGTAGGGTGATCTTGGCATTCCAGCGGTTGTGGTCTTCCTGGGCCATGCGCAGCACGGTCAGGATCATGTCGCGGTAGATGGGAAGGTTGGGACTGTCGGGTGATACCAGGTTGAGTTGCTCTTCGACCTTGTGGGTAAGGTCGTGGCCATGGTTCTCAAAATGACGACTGAGCAGGTCATTCGGTTTGTAAGGCATTAAGCTTCTCCTTCTTACAGAACCCCGGTCCGGACGAGTTTCGTCAGGGCCACGACACGTCGTGTGTCGTTGTCGTCCAGGCGGTGCCCGGGCGTTCGATTTGGCTCGATGCGGTCTGCTGCAAGGCGATCGAGCCATCCATCGGGTTCTGTCTTTCCCTTGGATTAAAAAACAATCTCACGGCAAGGTTCTGGGGGCAGCCTCGTTCTGCCCAAAGCAAAGCGATACTCATCAATTTAGTTGACCTTCACGTCCAGATCATGGCGCCCAAAAGTGACCGTTGGCAACCGCTGGATGCATACACTGGAAATACCGTGCCGCTCGTCTGATTGACGGTCGGGTGCGTGCCGCTCTGATTTACTGATAACAGGCGTGCCAATGCTATTCGATGCCCATGGCCGGGCCTCTCGATGGATTGAAGCGGATGGGGCATGGAGGCGGGAGAAAATGACCAGGGTGACTCTGGAACTCGACAGGCAGTTGTATCTGGCGCTGTTGGAAGCGGCCCAGGCCAATCAAGTCAGTCTTGAGGAAGAATGTTGCCGCCGGCTGGAGGGCCGGACGTGGCGCTCGCGTTATCTGCAGGCGCTGGTGGCGGAACTGCGCGCCGATGATGAGCAACGGCGCGCACGCACGGGGTGATTACTTCTTGGTCTTGGCCGGTTTCGGGCAATCCGATTCCTGGAAGCGTTCGGTCGCGACCGGGCGGTTGGTTTTAACTTCCGTGAACTCGTAACGCATGGTCGCGCCCTGGGCCATCAGCTTGCGGAAGCCCGGGTTGGTGCACACCCTGGCGCCCAGCTGGAAATACACGGCCTTGGGATCGGCGCGCATTTGTTGGGCATGGCTGCTTTGCACACTGAGATGGTTGATCAATTCGGTGCCTTCGACCGTATAGCCCTGGTCGAGAATGTCTTCATTGATCGCCCGTGGCGTGCCGACGCTGCTTTCCCTGGCCACGTTCTGCAGCATCTTGTTCAGTTCGAGTTCTTTCAGCGAGGCAGCCTGAGCGCTGAAGGACGTCGCCAGCAGAACGGCAACGGTGGGGACGATAAGGCGCAGCATGAAACTCTCCTGGTTCAGTGACAGGTGGTTCGACCGGTCACGTGACTGTGCGTTCAGTGGCGGCGAATTATAGGGGAGCAAGGGTGGACGGTACAGGCTTGCGCGCTCTGGTAAACTGCCGGCCTTCATTGCCCTGCCGAGTGTCGTTCGTGTCGAGTTTTCCTGCCTGTCGGCGTTTTCCATGACGAATCATACCCCCAACGCCGTAGCCCGCCTGCGCGACCAGCGCATCGATGAGGGCATCAAGCCGCTTCAGGCCCGGGGCTGGCGCGCTCCCCGTTGCAGTGCCTGCCGGGTGATCGAAAGCCATTGCCTTTGTGCCTGGCGCCCGAGTGTCGAGGCCCGCTCCGGGGTTTGCCTGATCATGACCAACAAGGAAGTGTTCAAACCGAGCAATACCGGCTGGCTGATAGCCGATGTGGTTCGCGACAATCATGCGTTCATCTGGTCGCGCACCGAAGCCGACCCGCAGTTGCTGGCCTTGCTCAACGACCCGCAGTGGCAACCTTACCTGGTATTTCCCGGCGAATACGTCGAGCCGTCGAGGGTCACCCACACGGTCGATCTCGATCACTCCAGGCGTCCGCTGTTCATTCTTTTGGATGCGACCTGGACGGAGGCGCGGAAGATTTTCCGCAAAAGTCCCTATTTCGACCGTTTGCCGATCCTGAGCCTGCTGCCCGACAGGCTGTCGCGCTACCGCTTGCGCCGTTCCACCCGCAGCGAGCACTTGTGCACCGCCGAAGTGGCGGCGCTGTGCCTGGAGCTGGCGGGGGACCGTGACGCCGCCTCGGCCCTGGACGCCTATTTCGATGTGTTCAGCCAGCACTACCTGGGTGCCAAAGGGCAGCAGGAAGTGAATGTATCGACCCCGGCTCACGCTGAGCTGATGCCCTTTATCCGTGTGGCCCAACCAGTATTGGCCCAATAGTGGCCCATACTGAAGGCAGCGTGGCCATGCTGCTTGACCACCCCGGTTTCGCTGGGCATGCTTGGCGCCGACCGGGGCACGGCCGAGGGTAAGACGCTGTGATGGCGACGCGTTGGCGTTGAACGTGCTCCCTTTGGGCACCGCCGCATGACGGTGTCTTGAGTGGCTCTGGCAGGGCGCGATTGCATCGGGTCTGCCATAAAAAACAGGATCATTTGAACAATGGCCACATACGAAATCCTGATTGCCGATGACCATCCGCTCTTTCGTAGCGCGTTGCATCAGGCGGTGACCCTGGGCCTGGGCCCGGATGTCCGGCTGACGGAGGTGGCCAGTATCGCGGAGCTGGAGAGCCGGTTGACCGAAAAGGCCGACTGGGATCTGGTGCTGCTGGACCTGAACATGCCCGGCGCCTATGGCTTTTCCGGGCTGGTGCTGTTGCGCGGTCAATACCCACAGATTCCTGTCGTGATGGTTTCGGCCCAGGAAGAAGCCTCGGTAATGGTCAAGGCCCGGGAGTTCGGCGCCAGTGGGTTTATCCCCAAATCCAGTTCACTTGAAGCGATTCAGAAGGCTGTGAAGGCGGTTCTGGATGGCGACGCCGCCTGGCCGCCCCAGGCGTTCGAGGCGGTGAGCGTGTCCGAGGAAGCCAAGGCCGCCAGTGAAGGCCTGGCCAGCCTTACACCGCAGCAGTTTCGCGTGCTGACCATGGTCTGCGAAGGGCTATTGAACAAGCAGATCGCTTATGAATTGAATGTGTCCGAGGCCACTATCAAGGCCCATGTGACGGCGATCTTCCGTAAACTGAATGTGCGCACCCGGACCCAGGCGGCTTTGTTGTTGCAACAACTTGAGTCAATTTCGCCGCAGCCATAGCGTGTCCATTCACGCTTTTTTGACCAGGCCTGGATTAGCTTTTCCACTTCTTTCAATCAGTTGCCTACTCTATGTCACCTTTCAAAGGCCAAACCGGCCTGAAACGCATCCTTAACGCCTCCGGCTATTCCCTGGACGGTCTGCGCGCGGCTTTCGTCGGCGAAGCGGCGTTCCGTCAATTGGTCCTGCTCAATGTCGTCCTGATTCCCCTGTCGTTCTTCCTGAACGTCAGCCGTGTCGAGCAGGCGCTGTTGATTGCGGTCTGTCTGTTGGCCTTGATCGTGGAATTGCTCAATTCAGCGGTGGAAGCAGCCATCGACCGCATTTCCCTGGAATTGCACCCGTTGTCCAAGAACGCCAAGGACATGGGCAGTGCTGCCCAGCTTGTCGCCCTGACGATGATTGCGCTGGTGTGGGGGCTGGTGCTGCTTTAAATACTCAGGCAATGGCCGGCAGTACGATTTCGTCGCTACGCTGCGCACCGGCCGTAAAGGCCCGGCACAGCTCGAGGAATTCGCGCATGGCCGAGGTCTGGTATTTCTGTTTGTGCCAGATGAAATAGAACTGTCGCGCCAGGTCCATATCCGGCGTCTCCACCGGCACCAGGCTGCCGCGCCGGAAGGCATCGCGCAAGGCCAGGCGTGAGATGCAGCCAATGCCCAGGCCGGACTCCACGGCGCGCTTGATGGCTTCGGTGTGTTCCAGCTCCAGACGGATGTTCAGCGCGCTGCGATGATGACGCATGGCCTGGTCGAAGGTCAGTCGGGTGCCGGAGCCCTGTTCGCGCAAAATCCAGGCTTCATGGGTCAATTCATCCATGGTCGCCTGGCCGCGCTTGGCCAGCGGATGTTGCGGCGCGCAGAACACCACCAGTTCGTCTTCCACCCAACTCTGCACTTCGATATCCGGGTGACTGCAATCGCCCTCGATTAGACCCAGATCAATTTCATAGTGGGCAACCTGATGCACGATATTGGCTGTGTTCTGCACATGCAGCTTCACCTGGCTTTCCGGGTGGCGCTGCATGAAACCGCCGATCAACAGGGTCGCCAGGTAATTGCCGATGGTCAGCGTGGCGCCGACCGCCAGCGAGCCGAAGCCTGACTTGCCGTTGAGCAGGTCCTCGATCTCCTTGGCCTGGTCCAGCAGCGCCACCGCTTGGGGCAGTAGCTGTTTGCCCAGGGCGTTGAGGCTCAGGCGTTTACCGGCTCGGTCGAATAATTGGCAACTGGATTGACGCTCCAGTTCGGTGATGGAAGTGCTGGCGGCCGATTGCGACAGATTGAGCAGGTCCGCAGCACGGGAAACGCTTTCCTGCTGAGCGACGGCGACGAAGACCTGAAGTTGACGTAGAGTAAATCGCATATCGATATAACCGATAACCCTTATCTTAATAATCCATTTAACAGATATTGTCGCCGCTATTAGAATGCGATGCAATTGCGCTCCTTCCCGGCGCAGGCATCATTTCCAGGAGTCCCCCGTACATGAGCAACATGAACCACGAGCGTGTCCTCAGTGTTCATCACTGGAACGACACTCTGTTCAGCTTCAAGTGCACCCGCGATCCGGGCCTGCGCTTCGAGAACGGTCAGTTCGTGATGATCGGCCTGCAGCAGCCCAACGGCCGCCCGCTTATGCGCGCTTACTCGATTGCCAGCCCGAACTGGGAAGAGCATCTCGAGTTCTTCAGCATCAAAGTACCTGACGGTCCGCTGACTTCCCAACTGCAGCACTTGAAGGAAGGCGACGAGATCATCATCAGCAAGAAACCCACCGGCACCCTGGTGCTGGACGATCTCAAGCCGGGCAAGCACCTGTACCTGCTCAGCACCGGTACCGGCCTGGCGCCGTTCATGAGCGTCATCCAGGACCCGGAAACCTACGAGCGTTTCGAAAAAGTGATCCTGTGCCACGGCGTACGCTACGTCAACGAAGTCGCTTACCGCGAATTCATCACCGAGCATTTGCCGCAGAACGAGTTCTTCGGTGAAGCCCTGCGTGAAAAGCTGATCTACTACCCGACCGTGACCCGCGAGCCGTTCGAAAACGAAGGCCGCCTGACCGACCTGATGCGCAGCGGCAAACTGTTCCGCGACATCGGCCTGCCACCGATCAATCCGCAGGACGACCGCGCCATGCTGTGCGGCAGCCCGAGCATGCTGGAAGAAACCAGCGAAGTGCTCAACAGCTTCGGCCTGACCGTTTCGCCACGTATGCGTGAGCCGGGTGATTACCTGATCGAGCGGGCGTTTGTAGAGAAATAAGCTGGAGTATTTGCGGCGCCTGACAGGCCGCTATCGCGAGCAGGGCTCGCTTGTATGGTAGGACTTGAAGGGAGGAGGAGGGACAAGGCTCGATTCTGACTGTTAGCCGCAGTACAGACTGTGGGAGATTTCGCCCCTCCTCCTTTCACCCAAGCGCCG